>NZ_CAKVJA010000010.1 GCF_934754925.1 uncultured Clostridium sp. | reverse complement strand
AATATTTGAAAGAGGTGTTTTGTATGTTAAAAATAAATAATTTTTCAAAGGAGTATTCAAAAGGTAAAAAAGCTGTAGATAACATATCTTTAACTGTAAACAGTGGAGAAATATTTGGATTTATAGGTCATAATGGAGCAGGAAAAACAACTACTATTAAATCTATAGTAGGTATTCTAGAATTTAATGATGGGGATATATTAATAGATAATAAGTCTATAAAGAAAAGTCCAATAGAATGTAAAAAAGTAATGGCATACATTCCAGATAATCCTGACCTTTATGAAGCTTTAACAGGAATACAATATCTAAGTTTTATAGCAGATATTTATAAAGTAAGCAAAGAACAAAGAGAAGAGTTAATTAAGTATTATGGAGATAAATTTGAACTAACTAAATATTTAGGAGACTTAATATCTTCATATTCTCATGGAATGAAACAAAAGTTAGCAGTAATATCAGCACTAATACATAAACCAAAATTATTAATATTAGATGAGCCTTTTGTTGGGTTAGATCCTAAGGCATCACATGCATTAAAAGAAATAATGAGGGAGATTTGTAATGAGGGGAGTGCAATATTCTTCTCAACACATGTATTAGAAGTTGCAGAAAAGTTATGTGATAAGATTGCAATTATTAAACAAGGAAAGATAGTTGTAGTAGGGGATACGGAAGAGGTAAAGGGAAACAGTTCTTTAGAAGATGTATTTATGGAGTTGATTGATAATGAGTAATTTATTTATTTTATTAAAAAATTCATTTGTAAATAGTACTGGTATTAATTCTTTATCTAAGGGAATAGATAATTCCAGAGAAAAAAAGAAGTTGCTTATTACTACAGCAACATTGTTATTAATAGCTACAGTAATATGTTTTGTGTCCACATCATATTCAATTGCATTAGCTATAGTACTAAAACCTATGGGATATTTAGATTTAATATTAATAGTTGCTATATTATTCTCTTGTATTTTAAGTTTTATAATGTCAATTTACAAAGCACAAGGCACATTATTTAGTTCTAAGGATTATGATTTATTAATGTCTTTACCTATTAAAAATAGCACAATATTAACTAGTAAAATCATAAGTTTAATGTCTATAAGCTATATAGAAACAGCACTTATAATAGTACCAGCATCAATAGTGTATTTTATTTATAATGGAAGTTTATCATGGGTTTTCTTTATTATACTATTAATAGGATTATTATTTATACCAATGCTTCCTATAATAGCAGCATCAATAATAGCTATTTTTATAACATTTATATCATCAAGATTTAAGCATAAAAATATAGTAACTATAGTAGTAGGGTTGATAGCGTTTTTATTAATTATGATAGTTTCAATGAATATGCAAAATTATATTAATACATTTGTTGAAAATAGTGATTCAATAGTGAAAGGATTATCTAGTATATATCCACCAGCAATGTATTTAAAAGATGCTTTAGTAAATTATAATATTGTTGATTTGATAAAGTTTATGGTAATATCAATAATTCCATTTGTAATATTTATTATAGTATTTAGCAAAACATTTAAGGTTATAAATGGAAAGTTAGCTGAAAGTTATAAGAAAGCAAATTATAAGGTTGAAAGATTGCAATCAAGTAGTATCACAAAAGCTCTAGTTATGCAAGAGCTAAGAAGATATTTTGCAACACCTATTTATGTTATGAATACAGCATTTGGAATGGTTTTATTAGTTGTAGCATCAATAGCAACTTTATTTATAAGTAAAGAAACATTAGCAGAGTTAATGGGATATCCAGACATAGTAAATATTATTCCAGTAGCAATATTAGTGCTATTAGTATTTACTATTGGATTATCTTGCACAACAAATTCATCTATATCATTAGAAGGAAATAGATTATGGATATTAAAATCTTTACCAATAGAGCCTAAGGATATATTTAAAGGAAAGATAATAACTAATTTAATAATAACAATTCCATCAGCTATTGTAGCAAATATTATATTTTATATAGGCTTAAAATTTGAGATTAAATATTTAATACTTAATATAATGATAAGTATAGTATTTTCAGGTGTATCAGCAGTATTGGGATTAATAATTAATTTATATTTTCCAAAAATGGATTGGACAAATCCAACAACGGTAGTAAAACAAAGTACAAGTGTAATGATTACTATTTTAGGAATAATGATATTAATCTTAGCACTAATAGGGGTATCAGTTGTATTAGTTGAAATATTTAATGTTACTAATATTATGATTATTTTAACTGTAGTGCTAATTTTATTTTTGATAACATTATTTGTTTCAATTAAGATATTAGATAAAATAGGTAGTGAAAAGTTTAATAGATTATAGACAAGTTGCCTCTGGGGTGCCTCAGAGGTGACTTGTCTATATTTATAAATTATTGGAAATATATAATATATAGAATATAATGTATATTAGGAGATATCATCAAAAATTGGGATTAGAAGAGGGGAAATATAGTGGTAATATGTTTAATAGCAATAATTATTTTTTTAATTACAATAATTATAGGATATAAGAGAGAATTCAGAAGAATAAATAAGCAAATTATTGAGAATCTAGATGAATATGCAAATATAAAAACAAAATTTGTAGATAAGGATATAGAGAATCTAGTTGCAAGTATAAACTTAATATTTGATTCAAGGCAGAAAATTGTAGCAGAAAAAAATAAAAATGAAGAGAAAATAAGGGAAGGTATATCTAATATGTCTCATGATTTAAGAACACCATTAACATCTATAATGGGATATTTACAAATGATAAAATCAGAAAAGTCATCAGAGGCGGATAAAAAGGAATATATGGATATAGTAGAAAAAAGAACAAAGTCTTTACAACAACTTATTAGTAGTTTTTATGATTTATCTAGAATGGAAGGAAATGAATATAACTTTAATTATAAAAAAGTTAATTTAAGTAGCATACTATGCGAAAATATAGCTGTATTTTATAATGACTTTAGGAATAATAATATTGAACCAATTATTGAAATTGATGAAAATGTCAAAGATATTATATCGGATGATGGTGCTATTAATAGAATTTTTTCTAATTTAATAACAAATATGATTAAGCATGGTGAAAGCTTTGTAAAAATAACCTTAAAGCAAGAAAATGATATGATAATTACAGAGTTTACTAACAAAGCAACAGGATTAACAGCAGAAAATGTGGATAAATTGTTTGATAGATTTTATACTGTGGATAACTCTAGAAGCGATAGAAATACTGGATTGGGATTATATATAACAAAGATATTAGTAGAAAAACTAGGTTATAATATAATAGCGCAACTGGATAATGAAATTTTAAAAATTAAAATAATATGGAAATAAAGTAACTTTAATAAATACAAGTAAATATAAATAAGCTATTTACTTGTATTTATTTTGGTTATGATTGTTGCAAAAAAATTGAAATTATATTGAAAAATGAATACTAATATGCTAGTATACTAGTAGAGCTATCAAAATATATTGTTAAAAGCTATTTTAAAAGTTAGTGTTAATGTAAAGAAATAGATATCTATAAACTTACACCATTTACCCAAATTAATATCCAGATAGCTGCATTAACACTAACAAAATTAAATATTTAAATAACTAATAGTAGGTGAAAGAGAAATGAGTAATATTTTAGAACAATTTAATAAAAAGAAGAATTTTCTTATTTGTATAGACTCTGATGGATGTGCAATAGATACTATGGATATAAAACATATTAAGTGTTTTGGGCCATGTATGGTAACAGAGTGGAATCTTGAAGAGTGGAAAGAGCCTATATTAGAAAGTTGGAATGAAGTTAACCTTTATACATTAACAAGAGGAATAAATAGATTTAAGGGATTAGCAGTAGCCCTTACAGAAATTAATGATAAATATACAAAAATTGAAGGATTAGATGTATTTTTAAAGTGGACAGAAGAAACTAAAGAACTTTCAAACGAATCTTTAGAGATTGAAATAGAAAAAACAAATAACATTTGTGTAAAAAAGGCTTTAGAATGGTCTAAAGCAGTCAATAAATCTATTGATTTATTAAGTGATGATGAAAAATGTCCATTTGAAGGGGTAAAAGAAGCAATATTAGAAGCTGCAAAGATAGCGGATATAGCAATAGTATCATCTGCAAATGAAAAAGCTGTTTTAGATGAGTGGAGTCAACATGGGCTTTTAGAAAGTGTTGATATAGTTTTAACTCAAAATATTGGATCAAAGGCTTATTGTATAAGAAAGCTTATTGAAAAGGGATATAATAGAACAAATGTATTAATGGTTGGTGATGCTTTAGGAGATCTTAAGGCAGCTGAAGAAAATGAAGTTTCATTTTATCCAATAATGGTTAGAAAAGAGAAAGAATCATGGAAGAGATTTATTAAAGAGGTTTTAAATAAATTTACTAACAACTTATTTATTGGAGAATATCAAAAAAAGGTTATAGATGAATTTAAATTAAATTTATCTAAGTAGAATTTATATAATTTAAATAAAGGTGGGGGTTAAGTGAAAGATTTAGGATTCAAAAGCAAAAAAGTATTAGGTTTTGGAGAAATAATGTTAAGGCTTACTCCTCCTAATAATCAAAAGATAGTACAGGCCAATTCCTTTGAGGCTGTATATTCTGGGGGAGAAGCAAATGTAATAGCAAGTCTTGCTATATTAGGTCATGATACTAAATTTATAACTAAGGTTCCGGATAATTATTTAGGAAAGAAAGTAATAAGTAAATTTAGAAGTTATAATGTTGATGTAAACGATATTGTATTAGGGGAAGGTAGATTAGGTGTCTATTATTCTGAAATTGGACATGGACTTAGAAGCACTGAAGTTATATATGATAGAAAGTATTCAGCCATATCTATGGCAGAAAAGGATGAATTTAATATAAAAAATATGTTAGATGGTGTTGGATTAGTACATTTATCAGGAATAACTCCCGCTTTAAGTAAAAATTTAAAAGAATTAATAATAGATATTGTAAAAGAATGCAAAAAACAAGGGGTATTAGTTTCTTATGATTCAAATTATAGATCAAAGTTATGGTCTATAGATGAAGCTAAAGAGGTATTAGAAGAAATATTACCATATGTAGATTTTGCCTTTTTAGGATATTTAGATATGGTTAATATATTAAAGTTTAATGATAATAATTTAGAGTTTGAGGAAAAATTAGAATATCATTATAAAAATTTATTTGAAAAATATCCAAATTTAAAATATAGCGCATGTACTAAAAGAACTGTAAATTCAATAAATAATAATACATTACAGGGATATTTATTTGATGGAAAAGAATTATTTAAATCAAATTCATACACGTTTGACATATTAGATAGAGTTGGTGGAGGAGATGCTTTTACAGCAGGAATACTTCATGGAATATTAAGTGAAATGGAAAATGAGAGAATTGTAGAGTTTGGAACATGTGCAAGCTCTTTAAAACACTCCATAATAGGAGATATAAACATAATTGATGAGGATACAATTAATTCATTTATAGAAGATGGATTATGTAATGTAAAAAGATAATATATGTAGATAAAAATAATTAATAAGGCTATAAAAAGTATATATTAGGAGGAATTTTTATGTTATATCCAATAATTACTGAATCAAGACAATTAATAGATTTAAATGGTATATGGAAATTCAAATTAGATAAAGGATATGGTTTAAGTGAAGAGCTAAGCAAATCACCATTAAAAGATACTATGGAAATGGCAGTTCCGGCATCATACAATGACTTAGTAGAAAGCCAAGAGGTAAGAGATCATGTAGGATGGGTATGGTATGAAAGAAATTTTATAGTGCCAAAGACTTTACTTAATGAAAGAATAGTATTAAGATTTGGCTCAGTAACACATGAGGCAAAGGTTTATCTAAATGGAAAATTTTTAGTTGAACATAAGGGTGGGTTTACTCCTTTTGAAGCTGAAATAAATAATTTATTAGTACAAGGAGAAAATAGATTAACTGTTGCTGTTAATAATATAATTGATGAGACTACACTACCAGTAGGTTTGGTAAAAGAAGAAGAGATAAATGGAGAAAAGGTTATAAAAAATGCTGTTAACTTTGACTTCTTTAATTATGCTGGAATACATAGACCAGTAAAAATATATACAACGCCAAAAAATTATGTAGAAGATATAACTATTGTTACTGATTTTTCTGAAAATACTGGATATATTAACTATGAAGTAAAAGTTGTTGGAGAAGGAAATGTTAATGTATCAATAATTGATGAAGATAATAATGTAGTTTCAGAGGGTATAGGAGACTGTGGAAAGCTTACTATAGATAATGTTAAACTATGGGAGCCTATGAACGCATACTTATATAAATTAAAAGTAGAATTAATAAATAATGAGTCTATAATTGATACTTATTTAGAGGAGTTTGGAGTAAGAACTGTTCAGGTTAAAGAAGGAAAGTTCTTAATTAATAATAAGCCATTTTACTTTAAAGGATTTGGTAAGCATGAGGATTCATATATAAATGGAAGAGGAATAAATGAAGCTGTTAATATAAAAGACTTTAATCTAATGAAGTGGATTGGAGCAAATTCATTTAGAACTGCACACTATCCTTATTCAGAAGAAATAATGAGATTAGCAGATAGGGAAGGAATAGTTGTAATAGACGAAACACCAGCAGTTGGAGTACATTTAAACTTTATGGCTACTGGATTTGGAGGAGCTCAAAGAAGAGATACTTGGAAGGAAATTAGAACTAAGGAAGCTCATGAAAAAGTTTTAAAAGAATTAGTAACAAGGGATAAGAATCATCCTTGTGTTGTAATGTGGTCTGTAGCAAATGAACCAGATTCTGATTCTGAAGGCGCAAAGGAATACTTCGAACCATTAATAAAATTAACTAAGGAATTAGATCCTCAAAAAAGACCTGTAACTGTGGTTACATATTTATATTCTACACCAGATAAATGTAAAGTCGGTGATATAGTAGATGTATTATGTTTAAATAGATATTATGGGTGGTATATAGCAGGAGGAGATTTAGAAGAAGCTAAAAGGCTTCTTGCAGAAGAGCTAAGAGGATGGGAAGAGAGATGTCCTAATACCCCTATAATGTTTACTGAATATGGAGCAGATACTGTTGCAGGTATGCATGATACAGTTCCAGTTATGTTTACTGAAGAATATCAAGTTGAATACTATAAAGCTAACCATGAGGTTGTAGATAAATGTAAAAACTTTGTTGGAGAACAAACATGGAATTTTGCTGATTTTGCAACAAGTCAGGGTATTATAAGAGTTCAAGGTAATAAAAAGGGTATATTTACTAGAGAAAGAAAGCCTAAAATGATAGCACATTCCTTACGTGAAAGATGGAGAAATATACCTGAGTTTGGATATAAAAAATAATATTAGTTAAAATTTATAATTTAATTAGGTATATTATGTATACCTAATTTTTTTTTTGCAAACAATATGATATACTAGTGTACTAGAAATATATTTAAATTTAGCATTAGTAGTAATATTTAATAGGGGGAAAAAAATGATTCTTTATGAAAAATTAGATAAAGAAACCGGTAAAGACTATGTATATAGAGTATTGAAGGATAATATTATGTGCTTGGAGTTAAAACCAGGAGAGTTATTAAGTGAGTCAGAATTAGCTAAAAAGCTCAACGTATCAAGAACGCCAATAAGAGAAGTATTAATAAAGCTTAAAGCTGAAAAGTTAATAGAAGTTAAACCACAAGCTGGTACTTATGTTTCTTTAATAGATCGAAATTTGATAGAAGAAGCTATTTTTATTAGATATAATTTAGAGAAGGAAGCATTAAAAGAAGCATGTGAAAGTTTTTCTGAAGAGATATTAATGGAAATGGAAAAGAGTTTATTTGCACAAAAATTAATTGCAAAAAAAGGAGATAACCTATTAGAATTTCATAATTTAGATAAGGAATTTCACAGATTGTTATTTGTTGGAATAAATAAGGCTAATGTATGGGAGTCTATTTGTAATATAAGCACTCATTATAACAGAATGAGATTACTTGCTGAGAAGAAGTTAAATAAACAGTTTTTAGTAGATCAGCATATAATATATTTAGATATTATAAAAAATAAAAAGGTTGAGATTATTGATGATGTTGTGTCAAAGCACATTAAAGAACCTGTAGAACAATGGCAAAAATTAATAGAAGAAGATAATGAAATATATAGTTATATAGTCTAATACAGAAATAAAATATATAAAAAAATAATAAAAAATATAAAAAAGTATTAAATTTATTTATTAAAACTAAAAATTATAATATAAAACAAAGTCATAAAATAAAAAATTAAATATTTTATGGCTTTTTATTATACATATAAGTTTAAATGTTTTCAAAAAACTATTGTAATTCATATATTAATATGCTAGTATACAAGTATAGTAGTTGCAAGGAGGAATGCAAAATGAAATTACCATTTAATATTGATTTAAAAGATAAAGTTTGTGTTGTAACAGGTGGGACAGGGATTCTTTGCGGAGCGATGGCAGACGCACTTGCAGAATGTGGAGCAAAAGTTGCAGTTTTAGCATTAGGACAAGAAGCTTGTGATAATAAAGCTAAAGAGATAAATGAAAAAGGTGGAACAGCAATTGGTATTGAAGCCAATGTTTTAGATAAAGAAAGCTTAAGAAAAGCTCATGAAATAATTCTTAAAGAGTTTGGACCAGTTGACATATTAATAAATGGAGCTGGGGGAAATCATCCAAAGGGAACTACTACTAAAGAGTATTTAGAAATTGAGGATTTGGAAAATGAAGAATTAACAACATTCTTTGATTTAGATCCAAAAGGTGTAGAATTTGTATTTAATCTAAACTTCTTAGGAACATTACTTCCATCACAAGAGTTTAGTAAAGATATGATTAACAGAGATGGTACTACAATAATTAATATATCATCTATGAATGCATTTACACCACTTACAAAGATACCGGCATATTCAGGAGCAAAAGCAGCAGTAAGTAACTTTACTCAATGGCTTGCAGTTCATATGTCTAAGGTTGGAGTTAGAGTTAATGCAATAGCGCCAGGATTCTTTGTAACAGATCAAAATAGAAAGTTATTATTCAATGAAGATGGAACAGCAACACCAAGAACTGAGAAAATATTAAATAGTACACCTATGAGAAGATTTGGTGAA
The DNA here is from genome assembly GCF_934754925.1 of uncultured Clostridium sp. GTDB lineage: Bacteria > Bacillota > Clostridia > Clostridiales > Clostridiaceae > Clostridium. The sequence continues at coordinate 62,441 of NZ_CAKVJA010000010.1, read as the reverse complement.
GCTGATGAGTTAATAGGAACATTATTATACTTAGTATCTGAAGAAGCATCAGGATTTGTAAATGGAGTAGTTATTCCAGTAGATGGAGCATTCTCTGCTTATTCAGGAGTATAGGAGGATTAAAACAATGATTTTAAGTGAATTAAAAGCAAATGGAGTAGTAGCTGTAGTTAGAGGTAAAAGTCATGAAGAAGCTAGAGGCTATATGGAAGCTTGCTTAAGAGGTGGAGTTAAATCATTGGAGCTTACTTATACAATACCAAATGTATGTGAACTTATAAAAGAGTATAGCTCACATGCAGAAGCATTAATTGGAGTTGGAAGCGTTTTAAATGCTAAAATGGCTTCTGACGCAATTGAAGCTGGAGCAAAATATGTTGTAAGTCCAGGATATAGTGAAGAAGTTAATACAGTTTGTAAGGAAATGAATGTTCTTTATTTACCAGGTTGTATGACAGTAAGTGAAATAATGAGAGCTATGGATGCTGGAAATAAAATGATTAAGTTATTCCCAGGAGATGTATTCGGAGCAAAATATGTAAAAGCAATAAAAGCTCCTATTCCGCATGTTGAAATAATGCCAACAGGTGGAGTTTCAGTGGATAATATTGAAGAGTGGTTTGCAAATGGAGTTTCTTGCGTAGGTGTTGGAAGTTCATTAATAAAAGGATCACTTGAAGATATAGAAAATACAGCTAAAGCTTTCATGCAAAAGATGGAGAAAATTAGAGGTTAAAAATTTTTTAAACTAAGTAGTATACTAGTATTCGAAAAGTGTACTGTAAAGTTGAAAATAATAACTTATTAATAGGAGGAAAGAATCATGGAAATGACGTTCAGATGGTATGGTAAAGATGATCCAGTTAAGATTGAATACATCAAGCAAATACCAGGAATGAAAGGTATAGTAACGGCTATATACGATATTCCAGTTGGAGAAGTATGGCCACTAGAAAGAATTTTAGAATTAAAGAACGAAGTAGAAAGTCATGGATTAAAGCTTTCAGTAATAGAAAGTGTACCAGTACATGAAGATATAAAACTTGGTTTACCAACAAGAGATAGATATATAGATAACTATATACAAACAATCAGAAACTTAGCAGAGGCTGGAATAGATACAATTTGTTACAACTTTATGCCAGTATTTGATTGGACAAGATCTGATTTAAATTATGAATTAGAAGATGGTTCAACTTGCTTAATATATGATGAAGATCAAGTTAAGAAAATGGATCCAGCTTTAGGGGAATTAGAATTACCAGGATGGGATACATCTTATGGTGAGGGTGGACTTAAAGGTCTATTAGAACAATATAAAGATATAGATGAAGAAGCTTTATGGAATAACTTAAACTACTTTATTCAAAGAATAATGAAAGTTGCTGACGAAGTAAGAATGAAAATGGCAATACATCCGGATGATCCACCATGGGGAATATTTGGATTACCAAGAATAATAACTAACTTTGACAATTTAAAAAGATTTATAGATTTATACGATAGTCCATATCATGGAGTTACATTATGTACAGGATCTTTAGGATGTACGAAGGTTAATGACATGGTAAAAATGGTTAACTATTTCGGAAAAGAAAGAAATAGAATACATTTTGCCCACCTTAGAAATGTAAAAATAACTGGAGATAGCAGCTTCAATGAAGTAGCTCATTTATCAGAAGCAGGTTCTTTAGATTTCTATGAAATAGTTAAGGCTTATTGTGACTATGATTTCCAAGGACCTTACAGACCGGACCATGGAAGAATGATCTGGGGGGAAACTGGTAGACCAGGATACGGATTATATGATAGAGCATTAGGTGCGGTTTATATAAATGGTCTAATTGAAGCAATTCAAAAGGAAAAAGGTAACAAATAATTTTAAGGGGATAATAAAATGAAGAAGTTTATGGATAAAGACTTTTTACTAGAAAATGAAGTATCAAAAGTTTTATACCATAATTATGCTTCAAAGGTGCCAGTGTTTGATTATCACTGTCACCTAGTTCCTATGGAAATAGCCACAGATCATGAATTTAAAAATGTAACTGAAATGTGGCTATACCATGACCACTATAAGTGGAGAGCTATGAGAAGCTTTGGTATAGATGAAGAGTATATAACAGGAAATGCAAGTGATTATGATAAATTTTATCAATTTGCAAAAATGATGCCATACTTAATTGGAAATCCTATTTATCATTGGTCTCATTTAGAGCTTAAGAGATTCTTTGGTGTAGAAGAAATTTTAAGCGAAAAAACTGCTGATATTATTTGGAACAAATGTAATAAAGCTATAAAAGAAAATAAGTTAACAGCTAAAAAACTAATTGAAATGGCTAATGTTGTTTATATTGGGACTACAGATGATCCAATAGATGATTTAAAATATCATAAGCAAATAAAAGAAGATGATAATTTTAATTGCTCAGTTAATCCAAGCTTTAGACCAGAAAGAGCAATGAAAATACAAAATTCAGGATTTAAAGAGTATATAGAAAAATTATCAGAAGTTAGTAATATTGAAATTAAATCATTTGATGATTTAGAAAAGGCTCTAGAAGTTAGATTAGATTATTTTTATGACAATGGATGTATGATTACTGATCATAGCTTAGAAAGAGTTGTTTTTTATAATTATTCATGTGAAGAAATTAACAAGATATTTATAAAGGCCTTAAATGGTGAATACATAACAAATGAAGAAGCATCAAAGTATTCTATTGCATTACTAATATCATTAGGAAAAATGTATTCAGAAAGAAAAATGGTTATGCAATTACACATAGGTGCATTAAGAAACAATAATACAAGGATGTTTAATAAGGTAGGAGCAGATGCAGGATTTGATAGCATTGATGATGGTGAAATAGCATACTCCCTTTCAAGAATATTAGATCAATTAGATAAGGAAAATAAACTTCCAAAAACAATTTTATACTGCTTAAATCCTAAAGATAACGAAGTTATAGGAACTATGATTGGTAATTTCCAAACTGGAGGCATAGCTGGAAAGATTCAATTTGGATCAGGATGGTGGTTTAATGACCAAAAGGATGGAATGGAAAGACAAATGATGGCATTATCTCAACTTGGACTTATAAGTCAATTTGTTGGAATGGTAACAGATTCAAGAAGCTTTTTATCATACACAAGACATGAATATTTTAGAAGAATATTATGTAACTATTTAGGTGGTTTAGTTGAGTCTGGACAATATCCTTATGATGAAGAGATACTTGGTGAAATTGTTCAAAATATTTGTTACAAAAATTCAGAGAGATATTTCAAAAGATAATAAATAATTATGTAGAATGGAAATTTTAATAAACAATATTTCCATTCTACATAAAAGTAGTGTAATAACTTTAATGTAAATGTATTCATAAATGAAAAGAATTATTTTGGGAGGGATAAATTAATTATGGTTCTTGATTTAATAAGTAAAAAGGAAGAACAAATAAAGCCATTTGGTACTAGTGACAAAATAGGTTATGGATTAGGTGATTTTGGATGTGCAGTATTTTTTGCATTTGTAAGTAACTATTTGATGCTATTTTACACAGATGTTTTAGGAATAAGTGCAGCTGCTGTTGGTACATTATTTGTAGTAGCTAGAATATGGGATGCTATCAATGATCCTATAATGGGTGTTCTTGTAGATAAAGTTGGAACTACAAAACATGGTAAGTTTAGACCTTATGTTATTAGATTTGGATTACCAATGATTATAGTAGGAATAATTGCATTTACTGCAATACCAGGATTACCAGAAGGTATGAGATTACCTTATGCTTATGTAACATATATTTTATATGGAATGTTATATACAGCAGTAAATATTCCTTATGGTTCATTAGCATCTGTTATGAGTAATGATCCAAATGAAAGAACTGCATTATCAACATTTAGAAATATTGGTTCTATGGCTGCAAACCTTTTAGTAATGTTTATGGTTCCAAAAATTGTATTTGGTGTTAACGGAGAAGTAACTGCAGATGGATTTATGAAATGTGCTATAATTCTTGCAATAATTTCTACAGTATCATTTATATTTAACTTTAGATTAACTAGAGAAAGAATTGTTCATAAAAAGAGCGAAAGTAAGCAAGGTATGAGTGGTACTTTAAAGGGATTAGTAAAAAATAGAGCTTTCATAGGTGTTGCACTAGCATCATTTACTTTAATGAGTGCTTCATTAACAGTTGGTTCTTTAAATGCATATTTATTTAAAGAATACTTCCATAACACAACATTAATAGCTTTAGGTGGAATGGTTGGTATAGTTGCAAGCTTAAGCATTATTCCATTTGTAGGAATAATAGTTAAAAAGCTTGGTAAGAAAGAATCAGCAGTAGTTGGGGTAGCATTTACAACAGCTATTTATGCAATAATGTTCTTTATGCCAAATTTAACAGCAGGTATGTACGTAATATTATCATTTGTATCAGGATTAGGTACAGGATTATTTAATACAATTGTATGGGCGTTAGTTGGAGATGCTATAGATTATCAAGAATATATCACTGGAGAAAGAAATGAAGGAACTGTTTATTCTTCTTATTCATTAGCAAGAAAATTAGCTCAAGCTTTATCAGGTGGTATAGGTGGATTTGCATTATCTTTCTTAGGATATAAATCAGGAGTTGCACAACAATTACCAGCAGTAGGTGAAGGAATTAAAAATATAACTTTAGGTGCAGCATTAATTGGATATGGTGCAACGGTATTAATAATATTATTTGTATATAATCTTTCTACTAAGAAATTAGCAGAAATGAATGCTGAGTTAAAAAAGAGAAGAGCAGCATAATAAAAAATTAAAAAAATAATATTAACTATAATAAGTATATTTTAGAAAATATGTATATATTAAGGAGGAAACTCAAGTGGTAAATTTAAAAGCAAAGCCATATAATTTAGATGAAGAATCTATAAAATGGGTAGAAGACACAATAAATAATATGTCTATTGAAGAAAAAATAGGACAACTATTTGTAAATATGGGAGCAAGTAGAGAAGAAGAATATTTAAAAAGTGTTTTAGATAACTATCATATAGGGGCTGTTCGTTATAATCCAGGTAAAGCTGAGGAAGTATATGAACAAAATAGAATATTACAAGAAAATTCTAAAATTCCACTATTAATAGCTGCTAATACAGAAATGGGTGGAAATGGAGCATGTACAGATGGAACATATGTAGGTATGGAAGTAAAGGTTGCAGCAACTCAAGATCCACACTATGCTTATGAATTAGGAAGAATATCAGGGGTTGAGGCAGCTGCTATAGGATGTAACTGGAGTTTTGCACCAATTGTTGATATAAACAGAAACTGGAGAAACCCAATAATATCTACTAGAACTTGGTCTGCAGATGTTGACCAAACTTTAGAGTTATCTTTAGAATACATGAGAGGAATAATGGAGTCTGGAATTTTACCAGCTGCTAAGCATTTCCCTGGAGATGGTATAGATGAAAGAGATCAACATTTATCATTTGCTCCAAATACTTTATCTGTTGAAGAATGGAATGCTACTTTTGGAAAAGTATATTCTGGATTAATTGAAGCAGGTCTTCCATCAATAATGGCTGGACATATTGCTTTACCAGAATACGTAAAACACTTTAATCCAGAAGCTACAATTCAAGAAATGAATATGCCTGCAACTTTAAGTAAACATGTATTAACAGATTTATTAAAAGGTCAAATGGGATTCAATGGATTAGTTGTAACTGATGCATCTCACATGGTTGCTATGACTTCAGCTATGAAGCGTAAAGATATGTTACCAACTGCAATTGCTGCAGGTAGTGATTTATTCTTATTCTTCAATGATCCAGATGAAGATTTCCAATGGATGATGGAAGGATACAAAAATGGAGTTATAACTGAAGAAAGACTTCATGATGCATTAAGTAGAATATTAGGTTTAAAGGCTTCTTTAGGATTACACAAGAAAGCTAAAACTGAGATATTACAACCAAAAGAAGAAGCTATGGCTAAGATTGGCTTAGAAGAAAATAAAAAGGCAGCTTTAGAAATAGCTGATAAGGCAATAACTTTAGTTAAGAATAATGAGGAAATATTCCCAATATCACCAGAAAAGACTAAGAAAGTATTACTTGTAAATGCTAAAGGTTTTGACGGTGGATTTGGTAAATTTATAGCTCTTATGCAAGGACCACAAAAAGGACCTATTGATATAATGAAAGAATTATTAGAACAAGAAGGATTCCAAGTAGAAATATACGAATCACCAATAGATAAGATTATGAAATTACCAAAAGAAGAAATGGGAGCAGCTCTTGGAAATGTTTATGCTGGTAAGCGTCCAATAGCTGAATTAACTTCAAAATATGATTTAATTATAAACTTAGCTGATGTAGGAGCAAGTGTTGACCAACGTCTTCAATGGCCACCAAGCAAGGGTACTCCAGATATTCCATTCTACGTAAATGAAATACCTACTATCTTTGTTTCAGTACAATGTCCATTCCACTTAGCTGACGTACCACAAGTTAAGACTTATATAAATACTTACGATAGTAAAGATTACACTCTTAAAGCGTTAGTTGATAAAATGATGGGACGTTCAGAATTTAAGGGAGTTAGTCCAGTAGACGCATTCTGTGGTCTTGGAGATACTAGATATTAATTAAAATTTTAAAATATTATTAAACAAATAAATTACTATTAAACAAAACTATTATTAAACAAAACTATTATTAAACAAAACTATTATAATACCAACTACACATTTTAAAATATTATAGAAAATAAACGAACAAATAATAAAAAAGCATTTTCTTTTATTAAAGGGAAATGCTTTTTATTATATTAAAAATTAAAGTAAACAAAGGTTAAAATTCATTGACAATAAAAATCAATAAATCTAAAATTAAATAAAGAATGTTTGTTCGAGAGTAAAATATACTATTTCTGACAAAAATAAAATAATGAAGTATATTAAAGAGGTTAAAGAAATGAAAGATAAAATTATAGTAAAGGGTGCAAGGGTACATAATTTAAAGAATGTATCATTAGAAATACCAAGAGATAAATTAATAGTATTTACAGGATTATCAGGTTCAGGTAAGTCTTCATTAGCTTTTGATACGTTATATGCAGAAGGACAAAGAAGATATGTTGAATCTTTATCATCATATGCAAGACAGTTTTTAGGTCAAATGAATAAACCAGATGTTGATTATATTGAAGGATTATCACCAGCAATATCAATAGACCAAAAAACAACTAGTAAAAATCCAAGATCTACAGTAGGAACAATAACAGAAATATATGATTATCTAAGATTATTATATGCAAGAATAGGTATTCCACATTGCCCTAAATGTGGCAAGGTAATAAGCAAGCAATCTGTGGATCAAATTGTGGATCAAATAATGGCTATTGGGGATAGAACTAAGATTCAAGTTTTAGCACCAATTATAAGAGGAAAAAAGGGAACACATGAAAAGGTATTAGAAAATATTAAGAAAAATGGATATGTGAGAGCTAGAGTTGATGGTGAAATATATGAGTTAGCAGAAGAAGAAATAAAATTAGAAAAAACTAAAAAACATAATATAGAAGCTGTAGTAGATAGACTTGTTATTAAGGAAGGGATTGAAGGTAGATTAAGTGATTCCTTAGAAGCTGCGTTAAAGTTAGGTGAGGGGCTAGTAATAATAAATATAATTGGAGATAAAGATATATTATTTAGTGAAAATTTTGCTTGTGCAGATTGCGGAATAAATATACAAGAATTTGAACCAAGAATGTTCTCATTTAATGCTCCTTTCGGAAAGTGTGAAAAGTGCGATGGTTTAGGAACATTAATGGAGATAGATCCAGACTTAGTTATTCCAAATAAAGATCTAAGTGTAATGGAAGGTGCTATTGCAACTTGGGGAGAAGGAAGATTAAAAGATGATTCATGGACTTATGCAATTTTAAAAGCATTAAGTGAGGAGTATGACTTAGATTTAAATAAGCCTATAAAAGAATTATCAAAAGAAAATATAGATTTATTATTATATGGAACAAATGGACATAAGTTAATAGTTACATATACTAAGGATGGAGTAAAAGGTAAGTATTTATATGCATATGATGGAGAAATAAATTCACTTGTAAGAAGATATAAAGAAACAAACTCAGATGTAATTAAAGGTGAAATAGAGCAATATATGAGTAATAAATATTGTCCAAAATGTAAAGGAGCTAGACTTAATAAAGAAGTTTTAGCAGTTACAGTTGGAGATAAAAACATATATGAATTCACACAAATGCCTATTAAAGAAGAATTAGATTTTATTAATTCATTAAACTTTACTGAAAAAGAAAGAATAATAAGTGACCAAATAGTTAAAGAAATTAAGAGTAGATTGAAATTTTTAGTAGATGTTGGATTAGATTATTTAAATTTATCAAGAAGTTCGGGAACACTTTCAGGAGGAGAGGCTCAGAGAATCAGACTTGCTACTCAAATTGGATCTGCACTAATGGGAGTTTTATATATCTTAGATGAACCTAGTATTGGATTACACCAAAGAGATAATGATAAATTGATTCAAACCTTAAAGAATTTAAGGGATGTTGGAAATACTGTTATAGTTGTTGAACATGATGAAGATACTATGAGAGAAGCTGATTTTATAGTAGATATTGGTCCTAAGGCAGGAGAGCATGGAGGACAAATTATTGCAGCAGGAACTGTAGATGAAATTAAAGCATGTAAGGAATCTATAACTGGCCAATATTTAACAGGGGAAAAAGAAGTTAAAGTTCCTGAGTCTAGAAGAAAAGGGAATGGACAGTTTATTACTGTTGTAGGAGCTAAGGAAAATAATCTTAAGAATTTAACAGTTAAATTCCCATTAGGAGTATTAACCATGGTTACTGGTGTTTCTGGATCTGGTAAAAGTACATTAGTGAATGAAATTCTTTATAAAGGATTAAATAAGATAATAAATAAGAGTAAAAATCCAACAGGTACTTACAAAGAAATAACTGGTTATGAAAGTATAGATAAAATTATAGATATAGATCAAAGTCCAATAGGAAGAACACCACGTTCAAATCCAGCAACTTATACAGGAACTTTTGATATAATAAGAGAATTATTTGCTCAAACACCAGAAGCTAAAATGAGAGGATATAAGCCAGGAAGATTTAGTTTTAATGTAAAGGGTGGAAGATGTGAAGCTTGTGCAGGAGATGGAATCATAAAAATAGAAATGCAGTTTTTATCTGATGTTTATGTACCTTGTGAAGTGTGTAAGGGTAAGAGATACAATAGAGAAACTCTTGAAGTTAAATATAAAGGTAAAAATATTGATGATATTTTAAATATGACTGTAGAAGAAGCTTTAGATTTCTTTGAAAATATACCAAGAATAAAGAATAAGATTCAAACATTAAAGGATGTAGGATTAGGATATATAAGATTAGGGCAACCATCAACACAATTATCAGGAGGAGAAGCACAGAGAATTAAGCTTGCCTTTGAATTATCTAAGAGAAGTACAGGAAAGACACTATATATTTTAGATGAGCCAACAACAGGACTTCATGTTGATGATGTTAACAGATTAGTATATATATTACAAAGGCTAGTAGATGCAGGAAATACTGTTGTAGTTATTGAACATAATTTAGATATGATTAAATGCGCTGATTATATAGTAGACTTGGGTCCAGAAGGTGGAGATAAAGGAGGTACTTTAGTAGCTGAAGGTACACCAGAGGATATAGTTAAAAAGGATAAATCATATACAGGAAGATATCTTAAGAAGTTGTTAAGATAATTTAGATGGCTTGTTATTTTTTACAATAAGATTTAATATATAATGGTAAATATACATTAGTTTGAGGTGAAAATATGAGTTTTGGAAAGGTAGCCACTTTTATAGCTGGAATAATTTTTATAATTTTATTATATGTCATTATATATTATGCATTAAAGATAATGTATAAGGATGTTAAGACTGGCGGAAAACGAAAAAATAACAATTCAGGTATAAGATATGGTATAGAGGTTATTCAAACAGGTGTTAACTCGACTTTAGAGCAAGGTTCGGTAGTGCCTATTAGAGGAATAACAACATTAGGAAGAAAGCAAGAAAATACAATTATATTAACTGAGCCTTTTGTATCAGGTAATCATGCAAAGCTATATACTAAAAATAATAATTTATATGTTGAAGATTTAAATAGTACAAATGGTGTGTATATTAATGGTGAAAAAATAGAAGAAAAGTTCAAACTTGTTGCTGGTGATGAAATCAAAATAGGAAGTGCTATTTTTAAGGTTTTAAAATCAGGTAAGTAAGATTCTAAGTCTGTGATTTAGATAGTTGAACTTACATCTTGGAGCATAGGAAAAGATGTTTCATTTAAGTGAAACTCTAAATCTTTGATTTAGATAGTTGAACTTACATCTTAGACTATAGGAAAAGATGTTTCATTTAAATAATTAGAGGTGGATTTATGAAAGCATTAAAGCGTGAAAAAAGATTACTTAGATTAGTATATCTGCTATGCTTACTACTTTTCATAACTTTAGGGTTTTTACAAAAACCCTTTGATACATTTGCAGTGGTAATGGGGATAGTCTTATGTGTCCTAATAGGCTATTCCCACTTTATAATTAGAAGATTTTATCCAGATGGAGATAAGTTTATACTAATTTTTTCAAGTGTATTAGCAGTAGTAGGAGTAGCAACATTATATAGAATAAATAGAGTAACTGCAATTAAGCAATTAGTTTGGATTGCTATAGGTATGATATCATATATTTTAATTGTAGTAATTCTACCTGATCTAAGGAGTTTTTCAAAGTATAAAAAAATATATATGATAGTAACTTTATTACTAATGCCATTAGCCTTAATATTTGGTACAGAACAGTATGGAGCAAAGAACTGGATTATAATAGGTAAGTCTATTTCCTTTCAACCTTCAGAGTTTGGTAAAATAGCTCTTGTGTTGTATTTAGCTTCAGCTTTAGCTACATATGAAAATAAGAAGAGCTTCAAAGAAGAATTCAAGGAGTTATGGCAACCTGCATTAGTAGCAGGGTTTTCTATGGGATGTATGGTACTTCAAAGAGATTTAGGAAGTGCATTAATATTCTTTGGAATTTCAATAACATTATTATATGTTGCAACATCAAAGAAAAAGTATGTATTTACAGCATTAGGTTTAGCAGCTATTGGATCAGTTGCTGGTTATTCAATGTTTGGACACGTGAGAGAAAGGGTTATGATTTGGCTTGATCCTTGGAAATATGCCTTAGGAGAATCATATCAAATAGTTGAAGGAATGTATTCAATCGCAGCTGGTGGATTATTTGGAGTTGGTCTAGGACAAGGACATTTTCAGAACTTGCCAGTTAAAGAAAGTGATATGATTTACGCAATTATTTGTGAGGAATTTGGAATAATATTTGCAATTGGATTAATGATAATATACTTCTTATTATTTTACAGGGGTATAAGAGCTGCATTTGTTACAGATGATAAGTACTCACAATTAATAGCTGTTGGATTTAGTACAATGATAGCTTGTCAAACATTAGTTATAATAGGTGGAATATTTGCAGTTATACCATTGACAGGAATAACACTTCCTATTGTAAGTTATGGTGGTTCATCAGTATTAACAATATTCTTTGCTTTAGGAATACTGCAAAAGATATCAGAGGAGGCATAAGGATATGAATGATTTAGCAAAAAGCGTTAGAAATGTAATGACAGTATTTTTAGTTTTCTTTATAGCATTAATATCCTATATTGCTTATTTCCAATTGATTAAGAGTCCTAAGATTAATGATATGCCAGGAAATACAAGGGTTATTGCTGTAAAAAATGAAGTTTTAAGAGGAACTATATATGATAGAAATGGTAATCCTTTAACAACTAGTGAAAGATTAAATGAAACATCTCAAAAGAGAGATTATTTATATGATAATTTATATGTTCACGCATTAGGATATACAAGTGCCGTTTATGGAACTACTGGTTTAGAAGAGGAATATGAAAGTGAATTAACTAGTTATAATGCTATTGGAAATAACTTTAGACAGTTTTTAGATAGCATTAATATAAAAGGGCTTATAGAAAATATAAAAAATGATAAAGAAAATACAGGAAGTTTTAATCTTTCAGAAAATTTTAAAACATTCATGGACGGGATTAATTTCGATGAATTAACAAAAGAAGATGATAAAGTAGGAAATGGTGTTGTAACAACATTAGATACAACATTACAACAGGTAGCTTCAGATGCATTAGGAGATAATAAAGGTGCTGTTGTTGCATTAAATCCTAAAACAGGAGAAATATTAGCAATGGTATCAAAACCAACATTTAATCCTAATAACTTAGCAGATGAAATGAATAAAGCAAATAGTGGTAGTGCAGATGATACACCATTAATTAATAGAGCTATAAATGGACTTTATCCTCCAGGATCTGTATTTAAGACTGTTACATTAACAAGTGCTTTAGAAAATATTCCATCAGTAGTAAATAGAACCTTTGAAGATGATGGTAAAATAAAATTCCAAGATGGAAGAACTTTAAGCAATTTTGGAAATAATGTATACGGATCAATAGATTTAAAGCAAGCATATAAAGTATCAAGTAATGTTGTATTTGGGACATTAGCAATGGAATTAGGAAATGATGCATTAAAAACTACAGCAGAAAGCTATGGATTTAATTCAGTAATAACTGGACCAGGAGTATCTATAACAGCAAGTAGATTCCCTTCATTAGACAGTTCAGAGGTTGGTAATATAGCTCAAAGCGGAATAGGGCAAGGAAGTGTTTTAGCTACACCTATGCAAATGGCTTTAGTAGCAGCTACAGTAGCTAATGATGGCGTTATGATGCAACCTAAGTTAGTTAATTCAATTGTTGATAAAGATCAAAATATAATAAAAACTATAGATAGTAAAGAATTAAAGCAAGTTATGTCTAGTGATATAGCTGAAACAGTTCAAGATTATATGACTAATTTAGTTAATAGTAATTTAAGTAAGTGGCCAGCATTTAAAGGAACTAATGCAGGCGGTAAAACTGGTACAGCAGATTATACTTTACCAGATGGAACTGAAGCCACTCCACATAGTTGGTTTATAGCGGCAGCACCAATGGATGATCCACAAATAGCAGTTGCAGTAATTGTTGAAAATGGTGGTACTGGTTCAGGAGCAGCAGCAACAGTAGCTAGTAAAGTTGTTAGGCAAGCAGTTTTAGGAGACTAATCTAGAACTGACATTAATGAAAAAATTTCTATATAATAATAAATTTAAAAAGTTAATAAGTTCGGTTATTTAAGAGTTAAGAGTTAAGAGTGAAGAATTAAGGTATTAATTTAGTCAGAGCTAAATTAAAAATAATATTTTAGAAGCTTCTATAGAAGTTTCATCCTTAAATTAGTAACTCTTAATTTTTAACTCTTAACTTTTTACAAAAGAGAGGGTAGATAGATATGTTTGATTTTGAATATCACTTAAAGAATTTACCTGATAAACCTGGAGTTTATTTGATGAAGAATTCATTAGGTGAAGTTATTTATGTTGGAAAAGCAAAGATTTTAAAGAATAGAGTAAAAAGTTATTTTCAAAATTCAAAGAATCACTCTGAAAAAGTAAGAGTTATGGTAAGGAATATTGCTGAATTTGAGTATATAGTTACAGATTCAGAGATGGAAGCACTTATTTTAGAGTGTAATTTAATAAAGAAATATAGCCCTAAGTATAATATATTGTTAAAGGATGATAAGTTTTATCCTTTTATAAAAATAACAACTAAGGATGACTTTCCAAGAGTTTTTGTAACTAGGAATTTTGCTAAAGATGGAAGCAAGTATTTTGGACCATATACTAATGGAGCAGCAGTATATGAAACTATAAATTTGATATATAAGATATTTCCTTTAAGAACATGTAAATTAGCAATAAAGGAAAAGGGGGAGCCTGTACGACCTTGCTTAAATTATCATATAAAAAAATGCTTTGGGCCTTGCGGAGGATATATAGGCAAAGAAGAGTATGGAAAAATGATAACTGATATAATTGATATTTTAAGTGGAAAAGATACTTATGTTACTAAAATGCTAAAACAAGAAATGGAAACTGCAGCAGAAAATTTAGAGTTTGAAAAGGCTGCATCATTAAGGGATAAGATATTAGCAATAGAAGCCATAGTTGAAAAGCAAAAGATATTTAAAACTATGGAGGGCGATGAAGATTTTATTAATATAGATCAAGATGAAAAGGATAGTTGTATTCAAGTATTTTTCTCTAGAGATGGAAAGATACTTGGAAGAGAGCATTTTTTATTTGAAAACACAGCAAATGAAAGTATAGCAGAGATATTAGAAGAATTTATAGCATCATTTTATGGAGGTACAGCTAAAGTTCCTAAAACAATATATGTCCCTGAAATTAATGAAGTTGAGCTAATGGAAGAATACTTAACTATAAAAAGAGGATCTAAGGTATGGATTAAGGTTCCTCAAAAAGGACAGAAAAAAGATATGTTAGAAATGGTTAAGAATAATGCAAGGATTACCTTGGAAAAATTTAAGGATAAATATTTGAAAGATAAAGAAATGAATAGAATATCCTTACAAGAGCTTCAACACTTGTTAGAGCTTGATGAATGGCCATCTAGAATAGAAGCTTATGATATATCAAATATTCAAGGTGTTGATTCTGTAGGAACAATGGTTGTATTTGAAGAAGGAAGAGCAAAAAATAGTGATTATAGAAGATTTAAGATAAAAACTGTAAAGGGTGCTAATGACTATGACAGTATGAGAGAAATATTAACTAGAAGGTTTAATCACGGATTAGAGGAAGTAAAGGCCATTCAAGAAAGAAATTTAAAATTATCTGCAGGAAAGTTTTCTAATTTTCCTGATTTAATAATGATGGATGGAGGTAAAGGACAAGTAAATATAGCACTAGAAGTGCTAGAAAGTTTAAATATAAATATTCCAGTATGCGGATTGGTTAAGGATGATAAACACCAAACTAGAGGTATAGTATATAATAATAAAGAATTACTTATTAATAGAAGCTCAAATTTAATGCAATTAATAAGAAGAATACAAGACGAAGTTCATAGATTTGCAATAACATATCATAGAAGTTTAAGAGATAAAAGAACGTTACATTCTATTTTAGATGATATACCTAATGTAGGAGAAAAACGAAGAAGAGCTTTATTAATGAAGTTTGGAAGTGTAGATAATATTAAAAAGGCCACAATAGAGGAATTACTAGAGGTTCCATCTATAGATAAAAAATCAGCAGAAAGTATTTATATTTACTTTAATGGCAATAATTAAGAGGAAATTACTTGTTTAATGTTATAATATACTTTATACTATTAAACTGTAAATATTTTATATTTTAAGGAGCTTATCATGAATAAATACGGTAAATTTGTAGGGCTATTTAGAGAATTTTACAATGAAGATAATATTAAGATAGATGAGAAGTTAAGTAGTTATGTTAATTTTAAAGTTGGAGGACCGGCTGATATTTTATTAATTCCAGAGTCAAAAGAACAAATAAAAAAGAGTATTTGTATTTGTAAGGAAAATAATATTCCGGTTTATGTTATAGGAAATGGTTCTAACATATTAGTTAGAGATGGTGGTTTTAGAGGTGTTGTTATATCACTAAAGGGCGTTCACAATGTAACTGTAAATGATGAGAGAATTGAAGCAGAATGTGGTGCAATGTTAAAAGCAGTTTCAGATAAAGCTATGGAGAATTCATTAACAGGATTTGAATTCGCATGTGGAATACCAGGAACAATTGGTGGGGCTGTATTCATGAATGCTGGTGCTTATGATGGAGAAATTGCACATGTTATTGAAAGTGCTGAAGTAATTGATGAAAATTGCAATGTAATAACCCTTACAAATGAGGAATTAGATTTTGGATATAGATCTTCTTTAGTTATGAAAAAGGGATATACAGTATTATCAGCTGTATTTAAATTAAAAAAAGGTCAAGTGAAAACTATTAAGGATTTAGTTGATGATTTAACTAATAAGAGAGAATCTAAGCAACCACTTGAATATCCATCAGCGGGAAGTACATTTAAAAGACCAGAAGGGTATTTTGCTGGTAAACTTATTCAAGATGCAGGTTTAAAAGGATATTCTATAGGTGGAGCAGCTGTTTCAGAAAAACATTCTGGATTTGTAATTAATAAAGGAAATGCTACAGCTAAGGATATTACTGATTTAATAAAGCATATTCAAGATGAAGTTAAAAAACAATTTGGAGTTGACCTTCATACAGAAGTAAGAATAATAGGGGAAGAATAGGAAGTTACCAATTTGGTAGCTTCTTTTTTTATACATATTAATTTAGTATTTAATAATTTAAATTTCAAAATGATAAACATAACAATAAAAAATGTAACGTAATCATTATTAAAATCATAGGATGTAGTAGGGAAGAATAAGGTATTCTTAAAAAATAGGGATGAAAACAATGGATAAGTATTTTAAGAAAAACTCAAAGATAGGGGAATATACTATTATTGAATTAATAGGAGAAGGTAGGTATGGAATTGCATATTTAGCTATAAATGAAAAGGGAGAAAAATATGTAATAAAGCAATTAAAGAAAAAAATGCTTAAGCAAACAAGAGAAAAGTTATTTTATGAAGAGAGCGTATTAAGTAAATTGAATGATCCAAGATTCCTAAGTTTATATCGAAATTTAAAGATAAATATAGAGAAGGATATATATTAGAATATATTGAAGGAATTGTTTTCGAACATTTAATAACTAAAGATAGATATGTTTTTTCAAAAAGTGAAATTTACCAAATAGTTAAAAAACTCTTTGATTTAGTTGAAGTAATGCATAAGGAAAATATAGTTCATAGATATGTTAGATTGCCTAATGTAATTATAAAAGATAATCATGAATTAGCACTAATTGATTTTGGACTAGCTAGATATATAGATAATGAAAAATATATGAAACAGGAAGATTATTGGTATATAGGCGATTTTTTAATTCACTTATATTATTCATCATATATACCATCTTCAAAGGAAGAAAAACCTTGGTATGAAGAACTAGATTTAAATAAGGAGGAGAGTATTTTTTAAAAGAAATTAATGGGTATTGAAGAAGAATACGATAATATAGAGCAAGTAAGAGAACAACTTGAAATACTTAAAAAAACAAATGAAGATTAAGAGAAGGTGATATTATGGTTAAGTTAATTGATTCATCTAAAATATATCTTGAAAGTTTTAGAGTAAATTTATATACTATAGAGCCATTTAGAGTTATAGGATTAATAGATGTTGATATTGAATATGATGACGGTATAGAAAGAGTGATATTACCTTTCTTTAGATCATCAGGAACCAATAGTGGGAAGATTAGGGGACTTTGGTACCCGATAGTTGGAATAAAGTTATATGATGGTAACTTTACTGAATTTACTGATTATATAAACCATGTATTAACTAATACAACAAGGGACGGAATTGCTATGGAAGGATGGTTAGCTAAGTCATTATTTTTTTCTAAATATTCATCAGATAAAAATATAATAAGGGGATTTTCTAATGGAGAGTATTATAACTCATTATTAGATATAGGTGAGAAATTAAGAACTCTATATAAAGCGGGAGAATATAAAAAAATGTATACTTTGGATTCAATTGCCCTAAATAATATAGTAACTGAAAATAAAGTATATTATGATAATAATCATACTCAAAGAGATAATTTTGAAAAATATATAAAGGCTATATATGATAATTGGAAAATGTATTGAGTTCAAAAAGATGTAACACAAATAATTGATTAGTCATAATATATATTAAGTATAATGTAGGTAATTTAAGACAAGAATACTGATAAAGAAGTTACTTAAATAGCTTCTTTATTTAATATAATATTTAAGTTTTATAATGAAATAGTTAAAATTTTGATATATATGATATAATTGAAATTAGTTACATTAGAAAAAGGTAATAAATTTTAATTTCATTAGTTTAATTTTTGTATTGTAATTAAAATAAGAATTGTTGATTTTATAAAAAAGAGATTTTTGGAGGTATTACATGAGATTTATTATAGTTACGGGATTATCGGGAGCAGGTAAATCAGAGGCAACTAAAAGCTTAGAGGATATGGGTTATTTTTGTGTAGATAATCTTCCACCTACACTAATAACCAAGTTTGCAGAAGCATGTAGACAAAGTGATGGGAAAATAGATAAGGTTGCATTAGTTATAGATATAAGAGGTGGAGTATTCTTTAATGACTTATTTGAAAGTTTAAGAGATTTAGAGAAAAAACAATTTAAATATGAAATATTATTTTTAGATGCAACTGATGAGGTGCTTGTAAAAAGATTTAAGGAAAAAAGAAGAAGCCATCCATTATCTGGTGGAGGTAGAGTTATAACTGGAATTGCATTAGAAAGAAAGAAATTAAGAGAAGTTAAAGATAAAGCTGATATTATAATAGATACTTCAAAATATAAAATAGGTGATTTAAGAGAAGAAATGACTAAGTATTTCGGAGATGAAACATTACCAGAAAAGCAATTATCAATTACTATATTAAGCTTTGGATTTAAGTATGGTATACCAGTTGATTCTGATTTAGTATTTGATGTTAGGTTTATACCAAATCCATTTTATATACCAGAATTAAAGCCGTTTTCTGGATTGGATGCACCAGTTAGAGATTATGTATTACAACAAGATGAAACTAAATCATTCTTAGAAAAAGTAAATGATATGCTTGAATTTTTAATTCCTAACTATCAAAAAGAAGGTAAAAGACAACTTATTATTTCAATAGGTTGCACAGGTGGAAGACATAGATCAGTAGCTATAGCAAATGAGATTTATGAGAATTTATATGAGAAAAATTATAATGTGTATATTGAACATAGAGATATTAAGGAAGATGTTCATAAAGGGGATAAAAAGCTATGATAATGGAATTTTTAATGAAGCCGGGAATAAGGATGAAAAGATGGATATTCCTTGGATTCGTTGGGGTAGTGGTGCTTGTATTAGGAGTTGTTGAAATTTTTTCAAATAAAGATTGCAGCAACTCTATAAGACTTTTATATTTATTTTTAAGTTTAATTGGAATTGTAATAATGTATATAGCATTTTCGGAATTCGTTAAATCTTTTATTTCTTTAATAAATTCTGAAAAAGTTAAAATAACCATAAATGATAAGAATATAGAAGAACTTGTAGATGAGAAGAGAGTTCATGTAGGTGGTCCTAAAGTAGTTGTTATTGGTGGAGGAACAGGACTATCTACAATGTTGAGAGGATTAAAGTTATATACAAATAATATAACAGCAATAGTAACAGTTGGAGATGATGGGGGAGGATCAGGAAAACTTAGAGCAGACCTTGGAATGCTTCCTCCAGGAGATATACGTAACTGTATTTTAGCATTAGCTGATACTGAGCCTATTATGGAAGATTTACTTCAGTATAGATTTAAAGAAGGATCATTAAAGGGTCAAAATTTTGGTAATTTATTTTTAGCTGCAATGGCAGGAATAAGTGATAATTTTGAAGATGCTGTTCAAAAAATGAGTTCAGTACTTGCAGTAACAGGAAAGGTATTACCTGTTACACTTGATGATATGAAGCTTATAGCAGAACTTGAAAATGGAAATGTAGTAGAAGGTGAATCTATAATCCCAGAAGAGGTTATAAAACAAAAAAGTAAAATAAAACAATTAAAAATTAATCCAGAAAAAGCTAAGCCGTTAATTGATGCACTTATAGCCATTAAAGAAGCTGATGCTATTGTTATGGGACCAGGAAGTCTTTATACTAGTATAATTCCTAATTTATTAGTGGAAGACATAGTTGAAGGAATAAATAAGAGTGATGCAATAAAGATATATATATCTAATGTAATGACTCAACCAGGAGAAACAGATAATTTTGCAGTATCTGATCATATAAAGACGTTAATGAAGTATAGTGGGAAAAATAGTGTTCAATATGTTATTGCAAATAATGGGACAATTCCTACTGATGTAGAAGAAAGATATTTAAGTCAAGGATCTAAATTAGTAAAATTAGATTATGAAAACATAGAAGATTTAAATGTTAAAGTTGTTGAAACTGATTTAGTAAAGATAACTAAGGGATATGTAAAGCATGATGCAGAGCATTTGGCACAAGTTTTAATGACAACTATTTTAGATAAAAAATTGCTTTATGATAAAAAGAAAATTATAGAGTATATGTATTTATCTAAAAAGATAGGAAATAAAAAATAAAATTATTAGGCTATATCTAAAATTTTGATATAGCCTATTATTTTTCCAATATTATATTATGACACATACGGCACAGTTTATGGTATAATGAAGTATATATTTATAGTTAGTTAGGAGAATAATTTATGTCGTTTTCAGCGAAAGTAAAAGGAGAAATATGTAGATATACAGATATATCTAAAGAGGAAGCATTAGCAGAGCTTTCAGCAATAATGAAAGGTAGTGGAACAATAGGATTTAGTGGGAAGGGTCTTAGCTTTAGAATTACAACAGAAAATCCAGCTTCAGCAAGACATATATTCACTATACTAAAGGAACACTTTGATATACATTCTAAATTAATGGTTAAAAAGAGTAACTCTTTAAAGAAAAACAATATATATATGGTTTTAATTGAAGAATACATGGGAGTCAGGGAATTACTTCAAGAAACAGGAATTTTTAAGGAAATAGATGGAGTACTAACTATTGATTATAAAATAGATCCTGAAATGGTAAAGACTGAGGAGTATAAGAAAGCATATATAAGGGGAGCTTTTATTGGTGGAGGAAGTGTAACTAATCCTGAGAAGACATATCATTTAGAATTTGTAACACATAGTGAGGAATATGCAATTGATTTATCTAAGCTTATTAATTCTTTTGGATTAAACTCAAAGGTTATTCAAAGAAAAAATAGCTTTATAATATATATAAAAGAAGGTGAACAAATAGTTGATCTTTTAAACATTGTTGGAGCTCATACTTCATTACTTGAATTAGAAAATATAAGAATAATGAAGGAAATGAGAAATAACGTAAATAGACTTGTTAACTGTGAAACAGCTAATTTAAGTAAAACAGTTAATGCCGCAGTTAGACAGGTTGAAAGTATAAAACTTATTCAAAGTAGTATAGGACTTAAAAGATTACCTAAAAATCTTCAAGAGGTTGCAGAGCTTAGGTTAAGTTATCCTGATGAATCACTTAAGGAATTAGGAGAAATGTTAGATCCACCAGTAGGTAAATCAGGAATAAACCACAGACTAAGAAAAATAGAAAAAATAGCTGAAGAAATTAGGAGTGGAAATTACTAAATAGTCAATAATTTAAATATAGTTTTTAAAATAAGGTCTGCTACGGCAGGCCTTAAAGTTATATATATAATTGTAATAATCTATTTATTAGTTTAAAATTTTTAGTAAATAATCATAATAAGGGGGTGTCTTATTGGAAAATAAAAGATTCTGTCATCTCCACTTACATACTGAATATAGTTTGCTTGATAGCTCAGCTAAAATTAAGAAGGTTATTAGTAGAGCAAAAGAACTTGGAATGGATAGTATAGCTATTACTGACCATGGAGTTATGTATGGATGCGTTGCATTTTATAAGGAGGCTATAGCACAGGGAATTAAGCCTATACTTGGTTGTGAAGTATATGTAGCAGGCAAGTCTATGAATATAAAAATTAATGATAAGGATAATGGTACATATCACTTAGTTTTATTAGTAAAAAATGAAGTTGGTTATGAAAATCTAATGAAAATAGTATCATCAGCATCTATTGATGGATTTTATTATAAGCCGAGGGTTGACCATGATTTCTTAAGAAAGCATAGTGCAGGTTTAATTGCTTTAAGTGCTTGTCTTGGTGGAGAAGTACAAAAGAATTTATTAAGAGAAGACTATGAAAAGGCAAAAGAAGTTGCCTTAATGTATAAGGATATCTTTAAAGATGGTTTTTATTTAGAAATACAAGACCATGGCATGGAGGAGCAAAGAAAGGTTACAGAAGGTAATATTAAGTTGTCTAGGGAAACTGGAATTCCTTTAATTGCAACTAATGATGTCCATTATATTAATCAGGAAGATTCAAAGGCACATGACATTTTAATGTGTATTCAAACAGGAAAGACTGTAGAGGATCAAAATAGAAGAAGATATCCTTCAGATCAGTTCTATTTAAAGTCTCCAGAGGAAATGTGGAATATGTTCTCTTATGTTCCTGAAGCATTGGAGAATACAATTAAGATTGCTGATGAATGTAATTTTGATTATGAGTTCCATGTTTCTAAGTTACCAAATTTCCCAGTTCCACAGGAATATAAAACTCACTTTGATTATCTTGAAGAGGTGTGTTTTGAAGGGTTAGTTGAAAGATATGATGTATTTGAACAGTTCAGAGATAAATTAATTAATGTTCAATATATAAAGGACTTTGCAGAAACTAATGAGGAAGCAAAGGAATATGTTGATAGATTAAACTATGAGCTTGGTGTAATTAATCAAATGGGATATGTTGATTATTTCTTGATTACTTGGGACTTTATTAAGTACTCAAATGATCATGGGATACCAACTGGACCAGGCCGTGGATCTGCAGCTGGGTCAATAGTTGCATATACTCTGGGAATAACAAAAATAAATCCGATAAAGTATAGCTTACTTTTTGAGCGTAGAAAGATGCGCTGTTTAAATTGGGTGAATTGCTGGAAGGCTAAACTATTTAATATAGCATGCTAATCAGCAACCAAGTCTGGGAATAGCTGATAAAGTACCAGAAAGGTTCAGAGACTAGAGGGGTGAGTAGCTAGACAATAATCCCCTCCACGAGTGCCCAACATGTAAATTAACATGATGATATAGTCCAAACTGAGATAGAAAAGACTATCTGATGAAAATGAGGGAAACCTCCAGAGCGTAGGATAAAGAGCCTACGGATAATAATTAATGTTCTTAAACCCTGAAAGAGTAAGTATGCCAGATTATAAATAAGTTTATACTAAGAATATATTAATTCTTAGAGGTGTAAGATTTTGAAAAGATATGAGTTAGATAAATATAAAGAAGATATTATAAATTTGTATGTATATGAAAAATTATCCTGTAGTAAAATAGCGGAGATAATGAATTGTAGCTTATGTGGAATTTATGATGCATTAAAGAGATGGAATATTAAGACCAGAAGCTTAAGAGATAGTCATTTGATTTATTCAGTAAATGAGAGTTATTTTTATAAAATAGATACTGAAGAAAAGGCATATTGGTTAGGCTTTATTTATGCAGATGGATATATAACAGGAAATAAACTGGGTATTTCCTTAGCTAATATAGATAAAACACATTTAGAAAAATTTAAAAAATGTATAGATTCTGATTATGAAATTAAATCGTATATATCTAATTCAGTTTATGGTACATGTGAATATTGCAGAATATTAATAAATAGCAAAAGAGTGGTTGAGGATATAAAAAATAAGGGAGTTATTAATAATAAGTCACTAAAAATTAAATTTCCAAGTGATAAAATATTAGATACAAAGTTATATAATCATTTTATTAGGGGATATTTTGATGGAGATGGAAGTTTGGTCTTATCAAAGAACTCTATAAATTTTAAGTTCTGTGGAACTAAGGAATTTTTAGAAGCACTAGTAGATATCTTCAACTCAATTTCTAATTATAAGTATAAAAAAAGATTATACAAACGAAGAAATGATGATAAAAATAATTATTATATAAGCTATGGTGGAAGAATAAAAACATTAAATATAATGGATTATTTATATAATAACTGTAATATTTATTTAGAGAGAAAGTATGAAAAATATGAAAGATTAAAATCTACACTTTAAATTTAATAGTCGTGTATATTAGAAATAATATGCTTAAAGAGCCTCGAATTGCTTGAAAGCCCTTAGAGCTATTGATGCTACAACGTAAAGATGAAATACACTTAAGCGTGAAAGCTAAAAAATTAATAGATTGGGTAATAAGCAGCGAAGTCCTGAATAGGGAAACGTTCAACGACTAGTCCAAGGGGACGTAGCTATCTTTAAGTGAAATTCTAAATTTTAAGTTAGTAAATTGAACTTACTCAGCGATTGAAAGAAATTGAGTTTCATTATAAATGGTAGCGAAGTGGGGCAGCCCAAACCGTATAAAGGTCGGTGGGTGAAGATATAGTCTATACCCACTACAAAAGTAGTGTTTAAGTATCTCGAAAGAGAGGGTAATAAATAGATAGATTCGGATTTTTGTTATGAAAGAAGACAAGAAGTAATTGATTATGTTGTTGAAAAATATGGAGTTAATAATGTATCACAGATAATTACCTTTGGTACAATGGCTGCTAGATTGTGTTTAAGAGACGTAGGAAGGGCTATGAACTACTCCTATGCAGAAGTAGATAGAATAGCTAAAATGATTCCTACAATGCTTGGAATAACAATAGAAAAGGCATTAGATTTAAATCCTGAGCTAAAGGCAGCATATGATAATGAAGATAGAGTAAAAACATTAATAGATGTTAGTAAGACTCTAGAAGGGTTACCAAGGCATTCATCAACTCATGCGGCTGGTGTAGTTATAGCATCAAAGCCATTAGTTGAATATGTACCGCTTCAAAAAAATGAAGATATGATAGTAACCCAATTTGATATGACAACATTAGAAGAGCTTGGACTTTTAAAGATGGATTTCCTTGGGTTAAGAACTTTAACAGTTATGAGTGATGCTGTTAAGATGATTAAAGAAAATAGAGGAATAGACATCGATTTAGATAAAATAAATTTTGAAGATAAAAATGTTTATAACATGATTGGTGAAGGAAAAACAGCTGGTGTATTCCAGTTAGAATCTCCAGGAATGACATCATTCATGAAGGAACTTAAACCCGACTGCTTGGAAGACATTATAGCCGGAATATCATTATATAGACCGGGACCAATGTCAGAGATTCCAAGATATATAGAGGGTAAAAGAAATAAAGACAGTGTGCATTATGAGACTCCAGAACTTGAAAGTATACTGGATGTCACATATGGAGTAATGGTATATCAAGGTGCGAAACGTTCTACAAAAACAAAAACTATAGAAATGTAGTCTAAAATTGTAGGGATAAATATTTATCTAACTTATCATTTGAAATGAAAGGTGAAAGTCCTTTTAAGAACTAATTAAGGTAGTTCTTACCTAATACTACGACATGCATAATTAGTTCAACATAATTATGTGTGAAGCTCGTTGAAGTCGATGAAAATTAGACCTGAAAAGTGGTTAGAAAAGTAATCGGGGGTCTATAAAATTAATATGGCTACGAAAGAAATTCTCGTTTAAAAAATCGTTAACCATTAATGTACGAATAGAAAGTATTTATTTCAAGTGTAATTTAAATATTCTTGGTTATTTAAATTATAATTATAAACATAATTGCTTTTAGCTTACCTTAAGATGGCGAAGAGGCACTTGGCGGTTTATAGAGAAAGCCTAAGTTAATATGTAAAGATAGAATGATAGGAACGTTTGAACTTATTCAGTAGATGATAAAATTGTTGAAAGTTGATGCTACTCATGAATAGGAAATGATTCATTAAGAATAAGGGCAGCAGCCTGTAGTAGTGATGATATAAAGTAATGTTTATGGAGCGAAGGGGCATAGTTAATGTTACGAATGTATGTTCTCTAATTATTTAGTAAATAATATAATTAGAGGTGATTAAAATGAAATATAGCGTGGAAATAAAACAAAAGGCAATAGAATATTATTTAGTTGGTTATTCAGCACAAAAAATATCAACTATAATAGGTGTTAATGAAGCTACTATAAGAAAATGGCTTAAAGAAAACAATATAAATATTAGGAATGGTGGAAGTTATAATAAAATTTATAATGATGAGTTTATTAATAAAGTAAAAAACTTATATGATGAAGGGTTCAATAGCATAGAAATTACTAAAATGTTAGGTTTGAAGCGAGGAATAGTATCTTATTTATTAAGAGAGAATGGATATAAATTAAACCATAGGGGACCCAAATCTAAAATAGGAAGAGAAGATTATTTTGATAATATAGATTCATCTGATAAAGCGTATTTTTTAGGATGGTTAATGGCAGATGGAAATGTAAGTATTTATAACGGACAATATTCTATAAAGATACATATTTCTTATAAAGATAAAGAGTTAATTGATCAGTTTTTAAAATATATTAAATCTACAAATACGGTAAAATTAAAAAAGGGAAAATATCCTAGTTATTATGTAAGTTTAACCTCAAAACATATGTGTGAAAGTCTTATGAAATATGGAATTGTACCACGAAAGACAGGATTTGAATGTTTCCCCAAAAGCATTCCAAAGGAATTTAAAAGAGATTTTATTAGAGGAGTTTTTGATGGAGATGGCATAACTGATATAAGAAATTGTAGAAGTGGATTTGTAGGAAGTAATAATTTAGTAAATAATATTCTAGCCGAATTGGATAAATCAAATTTAAGAGTATTTAATACTCATAGCAAAAATGTATATTATTTTCTTGGAGGAAAGAAGTTTTCAAGAGAATTATTTGAATATATGTATGAAAATGCAACGCTATATCTTAAAAGAAAATATGATAGAATGAAATACATTTGTAATAATTAATGGAACGCCGTATGCGGTGAAAGTCGCATGTACGGTGTGAAGTGGGGGAAAACAAAGCCTGACCGTTAAGACGAAGGTAGAGTTACCTATCACTATAACAAGTTATGCAAATAGTTAGAGACCTAGGGGGATACTCCTTAGGTAGAAGTGATATGGTTAGAAGAGCCATGTCAAAGAAAAAGCACAGTGTCATGGAACAAGAAAGAAAGAATTTTATATATGGAATAGTAGATGAAGATGGTAATGTAGAAGTACCAGGTTGTTTGAGAAATGGTATAAGCGAAAAAGCAGCAAATGAAATTTTCGATCAGATGATGGACTTTGCTTCTTATGCTTTTAATAAATCGCATGCAGCAGCCTATGCAGTAATAGGATATCAAACAGCATACTTAATGCATTACTATCCAGTAGAAACTATAGCAGCAATGGTTAATTCTGTTATGGGTATAAGTGAAAAAGTTGCACATTACACTAAGTTTGCAGAAAGCTTAGGTATACAAGTGTTACCACCAAATATAAATGAAAGCTATTCAAAGTTTACTGTTAAAGGAAACAGTATAAGATTTGGGTTAGCAGCAATAAAAAATGTTGGAGTAAATGTTGTTGATGGAATAGTTGAAGCTAGAAAAAATAAAGGTAAATTCGAGTCATTAGTTGACTTTATAAACAAAATAGATTTATCAACAATAAACAAAAGAGCTGTAGAGAGCTTAATAAAAGCAGGGGCCTTTGATGAATTTAAAATATTTAGATCAAGGTTATTAGCTGTTTATGAAAAATTAATGGATAGTGTTGCTAGTGATAAAAAAAGAAATATAGATGGTCAAATTAGTCTTTTTGGTATGGCAGATGAAAGTATAAAGGCACCAGAAGTAAAATATCCAGATATAAAAGAATTTGCAAAAAATAATTTATTATCAATGGAAAAAGAAATGACTGGTCTTTATATATCAGGGCATCCTTTAGATGAATATGAAAAAAGCTTAAAGATGATGACATCAACTACAATAGAAACAATATTCCAATCATATGAAGCTATTATGGATGGATTAGGTGATGATGAGCATTTAATTCAAGATAATCAGAGAGTAATACTTGGAGGAATATTAGCAGAAGTAAATCAAAAGGTAACTAGAAATAATTCAATAATGGCCTTTTTAAAACTAGAAGATTTAACAGGTGTTATTGAAGTTGTAGTATTCCCTAAAACATTAGAGAAGGTAAGAAATTTAATCAATTTAGATTCAATGGTTATTATTAATGGAAGGGTTAACATAAAGGAAGATGAAGAACCAAAACTTATTTGTGAAAGTATAGAACCACTAGAAAAGGTTAATAGCAGTAAACTATATATAAGAGTTGATGATTTAAAAAGGGCCAAGGAAATGAAACCTAAATTAATAGAAACTGTAAGAGAATATAAGGGTGATTCTGCACTTTACGTGTTTACTTCAAATGATAGAAAAAATTATAGAATGCCAAGAGAAATGTGGGTAGATTTAAATACGGATGTTGTTCTTGAATTAAAAAAAGTTTTTGGGGATGACAATGTAAAAGTAGTTGAATAAATTTAAGTAAAATTTTTTAATATCTTCACAAATTATTTTATTTGTGAAGATATTTTATTTTAAATTAAAAAAAATTGTAAGATTTCACAAAAATCAAATTGAAAGAATATTTAATAAAATAAAATTATTTAAAAAATAAAAAAATTTCAACAAAATGAATGTTAATTAAATAACAATAATTCAAAAAAATATTGAAATTTACAGTATTTTTACATAAAATATATATGTAAAATAATACAAAGGAAGAAAATTGTAATTAATATATGCATATATTTTCGATAAATTTAGGGTAAAATAGACACATAGATTTATAAATAAATGATAATTTTAGACAGAAGTATATTTATTTTAGTTGCATTACTATCAGTTTACAAGTAAAATAAATAAGGTGGTAAAAAGTTTAACAATAAACAAAATAGTAATAGGATGACAAATATTTCAGAATGAGTGGACATGCAGAGTCCTTAGTAGTATCGAGGAGGAATATTTATATGAAGAAAATAGCTGTTTTAACAAGTGGTGGAGATGCTCCAGGAATGAATGCTGCAATAAGAGCAGTAGTAAGAACTGCAATACATAATGGTATTGAAGTTATGGGTGTACAAAGAGGATATGCTGGATTAATTAATGGTGAATTATTCCCAATGAATAGATCATCAGTTTCAGATATAATTCAAAGAGGCGGTACAATTTTAAGAACTGCTAGATGTTTAGAATTTAAACAAGAAGAAGTAAGAAAAGAAGCTGCACAAATTCTTGCAGATAATGGTGTAGATGCTTTAGTAGTTATCGGTGGAGATGGATCTTTCACAGGTGCTAAATTATTATCTAAGTTAGGTGTAAAAACAATAGGTTTACCAGGAACTATTGATAATGATTTAACTTACACTGATTACACAATAGGATTTGATACAGCATTAAATACTGTAGTTGATGCTATAGATAAAATTAGAGATACTTCAACTTCTCATGAAAGAGTATCTATCGTAGAAGTTATGGGAAGAGACTGTGGAGATATAGCTATTTACACAGGTATAGCTTGTGGAGCTGAATATATAATAACACCAGAAAAGGGTTATGATAAAGATGAATTATGCAAAGTTATCTTAGAAGGTAAAAAATCTGGAAAGATGCATAACTTAGTTTTATTAGCTGAAGGTGTTGGTGGAGCTTCAGAATTAGCTAAATACGTAGAAGCTCAAACAGGAATTGAAACAAGAGCAACAGTTTTAGGACACATCCAAAGAGGTGGAGCTCCAAGTGCTTTCGATAGAGTGTTAGCTTCAAGAATGGGTTCAAAAGCAATTGAACTATTAATGGAAGGTAAAACTTCAAGAGTTGTTGGTATCAAGGACAATGAAATATTTGACCAAGATATAGATGAAGCTTTAGCTTTACCTAGAACTTTTGATGAAAAATTATATGAAATTTCAGAAGAGATTTCTAAATAATTTTAATAAATACGCTAATAATTTATTTTAAATACATTAAATTTAGAGATTAAAGGAGAGTTTTAAATGAGAAAGACTAAAATCATTTGCACTATCGGTCCAGCTAGTGAAAACCCAGAAATATTATCACAAATAATTGAAGCAGGAATGAATGTTTCAAGACACAACTTCTCTCACGGAGATCATGAAGAACATGCAGCAAGAATTAACTTAGTTAAAGAATTAGCTAAAAAGCATAACAAAGAAATCGCTGTTATGTTAGATACAAAGGGACCAGAAATCAGAACTGGTAAATTTGAACCAAAGAAAGTTGAATTACAAGCAGGAGCTAAATTCACTGTACATGCTGGTGGAGATGTTGTAGGTAATGCTGAAGAGTGTTCAGTAACTTATGCTGGATTAGCTAATGATGTTAAACCAGGAGATACTATCCTTATAGATGACGGTTTAGTAGGATTAACTGTTGAATCAATCGATGGAAACAAAATCCATTGTACAGTTCAAAACACAGGATTTGTTGCAACTCACAAAGGAGTTAACGTTCCAGGAGTTTCAATCAAGTTACCAGCTTTAACTGAAAAAGATATTGCTGACTTAAAATTCGGTTGTGAAATCGGAGTTAATGCTGTTGCTGCTTCATTCATAAGAAAAGCTTCAGACGTTGAAACAATCAGAGAAATATTAAATGAAAATGGTGGAGAACACATCCAAATCATCTCTAAAATTGAAAACCAAGAAGGTGTTGATAACATAGATTCAATATTAGCAGTTTCTGATGGATTAATGGTTGCTAGAGGGGACCTAGGAGTTGAAATTCCATTTGAAAAGTTACCAGCTGTTCAAAAGATGATGATAGAAAAATGTAACGCTGCTGGAAAGCCAGTTGTAACTGCAACTCAAATGTTAGACTCAATGATGAGAAATCCAAGACCAACAAGAGCAGAAGTTTCTGACGTAGCTAATGCTATATTAGATGGAACAGATGCAATCATGTTATCTGGAGAATCAGCTAACGGAGATTGGCCAGTAGAATCAGTTCAAACAATGGCTAAAATAGCTACTGAAACTGAAAAGAAATTAAGCTACGAAACTGCAGTTTCTAAAGCTAAATCTCACACTCCAGCTGTATCAGGAGTTATCTCAAGAGCTGCTTGCAATGCTGCTAACGAATTAAAGGCTGCTGCAATAGTTTCTTCAACTAAGAGTGGAGCAACTGCAAGAAGAATTTCTCAATGCAGACCAGACTGTCCAATCGTAGCTGTAACTCCATGTGAAAAAGTTGCTAAGAGCTTAGCATTCTGCTTCGGAGTATACCCAGTAGTTGCTGAAGATCAAAACTCAACAGATGCTATGATGGCTAACGCTACTAAAATAGCTGTTGAAAATGGATTCGCTAACTCAGGTGACACAGTTATAATAGCTGCTGGATTAGATAAAGTTGGATCAACTAACCTTTTAAAAGTAAGCGTAGTAGAATAATTTGACATAAAAAAAGAAGTGTAAATATTACACTTCTTTTTTTACATTTTATGGGTGTGCCTCCGGGGAAGAACCAATATATGGTTCTTCCCCGGAGGCACACCCATATATTGTAACTAAATTAGTGAAATGAATAAAATTATTCGTAAATTATTTAAAATAGCTTTAAAATGCAAGATAGACTAGCAAAAATGAATAAAAAAATAAAAAGTTAACAAAAAGTTAACAATTAAATTTAAAAAAGTAGGTTATAATTGATAGTATCATAATAGTTCGAAAGAATTAAAATGGTACAGTGTGGCAACTGATTCTATAAAAAATGCACCGCAAGGTGTATTTTTTTTTGCAAAATTATAATTAGAAAATCAATAAATAAATATTTTAAAAATATATTTATCTATATAAAATCATATATAATAAATATCAGATTTATAGTATTCAAATATATATACTATGTTTATAAGGGAGATAATATAGTATATAATATTAATAGTTTATTCATTTAGAAATTAAGTACAACAATAATTAGTACAAAGATAAAAAGATAAAAAGATAAAACATGATTGATAGGTGATAATTTTGGTAGAAAAAAATAAAGAATATACACTAGATATAATTTCACAAGGATATGAGGGAGAAGGAATAGCAAAGATTAATGATACTTTTCCTATATTCATAGAAGGAGCATTAAAAGGTGAAAAAGTTAATGCAAGAATAGTAAAGTCTAAAAAAAACTTTGCTTATGCTAAGTTAATTGAAGTTCTAGAGCCATCAAATGAAAGATGTGAAGCAAAGTGTAGTATAAATAAAAGATGTGGTGGATGTAAATTACAACATTCTACGTATAAGGAACAATTAAATTTCAAATTTGAAAGAGTAAAGGATTGTATAAGCAAAATAGGAAAGCTAGATGATAGTATAGTTAAATTCCCATTAGGAATGGAGGAACCTTGGAGATATAGAAATAAGGTTCAATTACCTATTGGTATGGTAAATGGAGAATTAAAAATAGGGTTCTTTGCACCAAGAAGTCATGAAATAATAGATATGGAAACTTGTTTAATTCAAGATGAAATAGCTGATAAGGTAGTTGAATTAACAAGACAATGGATAAAAAAACATAATATAAAACCATATAATATTGATGGAAAGTATGACGAAACTGGAATTCTTAGACACATAATGATTAGACGTGGATTTACTACTAATGAAGTAATGGTTGTATTAGTGACTAATGGAAGAAAGTTACCTAATAAAGAGGAGTTTGTAAAGTTAATAGTTGATAATATACCAGGAATAAAGAGTATTGTTCAAAATGTTAACTCTAATCCTACTAATGTAATATTAGGGCAAGAGTGTATAACATTATGGGGGGAACCTACAATAAGTGATTACATAGGTGAATTTAAATTTAATATATCTCCATTATCATTTTTCCAAGTGAATCCTATTCAAACAGAAGTTTTATATGGTAAGGCTCTTGAGTATGCTGGACTAACAGGTAATGAAACTGTATTTGATGCATATTGTGGTACAGGAACAATAACTCTTTTCTTATCACAAAGGGCTAAAAAGGTTTATGGTGTAGAAATTATTCCACAAGCTATTGAAAATGCAAATATAAATGCAAGAGAAAATAATGTTGATAATGTTGAGTTCTTTGTTGGAGAATCTGAAGTTGTTATACCTGATTTAATAAATAAAGGCGTAAAAGCTGATATAGTTGTTGTAGACCCACCAAGAAAGGGTTGTGATGTTAAATTATTAAATGCAATAACTAATATAGATGCTGAAAGAATAGTATATGTAAGTTGTGATCCAAGTACATTAGCTAGAGATTTAGCTATTTTAGAGGAAAATGGATATAAAACACTAGAAGTTCAACCAGTAGATATGTTCCCACAAACAGCGCATATTGAGAACGTAGCTTTACTTATCAAGGAGCGATAGTGACGAAGATAAGTATTTAGCACGTTCCATGCAAGAGATATCAAAGAGCGAATGAAGTGAGTCATTTATAATATCTTACTGTTGAGAATGTTGTATTGATGTCAAGAAAATATAAATAAGTTATTAAGACGTTCTGCCTCTTAGGGCAGGACGTCTTAATTTATATAAAGTGTTAACTGTAATGAATAAAAAAGATTTTCAAAACATATATTTAAATATTGTAGAAATAGGTTTTACTTTAGTGAAAGGGGTGGGAAGGGTACATGGAACTTATATATGGGTATATGAGAAATAATGATTTGCGTCATAAATTAAATGATTTAACTAAAAAAACATTTGGATTTGATTTTGAAAATTGGTTTAAAGAAGGATATTTTGAAGATGAGTATATTCCATATTCTTTTATGAAAAGTGGCAAAATAATATCAAATGTATCAGCAAATCAAATGTATTTTATGCAAAAGGTATTGACTGTTTTGTTGTTATGAAAATGGAAGGTGATACATTAATTTTACAAAGTGTCATTTGTAAGGAGAAATTATCACTAAGGGAAGTTATTAGTAGAATTAATATAAAATATAATAACTTAATACTTGGATTTACACCTTGCATAGAAGATATGGATATGTGTAATTTAGAAGAGTTTAATGGAGCTGATGATTATAGATTTTTTTATTTAGGAAAAGAATTAGAGAAAATACAAAGTGATAAGATGTATTTTCCACAACTTTCTCATGCATAAGCATTTTTAAGGGGGCAAATTTAAGATAATTAAAAATACATCTAATTAGACGAGTGATAAATAATAGGCAATAGAAGCAAAGTGGATTTATTTGTTTCATGTTTTGTGTAATAAGTAAGCAGTATATATAAATTTTAAATTGCTTTAAGATTTATTTTATATTATTAGATAATTATTTATATACTTTATTTGTTAAATGGTTACTTAATATGGTATAATTTTTATTACATAAATACAATAAATGGGTATTATGGGTTTAGTTGATATATTTAATGTGAAGTAATTGTAGGTGAAATATGAACAATAAAAAAGATGTACATGTAGCATTGCAGGAAAGTTTTAAAAAGTTAATACTCGAGCATAACTTTGATAAGATAACAATTAAAATGATAACTGATGATGCTGGGCTTATTAGGCCGACATTTTATAATCATTATTC
Organism: uncultured Clostridium sp.; assembly: GCF_934754925.1. Taxonomy (GTDB): domain Bacteria; phylum Bacillota; class Clostridia; order Clostridiales; family Clostridiaceae; genus Clostridium. Next base: position 28,070 of record NZ_CAKVJA010000010.1, on the reverse strand, counting down.
AGATAAATATGAAGTCTTAGAGGAAATTTGCTATAATGATATCTTTGAGGGAAGTAAAATGCTTATAGACAATAAAATGCCATATGAAGCTATATATTATATGTTTTCAAGAATAGAAGTCAATAAAAAATTTTACTTGCAAGTAGTAAAAATAACAGGACAAAATTCATTTGAGGAAATTATAAATAATAATTTAATAAAAATTTTTAAAAGTTTGTTTAATAAATATGGAATAAATAATAATGAAGAAAAATTTTCAGTAAATGATATTTCTGAATATTATGCACGTGGTTTAACATTTATAATTAAGAGATGGATTGAACAAGGAATAAATATATCAGCAAAGGAGTTAGCTAATAAATATAAGGTTTTAGTAACTAATTCATTAGATGATATAGTACATGATTTAACTTAATAACAACTTAAATTGTAAAAAGCTTTAGTATGTAAATTGCATATTAGAGCTTTTTTTTTGGTTTGAAACATACAATTTAAGGGATTTGTATATTTAAAATTACAAAGAAATAAAATTGTTCATTTATGAATACAAAACAAATAAATTATAGATTCCAATATATGGATTGCACTATTAAAATAAGAAACATGAGGAGGGAAGTGGATGAATGAGGTTATGGGAAGTAATTATAGTTTCAGTAGGATTATCATTAGATGCATTCACCATAGCGGTATTTAGGGGATCTACACAAGGAAGACTGAATAAATTAACAGCTGCCTTGGTTGGAATCATATTTGGCTTAATTCAAACATTAATGTTAGCAGCTGGAATGATTATTGCAATATTTCCTATGTTAAATATACAAAATGAAAAAATTATATCTATAAATCAATGGTTTTCAGCAATTATATTAATTTATCTAGGTGTAAAATCTTTAAAAAATTCATTTAAAATTACTAGTTATGATGAAAAAAGGCAAGAGTTTTTTGGATATAAATATAGTGCTGGATTAGCATTTGCAACAAGTATAGATGCATTTATTTTAGGAATTGGATTTGGATTGTTAAGGACGAAAATATTAATAAATATGGTAGTTTTATTTATTGTAACCAGTGCATTAGTTACATGTGGGTTATGGGTTGGATACTGTATGGGGAACAAATATAAAAAACAAATAAATATATGTGGAGGAGTTATTCTTTTAACTATTGCTATAAGGGTTATATGTAATTATTTTAATATTATATGAAGGGGAGAGATTAAATGTTAAGTCCAAAGTATAAGATTCAACAATTTGCCTTAAAACAAGTTTTAGGATATTTAAAAAAGGATCCAGAAAAAAACTTACCAAAGATTATGAGTTGGATAAGAAAATTTGATACAGAAAAAATATATGTAGAACAATATGATATGATAGATGAATATTTAAAGGATCCTAACAATAACTGGACTAAGTTAATGTGTAACATAATCAATAATGTACATCCAAACATAGTTCAAACAGTATTTACAAATTTTTTATTAAATGCATCAATTAGAGGTTGGGCCGAAATACAAAAAAATAAAGAAAAGTATGGCCACGAAATACCATTTACAATACTTGTAGACCCAACTACAGCTTGTAATAAGCATTGTGTAGGATGCTGGGCAGCTGATTATAATAAGGCATTAAATTTGAGTTATGAACAATTAGATAAATTATTTACAGAAGGAAAAGAGTTAGGAATTTACTTTTATATAATGACTGGTGGAGAACCATTAGTTAGAAAAAATGACATATTAAAATTAGCTAAAAAACATAATGATTGTATATTTATGTTCTTTACAAATGGAACATTAATAGATCAAAAGTTCTGTGATGATTTAATTGAAGTAGGAAATTTAGTACCAACTATAAGTGTTGAGGGATTTGATGATGCAACAGATGGACGAAGAGGGGAAGGTTCTTGGAAGGATATTATGAGAGCTATGGATCTTATGAAATCCAATAGGATACCATTTGGATTTTCAACTTGCTTTACAACAGCAAATTGTGACAGTGTTCTTTCAGAAGAATTTATTGATTTAATGATAGATAAGGGAGCTTATTTCTCTTGGTACTTTACATTTATGCCAATAGGATGCAAGACAGATACATCATTAATGGCAAACCCAGATCAAAGAGAAAAATTATATAGAACAATTAGAGCATGGCGTAACACTAAATCAATATTTAATATGGATTTCTGGCATGATGCTGAATATGTTGGAGGTTGTGTAGCTGGTGGAAGAAGATATTGTCATATAAATGCAAATGGTGATGTAGAGCCATGTGTATTCTGTCATTATTCAAATGCAAATATAAAAGATGTATCTTTAATAGAAGCCCTAGGTCAACCATTATTCATGGAATATCAAAAAAATCAACCATTTAATGAAAATCAATTTAGACCATGTCCAATATTAGATAATGCTCCTAAGATTGCAGAAATGGTTAAGAATTCAGGTGCAAAATCTACAGAATATATAGATCCAGAAGATGTCGATGATTTATGTAAGAAGACAATTAACTATGGATTAACTTGGGCTAAGAGAGCAGAACCATTATGGCAAGAAAATATAGAGAAAAAGAAAATAAAGAAGATGAATTATTAGTAAGGAATTAGGTAAAATTAAATAAATTAGGTGTAATATTGAATAAATTTCATAAAAAATGGAATAATTTAATATAGAAGTTAAAAAGCTTTAAACCATTGTTATTAATAATATATTTATTAAATTCTCATATAGCGCCATAAATATATATTAATAGCAATGGTTAATTTATTTTATAACTTGAAGAGAGGAGTTAACTATATGGATATAGAGAAAAGTTTTTTTAAAACCTTTCTAAAAAACTTTGATGAGCTTTCCTTTAAATTAAAGTTTTGGGATGGCGAAGAAATAAAAGTAGGTTATGACGAACCTAAGTTTAGAATAATATTAAATGCACCATTAAAAAAGAAAGATCTATTAACTAGTACTTCATTAACATTTGGTGAAGCTTATATGAATGGGGATCTAGAAATAGAAGGTGATATGTTTACTGTATTTGATGAATTACTAAAATGTATAGATAAGTTTTCTACAAACTTTAGAAGTTTAAATAAGATATTTTGTGGATCAACCTCTATGAAAAAGCAGAAGCAGGAAGTTTCATCACATTATGATATAGGAAATGACTTTTATAAAATATGGCTAGATGATACCTTAAGCTATTCTTGTGCATATTTTAAAAATGAAAATGAATCATTGCATGATGCACAAATAAATAAAATTAATCATATATTAAAAAAGCTTAATTTAAGAGAAGGATTAACTTTGCTTGATATTGGTTGCGGATGGGGAGGATTACTTATAGAAGCAGCTAAACAATACAAAGTTAAAGGATTAGGAATAACATTAAGTGAAGAACAATATAAAAAATTTAAAAAAAGAATAAAAGAAAATAACCTTGAAGATTTATTAGATGTAAGATTAATGGATTATAGAGAGCTAAAAAAGAGTGGACTCTCATTTGATAGAGTTGTAAGTGTTGGAATGTTAGAACATGTAGGAAGACCAAATTACGATTTATTCTTTGAAAGCGTTGATGCTGTATTAAAATCAGGAGGATTATTCTTATTACATTACATAAGTGGACTTAAGGAATCAGAGGGTGATGCTTGGATAAAGAAATATATATTCCCAGGAGGAGTTATACCAAGTTTTAGAGAGATAATAGAGATATCAGCTGATTATAAATATCATACAATTGATGTTGAAAATTTAAGGTTACACTATAAAGAAACATTGCTACATTGGGCAAAAAACTTTGATGATAATATAGATGAAGTTAGAAAAATGTTTGATGAAAAATTTATAAGAATGTGGAGAATGTATTTATATTCTTGTGCAGCTTCATTTAATAATGGAGTAATAGACTTACATCAAATATTATTTGTTAAAGGAGTTAACAATAATTTGCCTATGACAAGAGAGTATATGTATAAATAGTTTAAATTAATTATCATAATTAAATATATTAAAATATAAATAAAAAAGTGGCATTAAGCCACTTTTTTAACTCTAATATTTTAAATACATCAAATTTTTATGAAAAATTATTCACCAAGAATTTCGTTTATAGCATTCTTGTAAGCATCTGCTTTTGCACCGAATATTGCTTGAATTCCGTTACCAACTTCAACAACACCAGCAGCACCAAGGTTCTTTAATTCATCCTTGTTAACATTTGCCTTATCTTTTACTTCAACTCTTAATCTTGTGATACAAGCATCAACAGATACTATGTTTGCTTCTCCACCTAAAGCAGCTAATACTAGAGGAGCCTTTTCAGCTATTTCACCTTTAGCAGAAGTTTTTGTTGGAGCAGCTTCAGAAGCAGCATCTTTACCTTTTTGGTAATCAGCTTTTGTGAATAACTTAGTTTCTTCGTTATCATCTTCTCTACCTGGAGTTTTTAAGTTTAACTTAGTGATTAAGAAGTAGAATACTACATAGTATAATACTGCAAATACAGCACCAACAGCTAAAACCCAATACCAGTTAGTTGGAACACCAGCACCAGCTGGAAGTAAACCAAATAATGCATAGTCAATTACACCACCAGAGAATGTCATACCTATGAATACATTTAATACATCCATTAAGAAGAATGCTAAACCTGCAAATACACAGTGTACAACATATAAAGCTGGAGCAACAAATAAGAATGTAAATTCTAAAGGTTCAGTTATACCAGTTAAGAATGATGTTAATGCAGCTGTAGCTAATAATGAACCAACAACTTTTTTCTTGCTTGGTTTAGCAGCTTTGTACATAGCAAATGCAGCACCAGGAAGACCAAACATCATGAATGGGAATTTACCAGCCATAAATCTAGTAGTTCCACTAATTATATCACTCATAGTTGAAGCAGAAGCACCAACTAAGCTTGACATGCTTGATAATTGAACGAAGTATGCAGTATTTGCACCGGCAACAGTTTGAACAGAACCATTAACTAAAACATTACCTTCAACTAATGAACTATACCAGAATGGAGTATAGAATACGTGATGTAAACCAAATGGTATTAATGCTCTTTCAATTAATCCGTAGAAGAATGTTCCGATTGCACCAGCATTTTTAACTAATGTAGATAATACGCTAATACCATCTTGAACAACTGGCCATATGAATGCTAATATAGCACCAACAAACGCCATAGTAACAGCAGTAACTATAGGAACGAATCTTGATCCAGAGAAGAATCCTATAATAGCTGGTAATTGAATTGTATGGAATCTATTGTGTAATAAAGCAGTTATTAAACCAGTAATTATACCACCAAATACTGACATATTTAATGTGAATATACCAACGCTAGTAGTAACATATGAACTGTAGTTACCAACTGAATCAGGAGTAACAACTCCTAATTGAGTAACACCTAAAGCTAAAAGTGTAGATATAACTTGGTTCATTACTAAGAATCCGAATACAGCAGCTAAAGCAGCAGTACCTTTATCTTTTTTAGCTAAACCAACAGCAACACCAACAGCAAATAATATTGGTAAGTTACCAAATACGATATCTCCTACATTTTTCATAACTGTTAATACAGCAGTAACTGCAGGAATGTTAACAAAAGTAATTAATCCTCTATATATTGCAGGAGCATCTTGTAAAGTTGCGATACCTAAGAAAGCACCACCGATACCAAGTAATATACCTGCAATTGGAAGGGCAGCAATTGGAAGCATTATAGCTTTACCAATTCTTTGTAAAAATTGCATCATCGTGATTATTCCTCCTAAAATTTTATTTTGAATTAAATAAATATAATAGCATGAGCTTTATACAGTATTGTTATTAAACAATAAAAAAAGGCTCAAACATCTATAAATTATATAATTATCCTTAAATATTATTTGAGATTAATTAATAATTTATACATATTTAAGCCTTGCCTGCATTACCAGTAACACGCTTGATTATTAAATTACAATAGATATGATAGCATAGTAAAAAAAAAATGTAAAGGTTTTTTGAAAATTTTTTAAAAGAAAATTAATAAATTAAAATTTTATAAATAATAATGAAATTTAATTTATTATTATTGAGATTTTAAAATTTATTATATACAATAAAAAAGTATTAAATATTAGGGGGATGACCAAATGGCATACATAGTTTCATATGGATTATTAATAGCAGCAGTATTTTGCTCATATAAATTAGCTAAAGAAAAAGTGCAAAATCAGTTTGTATGGCCTATATTAACAGCGCTTTTAGGCCCAGGAATATTTATAATTCAATATTTAGTAACAATATTTATGAATAAGAAATTACTTTAAATTAATTAAACTGTAGTTTAAATTAGATGAAAATAATCTAATAGACTACAGTTTATTTTTTACTTTAAATAATTTTAAATAAGTGTAATAAGTTAAAAAATAGAGAATTATAATTAATAGTTAAAGAAAGTTTTACAAATAAATTAATGTGAATAGTTTTATTTATATGAAAAAAGTATCTTAATAATGTTAAAAGTTATCCACAAAATGTGGATAACTTTAAAAAACTGTTGAAAACTTTTCTAAAGCTATTGACACAATATATTAGGGTATCAGAAAAATATATAACAAGATAGGGGGTATTGTAGAAAAAGCAGATAGAATGTTGAATTAAAAATATCGAACAAGCATTCTAATAAAAAGTTATCAACAGTATTAACATAATTGTGGACAAAAATTGTGGATAACATGGTTTTTTACTAAATATACAAATAAAAAGTTAAATTGTAAAATGAAAAGTTGTGGATAACTATTATTAGGAGATATAATATTTTATAAATAAATTAATAATATTAAGAGAAAATGTAATATTATAAGGAGAAAACATGAAATATAATAAAAAAATACTTAAAGCAGAGTTTGTAAGTAGACCTAATAGGTTTAATGCAATTGTAAAGCTAAATGAAGAAGAAATAAAGGTTCATGTACCTAATACAGGTCGATGTAGAGAAATATTAATACCTGGATGTACTGTATTTTTAAGAGAAGAATCTAATCCTACAAGGAAGACCCCCTATGATTTAATTGCTGTATATAAAGAAGAAAAACTTATAAGTATAGATTCACAAATACCCAATAAGGTGGTTGATGAAGCATTAAGAAATAAAAAAATAAAGGGGTTAGAAGAGTATACTAATATTTTGAGAGAAAAGACATTTGGAAAAAGTAGATTTGACTTTAAGATATCTACAGATGATGAAAAGGAATATTTTCTAGAAGTAAAGGGAGTTACTTTAGAGGAGAATGGATATGCTAGGTTTCCAGATGCACCAACAGAAAGGGGAGCTAGACATTTATTAGAATTAGTTGAAGCTAAAAAACAAGGTTATGGAGCTGGTGCAATGTTTTTAATACAATTAGAAGATGTAAAGAAATTCTCGCCAAATGACATAAGAGATAAGGAATTTGGAGATGCACTAAGATTTGCAAAAGAAAGTGGAGTAGATATTTTTGCGTATAATTGTATAGTAACAGAGGATAGTATAGAAATAAATAATCCTGTTGAAATTATTCTTTAAGGTGTTCTGTAGATAAATTGTATCTTTTAGCTTTAAAGCTAGTGATAGAGAAAAATTAATGATATAACCGGAAGGAAGTATTATATGACTTAATGGAGGTTATATCATTAATTTTCGGTATCACGGTACTTAAGCTTTAACTAACAATTTAGTTTTCTTCACGAAGTATACTAATTTTTAAAATACCATCTTTATAAGAAACTTTGGCTGAGTTTATCATCATTCCTACTAGTGTCAGTTCAGAGTCAAACTCACATTCACCTCCAAGATTCCAATAATAATTTTCAACTTCGTATTGCCTTGGAGTATTTAGAATACAGGCTAAATACTCTAATTCATCTTTTGAAATATTATTAACTTGTCCATAGATGTTAAAATATGAATTTTCATCATCAGAAGTTAAATCAATGTGAACATCAATAGTTCCAAGTTTGTAAAAATAAGTTATTAATTCATTAATAATTTTGATGTTTTTTTCGATTTTAAATTTCATAAGTTAGATCTCCTTTTTAAAGGTGGTTATTAATGGAATTAATATCATTGCAACAAAGCCTCCAGCTAAACCATTATTATAAAGATTAAGACCACCATGTAAATATCCTATATTTGTAACTATATTAACATGAATTATACCAGCTAAAACACCATATTTCCATCCAAATTTACCACAAATGGGAGCTAGTGTAGTAGAAAATAATATAGATAGCAGTAGGGAAGGAGAAGTGACGTCATTTATATTAAATATGGCAGCTATAGTTGCACCCATAACTATAGGTATAGTATTTTTGATATTTTTACCAAAACACCCAAATCCTATTATAGTAAAAATCCCACATATAGTAGCACCATTTAAATCTCCACCAATAAGAACAACAAAACAAGTAGCTAATATACCTAATATACCCATATTAATATATGAAGTTTCTCCAAATAAGATATAAAAATCACTTATTAATCTACCAGTTTGTCTATTTATATTAGTAAGAGTATCTTTGTTATTTTTACCGTAAATAATACCAATAGCAATTAAATAAATACAACAAATAATGAGTAAAATAAATAAAATGTTATTTGATCCACTATGCCAAATAAGCCTAGAATCTAAGTTAATGCCAAAGCCTCTCATTATTGACATTAGCAATGTAGCAAGTAATCCACTAGCAAACCCAATATTGTATAAATTATACCCATTATGAGCCTTTATGCTATAGGAAGCTATAGGTGGTAGGACAAAACCTACTACAATACCAACTAGTATACCTAATGTTATTGAAAATAAGGTATACTCATTGTTATTAAAGCTAATTTGACTTACTATAGGAGAAAGTGAAGTACCTAATAAAGCAACTAATGTATAATTAAGAAATTGTTCTTTTTGATATCTGGAAAATAAATAAACACCAAATATAATAGGCCAAATATTAAATATGTTTTTACCTAGAAAAGAGAACCCAGTCATAAGCCATAAGGACATTATTGTTGAACCATTAGGCTTAATTCCTATAATAATTAAAAGAAATAGCGATAATAAACTTGTCATAGCAGCATTTACTAAAGCAGCTCCAATTCCACCAAGTTCCATATAATCAGTAATTAATATATCAGAAGATAATATTATAGATTTTAGACCATGAAAGATTTCAGAGGGTGAATCTAAGCAAAAAGCAAATACAATAAAAAACAAATACAAAATGGAAAGGATTACATAGGGTGGATAATAATTTTTTAATAATTTCATTTAAAACCTCCATCCAAATTTCTAAAAAACATTATTATTATTAAAATTTTATAATAATAACGTTTGACAACTAAATTTGAAAGTAATACTATACTTTAAAATTTAGTTATATATAAACATATTTTATCAAATAATTATTAAAATTTATAGACTAACTGTTAAATTTAGAGCAATTTATTATAAACTTCTTTAAAATTTGATTTAAAATAGTATAATAAGATTTAGAAATTTAGTAATAGGGGTGTTTTAATGGAGATAAAAAGAAATAAAACTGTTCCTGAAATTAAGGGACTATTGAGAAGTCATGTAGTAGAAGTACCATCTTGTATTAGAGATTGTTCAGGAATAAAGATATTTGGAAAGAGAATAAAGTCATTACTATTTACAACTGATGTTGCAATTATAAGAAACACTAATGCAGATGCAATAATAGCTGTATATCCATTTACTCCTCAACCGTTAATAACATCAGCATTAGTTATGGCAGCAGATGTGCCTGTTTTTTGTGGAGTTGGAGGAGGTATAACTCAAGGCAAAAGAGTAGTTAATTTAGCTTTAGATGCAGAATTTAAAGGGGCCATGGGTGTAGTTGTAAATTCTCCTACATCTAATCAAGTAGTTTCAAAGATAAGAGAAACAATAGATATTCCTTTAATAGTTACAGTAGTTTCTATTGATGAAAATATAAGAGAAAGAATAGAGGCCGGAGCTACAATATTAAATATATCTGGAGGAAAGAATACTCCTGAAATAGTAAGAAGAATAAGAAAAGAGTTTCCAGAATTTCCGGTTATAGCAACAGGTGGACCAACTGAAGAAAGTATAAGAATGACTATAGAAGCCGGGGCTAATGCTATTACTTATACACCACCATCAAATGGAGATACTATGAGTAGCCTTATGGATAAATATAGAAGTATATAATTAAAATGGAATTATATAAAAAATATGGTTGAATAATTATAGTTATATGGTATCATATTATTAAACATAAACATACAATATATAAGCTAATAGAATACCTATGTTAGAGGTGCTGTATATAAATAGTAATAAATAGGAGTCGACAGGCAAAGATTATTTATGAAAGGTATAACAGCCGAAGGGATAACTTATGTAAAAGGTTATTTCTGGGTATGTATATAACATATGCATAACTGTCACGGAAGTGGAGTGCTAAAAAGGTGCGATTATTAAATTATTCAATTTTAAATAATTGAATTTATTTGAGATAAAAATTGCATTTTAATAAATAAAACTACCACTATAGGTTTTTATAGTGGTAGTTTTTTGTATTAGTAATTTATAATTAATTGGAGGCAATAGCAATGAAATTATTTGGGGCAATGGAAATTAAAGAGAATGAACTATTTATAGGGGGAATTAGTTCAACAGAGTTAGTTAATAGATTTGGTTCACCATTATATGTAATGGATGAAAGTCTTTTAATAGACACATGTAAAAAGTATTATAGAGATTTTAAATGCTTAGAAAATAATAATAGAGTAGCTTATGCAGGAAAGGCTTTTTTAACAAAAGCAATGTGTAAGCTTATATATGAGCAAGGACTTTATTTAGATGTAGTATCAGGAGGAGAATTATATACAGCTTATAAAGCAGAATTTCCTTTAGATAAAGTATATTTCCATGGCAATAATAAAAGTATAAGTGAAGTTGAATTAGGTGTTAAGTTAGGTGTTGGAGTATTTGTAGTTGATAATTTAGATGAAATGAAAAGGCTAAATGAAATGGCTAAGAAATATAATAAAAAGCAAAATATATATTTAAGATTAACACCTGGAATAGAAGCTCATACTCACGAGTATATAAAAACAGGACAGATAGACTCTAAATTTGGATTTGCACCAGTTGGAGAGACAATAATGGATGCTGTAAAGCTAGCAATAGATTGTGAAAATCTAAATTTAAGAGGATTACATTGTCATATAGGTTCACAAATTTTTGAAATACAACCTTATGAGGATGCTGTTGAAGTTATGCTTGGTTTTATAAAAAAAATTAAGGACGAAACAGGACATATAATACCTGAATTAGATTTGGGTGGTGGATTTGGTATACATTATACCGATGAAGATAAACCAAAAGAAACAAGGGATTATTGTACTTCTATATTAAATAAAGTAGATGAAGTATGTGAGAAACTAAATATAGAAAAACCTATTTTAACTATAGAACCAGGTAGATCAATAGTTGGAAATGCAGGGACTACTCTTTATACAATCGGAGCAATTAAAGAAATTGAAGGAGTTAGGACTTATGTTTCGGTAGATGGAGGAATGACAGATAATATAAGACCAGCATTATATGGAGCTAAGTATGAAATGGCTATAGCAAATAAAATCACTAATAAATGTGATGAAAGAGTTGCAATAGCAGGTAAATGCTGTGAATCAGGAGATATTTTTATTAATGATATTTATATTCAAAGACCTGATATAGGAGATATATTAGCAGTATTTTCAACAGGTGCATATGGATTTTCAATGTCTAGCAATTATAATAAGAATCCAAAGGCTGCAGTTGTATTTGTAAAAGATGGAGTAGCTAGGGTTGTATCAAAGAGACAAAGCTATGAAGAACTTTTAGCTTTAGAAGTTTAAAATTAGTTTAGATTCAGTTTATATTTCAGTGATAAACTTAATATTAAGTTAATATTAACAGCTATATCAAATTATTTTGATATAGCTGTTTTTGTAACAAAACTGACATAATAATAATATATAATGAAGAGTAATACTATTAGTTATTAATTAATTGTGATATACTTATAAGCAGTTATTAAATTTTTAGCTTTAATTAATGTAAATAATGAAAGGTGGATTTAGCTATCATTGCTAGCTGTTATGAAGGATAGAAGATTTATAGTAGATAGAATAGAAAATAAATCTGTTGTTTTAGAAGATGAAAAAAGGGACATAATCTTAATAGATATAAATTTATTTGATAAGCAACCTAAGGATGGCGACGTAGTGGTAATGATCAATAATGTATTTTATGTAGACGAAGATGCTACAAAAAAAAGACGTAATAAAATTAATAGTTTAATGAAAGGTATGTGGGAATAGTGAGTCAAGAATTAAAGAAATCAAATTTCTTTAGTGACTGGGTTTTACCTATAGTAATAGCTATAATATTAGCTGTCTTAATAAATAGATTCTTAATATTTAAGGTTAAAATTCCATCAGAATCTATGGTACCTACATTAAATGTAGGTGATAGGTTATTTGTTACTAGAGTTTATAATCCAGAAAAACTAAAAAGAGGAGATATAGTAGTTTTCTATTCAGAAGAGAAAGACGAAGATATGATTAAAAGGTTAATTGGTTTACCTGGTGATAAAATTGTTATTAGTGATGGAATAGTAACTGTAAATGGTGAAACCTTAACGGAAAATTATATAGGAACAGCAGATAATTATAGTGGAGAGTTTACAGTACCAGAAGGTAAATATTTCTTTTTAGGTGATAACAGATATTGGTCCTTAGATTCTAGGTATTGGGAAAATCCATATATTGATAGAAAAGATATAAAGGGTAAGGCTCAGATAAAGGTATATCCTTGGAAGGACTTTGGAAAAATAGAGTAAATTATTTTATAAAACGCTTTAGAGTTTAGTAGGAGATATTAAAAGTATGAATAATAATGTAAATAATAGAAAAGATGGAGCAAAAAAGAATAATAACAATAATAAAAAGTTTTTAATTATTTATGCAGTTATAGCCTTCTTATTCTTATATTCATTTTCAACAGCGAAGGAAATGTTAACCACAAAAGAAATTTCTTATAATGAATTTGTTCAAATGGTTGAAAATAAGGAAGTTAAAGAAGTTACTGTTGATGGAACAGCACTTGTAATTACACCACAAGATACAAGTGATATGAAGGGAAAGGTTCTTTATACTGGTAATGCAGATAATCCAGATTTAATAAAGTTATTACTAGATAATGATGTTAAATATTATCCTCAAATAACAAAACAACAATCTGTATTTATGGATTTTATAATAATTAATGTATTACCATTAGTATTAATGTTCTTTGTAATTAAATTTGTATTTGGAAAAATGGCAAAGAAAATGGGCGGTGGCCCAATGGGAATGGGCATGGGAAAAAGTAATGCCAAAGTATATGTTGAAAAAGATATTAAGGTAAGTTTTGAGGATGTTGCAGGGCAAGATGAAGCTAAAGAATCATTAACAGAGATAATAGATTTTCTACATAACCCTAAAAGATATACTGAAATAGGAGCTAAATTACCTAAGGGAGCACTTTTAGTTGGGCCTCCAGGAACAGGTAAAACTCTTATAGCAAAGGCTGTTGCAGGTGAAGCAAAGGTACCATTCCTTTCAGTTTCAGGTTCAACATTTGTTGAAATGTTTGTTGGTATGGGAGCTGCTAAGGTAAGAGATTTATTTAAAGAAGCAGAAAAAATGGCACCATGTATTATATTTATAGATGAAATTGATTCTATAGGTAAGAGCAGAGATAATCAGATGCAAAGTAATGATGAAAGAGAGCAAACTTTAAATCAATTACTTACTGAAATGGATGGATTTGACACTTCAAAAGGTATAGTTATTTTAGGTGCAACAAATAGACCTGAAATATTAGATAAAGCACTTTTAAGACCAGGTAGATTTGATAGAAGAGTTATTGTTGATAGACCAGATTTAAAAGGAAGAATTGCAATATTAAATGTTCACTCTAAAGATGTTAAGATGTCATCAGATGTTGATTTAGAATCAATTGCAAAGGGAACTCCAGGTGCAGTAGGGGCTGATCTAGCTAATATAGTAAATGAAGCGGCATTAAGAGCAGTTAGAAGTGGAAGAGAGTTAGTTATTCAAGAAGATTTAGAAGAAGCAGTTGAAGTAATAATTGCTGGTAAGGAAAAGAAAGATAGAATACTTTCTAAGAGAGAAAGAGAAGTTGTAGCATTCCATGAAGTTGGGCATGCTTTAGTGGCTGGATTATTAGAAGGTACTGATCCAGTTCATAAAATAACTATAGTTCCAAGAACAATGGGAGCTTTAGGATATACAATGCAACTTCCAGAAGAAGAAAAATATCTTGTTTCTAAAGAAGAGTTAATGAATCAAATAATGGTTATGCTTGGTGGTAGAGCTGCAGAAGAGGAAGTATTCAACTTAGTATCTACAGGTGCTTCTAATGATATAGAAAGAGCAACACAAACAGCAAGAAATATGGTTACTATTTATGGTATGACTGAAAACTTTGATATGATGGCTTTAGAATCAGTTCAAAACAGATACTTAGATGGTAGAGCTGTTAGAAATTGTAGTGAAGAAACTTCAACTTTAGTAGATAAGGAAGTTTTAGCAATTATCAGAGAATGTCACCAAAGAGCAAGACAGATATTAAGAGAAAATAGAGATTTATTAGATAAAATATCTGAATACTTATTAGAAAAAGAAACTATCTTTGGAGATGAATTTTTTAAGTTTGTATATGAAAAATATCCAGAATTAAAGATAAAAAGAGAAGAAGAAAAGAAAAGCAGAGATCTTGAGAATAATAAAAAGGATTCTAATGAAATAGCTATAGAGGTAGAAGAGGACTTAATGGATAAAAAAGTTGCTCAAGAAGTAATCGAAGCTGTTGAAAAAGAAGAAGAAAGTATTATAAATGAGGCATCTGTAGATGTAGAAATAATATTAGATGTGGATAAAGAACAATCTAATAATGATAATGAATCAAAAGATAAATAGAGAATTATAAAAGTAAGGGGTTAAGCTAATATATTTAATAGCTTAACTCCTTAAATGTCTTATATAATAGTTAATGACTTTAAAATTAAAAGCTAATATTAACTTAAATGAAAGGTGTGGCAGTTTGAATAAATTTGAATTTTTACAGGAAGAACAAAATCTAGAGTTAACTTTAGATCTATTAAGCAAAGAAATATTAAATTACATACAAAAAAGAAAAGATGTTGCAGATTACATATTAGAATATAGAAAAAAATTCATTGAAGAATATAGAGATGATGAAGATAAAGTAATGGAATACTTTGATCATGAGAGATATGTAAAAGAAGAAATGTATAGAACTATAGATAGAAAATTAGCTGAATTTACAAAGTTAAAGGAATCACCTTACTTTGGAAAAGTTAATTTCGAAGATAATGGATATGCAGAGCAAATATATGTTGGTAGATATGGATTAACTCCAGAAGGAAGTTTTGATGCTGCAATAGTAGATTGGAGAGCGCCAGTTGCATCATTATTTTATAAGGGGACATTAGGAGAAACTAGTTATAAATCACCGGATGGAGAAGTTCCAGTAGATATATTAGCAAGAAGACAGATAATGATTAAAAAAGGAAGATTAGAAGGATTCTTTGATTCAGATGTTGATGTTAAAGATGATATTCTTCAAATGATTTTATCATCAAATGCAGGAGAAAAGCTTAAGGATATAGTTATGACTATCCAAAAGGAACAAGATGAAATCATAAGAGAAGAAAGAATGAAGGTTGTAGTAGTTAATGGAGTTGCAGGTTCAGGAAAAACAACAATTGCACTTCATAGAGTTGCATATCTTTTATATAACTTTAGAGAACAATTAGGAGATAAGGTATTAATATTAGGACCTAATGATATATTTATCGATTATATTGGAGATGTGCTTCCTACATTAGGTGAAAGTAATGTTAATCAACAAACTTTTGCGCATTTTGCAATAAATGAAATAGGATTAAATGAGCCAGTAGTTGATTTTACAGCTTATTTAGAAGAGGTTTTAAAAGGTAATGAAGAAATTATAAATGAAATTAAATATAAAGCTGGAGAAGAGTTTATATCTGTTTTAGATAAAAAATGTGAAGAGTTAGAAGCAAATTACTTTAACTTTAAGCCAGTTAAGTTCTTTGATGAAGAAGTTGTAGGACTAGAAGAAATTAATGAATTATTTGAAAAGCATTATAAATATATGCCTTTATTCAGAAGAAGTCAAAAGATAAAGAGAGTTATTACTTCAAAGCTTAAGGATAAAAGAGATGAGTTAGTAAGAAATTTAAATGCTGAAGTTAAGGATAAATTAGCTAGTCTTTCAGAGGAACAATTAGTTATTGAACAAAATAATATAGAGTTCCAAAGAAGAATAAGGGTTAGAGAAATAGTAAGAGAACTTATGGCTCAAAAAGAAAATTTAGCAAAATGGATAGATAATGAAAGTATAGTAGATATCTATAAAGAGTTTACTAATACTGAAACTCTATCATACTTAGATTTACCTGCAATTCTTTATTTAATGATTAAGTTAGATGGTAAGAAGACTAAACAAGATATTAAGCATATAGTAATTGATGAGGCTCAAGATTATAGTATGTTACAATTTATTGTATTAAAAGAATTAACAGGATGTAGAAGCTATACTATAGTTGGAGATGCAAATCAAAGATTAATAAAAGTAGAAGAAGAACCAGCAATGCTTAAATTAAAATCATTATTTGGTGGCTTTGTTAAGAACTATGCTTTAAATAAAAGTTATAGATCAACATTCCAAATCATGGAGTATGCAAGTAAGTTATTAGATGAAAATGCAATAGTACCATTTGTTAGAAAAGGTAAATATGATGTTGAAGAAGTTGAAGTTAAGGATCAAGATGATTTAATAGACACTATCTTAGAAACCTTAGAAGAATATGATGATGAAAACTATGATAATATTGCAATTATAACTAAAGATAAAGAAGATCTTAAGAAGATAGCGCCAGAGCTTAAGAAATTTACTAAGATTTTAGCTTTTGATAGAGAAGATGTAATTTATAGAGGCGGTAGAGTTATAGTTCCTTCATATTATGCAAAAGGATTAGAGTTTGATGGAGTTGTAATAGTTAATTTTGATGAAAACACAGATGATTTAGTTAAATATATAATGGCGACTAGAGCTCTTCATAGATTAAAAATAATAAACTTCAAATAAATGTAAGGACCTCCGGGGAACATCCATATAATGGATGTTCCCCGGAGGTTGTTACATTTATTGGATAAGTATTAAAATTATAATAAGAAAGAAATTGAGAATATTATGTAGAAGTAAGAGGGTAATTTAAAATAAAAATATTAATATTTTTGTAAGATATTAAATAATTATACGGAAATATATAAAAATATCTTTACTTTAATGCATAAATAGTGTATATTAAAAGAGTATTAATTTGACAAATAGATATGAAGTAGATAGAGGTTGCGATATTTAAGAGTATGTTTATTGAGGTAAGCACAATGATGTAAACAGAAAGGAAGTTTCGCCGAAACGTATAGTTGATGCTTTAAGACTATACCGTTGGGGTTATGTAAAATATGCATAACACTGTCACAAAATTTTTGTGAAGAGCTATCACAACGGTTATATTATTTATAATAAATACTTTAATTAAGTTCTTAGTATTTTATTGAATGTATAGTCTTGGGTGGTAAGCTCAAGGCTTTTTTTATTGAAAAATATAAAAGAGCTAAAAGTATAATTGCTTTAATAAAATAGCTTTAAAGGATTATCTCCTTCAAACTATGATGTCAAGAGATTTAATCTAGGGGGGAGCAAGAACTTATGCAAAGTGTAGCAAGAAACGAAGGAAAAGGTTTCTTTAAGAAGTTTAGTGGTGGAATAAAGGTTCCACATACGTTAGTTATTATTTTTTCAATAATAATTATAATGGCAATAGCAACATACATAGTACCAGGTGGTGCATATGAGAGAGTTGTTACTGAAGTTAATGGACAAAGTAAAACTCTAGTTTTAAATGGTTCATTTACATATGTTGAGAATGAAGCTCAAGGTTTATTTAAAATAATGCAAGCACCTATACAAGGTATTGAACAGTCAGCAGAAATTATAGCTTTCTTATTTGTAGTTGGTGGAGCATTTAGTTTAATAACTAGAACAAAAGCAATAGATTCAGCTATAGCTAAAGTTGTTAATGTATTTAAGGGGAATGAAATATTAATAATTCCTATTATATTCACATTATTTTCTCTTGGTGGAGCAACATTTGGTATGACAGAAGAGGCTATACCATTTATAACTATATTAGTTCCATTAATGTTAGCACTTGGATTTGATAGTATATTAGCAGTTGGTATAAGTTATTTAGGATGTATTGTAGGGTTTGCAACAGCTATGTTAAACCCATTTACAGTTGGTATAGCACAATCAATAGCTGAAATTCCATTATTCTCAGGAGTAGCATATCGTACTATTGCATGGGTTATTACTACAGTTGTAGGAATTATATTCTTAATGATTTATGCAAGAAAAGTTAAGAAAAATCCTGAATTTAGTCCTATGTATAAATTAGACCAAAAAAAGCGTGAAAAGTTAAGTGAAACTCAAAGTGAAGAAATTAAATTTACACTTTCACATAAAATTATTATTGCATCTATTGGTGTTTGTTTAGCAGTTATTATCTGGGGAGTTTTAAAACAAGGTTTCTGGATTCCAGAAATAGCAGCAGTATTCTTAATAACAGGAATATTTGCAGGAATAGTTGGCGGATTAAAGGCTGATGAAATGGCAGAAGCATTTGTAGCAGGGGCTAAAGATATGATTGGAGCTGCTATGGTAATTGGATTTGCAAGAGCTATAGTTATAATTGCTGAAAATGCTCAAATAATAGATACAATATTATATGGTTTATCATCATTTATAGGTAAATTACCATCATTATTAGCAGCATGTGTAATGTTACCAGTTCAAATGTTTATAAACTTCTTTGTAATTTCAGGTTCTGGACAAGCAGCTTTAACTATGCCTATTTTAGCACCGCTTGGTGACTTACTTGAAATATCAAGACAGACTACAGTATTAATATTCCAATTAGGAGATGGTTTCTCAAATGCTATTTTCCCAACATCAGGAGTATTAATGGCTTGTTTAGGAGTTGCAGGAATACCTTACTCAAAATGGTTCAAGTGGATAATGCCATTACAAATTATATTATTTGCATTAGGTATTATATTCATAACTTGTGCTATGATGATGGGTTGGGCATAAGATTTAAAATTAAGTATAGATAAATAAATATGTAGTTAAAAATATGCTCAATATCTGTTATAGAAGATTGTTGGTGACAATAGTTTTCTATAATAGATAGCGAGTATATTTTTATATAACTAAAAATCTAGATAATATGGGAGGAATAAAAGATGAAAACTAAAATATATAACGAAGGTCAATTAATTAAAGAAAGATTATCACAAATAAGTGATTACATATATAATAACCCGGAATTAGGAAATGAAGAATATAAGGCTGTTGAAGCATTAACTACATTTTTAAAAGAACATGATTTTAAAGTAGAAGCTCCAATAGCAGGTATGGATACTGCATTTAAAGCAACTTTTGATAGTGGAAAACCTGGAATGACTATAGGATATTTATGTGAATATGATGCATTACCTAAAATAGGCCATGGATGTGGACATAATATGATAGGGGTTATGTCTGCAGGTGCAGGTGTTGCTTTAAGTAAGGTATTAGATGAAATCGGAGGAAAAGTTATAGTATATGGTACCCCAGCAGAAGAAACTAATGGAGGAAAAGTTATATTAGCAGAGGCTGGTGTGTTTGATGAGTTAGATGCAGCTATGATAGTTCATCCAGATGGAGAAACTAGAGCAAGTGGATCAAGTAGCGCATTATATCCAATAAGATTCATATATAAAGGAAAAACTGCTCATGCAGCATCATGTCCAGAAAAGGGAATAAATGCTTTAAATAGTGTTATTCAATTATTTAATGGGATAGATGCACTTCGTCAACATGTAACATCAGATGTAAGAATGCATGGAATAATAACTAAGGGTGGAGTTGCAGCTAATATAGTTCCAGATGAAGCAATTGCAGATTTCTATTTTAGAGCCTCTACTAAGGAAAGAGTAACTGAAGTTGTAGAAAAGGTTAAAAAGATTGCAGAAGGTGCAGCTTTAATGACTGGAGCAACACTTGAAATGGAAAGATATGAATTACCTTATGACGACTTAAATACTAATGAAATATTATCAGAAATGTTTAATAACAACTTAAGAGAATTAGGTATTACAGATATAAAAGAAGCTAAGGCAACTGGTGGTTCAAGTGACATAGGAAATGTAAGTCATGTTGCACCAACTATACACCCATATATAGGAATAACAGATTGTCCAATGGTAGGGCATAGTATTGAAATGGCAAATGCTACAACAACAAGTAAAGCACACGATAGATTATTAATAGCTGCTTTAGCAATGGCTTATACAGGTCATGATGTAATAGTTAGAAATGAAAGTTTAAGAAAATAAATGTAAATAAAAGGGTCTTCCTCTGGGGTTAATCCAAATATTGGATTAACCCCAGAGGAATATTTTTCTATTTAGTAAGTAATTTAATTCCACGAGTTGAAATAAGGCACTTTTTATTATTAACTAGATAAGCTATTCTGTTTTTTATATTAATTTCTTTGATTTTTTCTTTATTTATGATAAAAGAAGTGTGACATCTACAAAATCTATTATCTAAAGTTCTTTCTAATTCTTTCATTTTTCCATAGAATTCTATTACTTTATTATCATAATGAAGCAATACTTTATGAATAGTTGGTGAAGTTTCAAAGAATAATATATCATCATAATTAACATTTACTATACTATCTTCTACCTTTGCTGAAAATATTTTTTGTAATTTGGTATTTTTAGATGTGTATTTAGTGTATGCGCTATGTAGACAATCTCTTATTCTTAGCGGTAAATTAATAAAATCAGTTTTAATGATATAATCCATAGCTTCAACCTTATATAAGAAAATTTCATTACTCTTATTTTTATCGGCCGTTATGAAGACTATAAAACATCTAGGGTCATAATCTCGTATCTTTTTTGCAAGTTGAATTCCATTAATATCTGATTTTAAGTGTATATCTAGAAAGTATATTCCAGTATGTTTTGTATCTTTTATATCATTTAATAACTCATAAGGATCATTAGTCATTAATGAAATTTCCATATGATAATTTTCAATACAAATAGCATCTTTTATTATTTTTTCCAAATAAAGTTGTTGATAATATTCATCTTCACAAATATAAATTCTAAGCATATATATCTCCTTATTTATAAAATAGTAAACGTTATCGAAGAGTATTTTATCATATTTCCAATATGTGCTTCAATGAAATACATCAAAAAAATAACACAACAGATAAAATTTGTAAAAAGTTACAAAAAAACAAAAATAAACACAAAAAATATTAAATATATTTATCAAAAAGTATAGGTTTTTATAGAAAATAAATAAAAAATGAAAGCGTTTAAATAAAAAGTGCATATTTTTAGGGAATCATGAGCAAAAATTAGAAAAAACAAATAATTTATTATGAATATGGTAAAAATGTAATAAAATAGATTAACATATAAGTGTGATATCGGTATCCAAAAAAATAAGTTCGGGGGGACGAAATAATGAAAGTTAAAAGTATTAAAAAGTCATTAACAGCATTAGTTTTAGGGGGAATTATATTATCAAACTCATCAATAGTAATGGCTGCTAAGAGCTATGTTGGAGGAGGTACATTATATCATGGAGTAACATTCACAGAGTGTTATTCAAACTATTATCATGCTAAAAATACTCATATGTCGAGTGCTATAAATGGTAAAGGAAAGCTTGCAAAGAGTAGTTGGACGAGTGCAAGATATACATCTTATGCAAGTGTGGCTAGAACACTTACTGGAAATGAATCTTACTATGATACTAAATAAAGTGCTTTATTTACAATAATAAGAATTTTAAATTCCTACTTAGAAATATTTTAGGTAGGAATTTAATAAATTTAAGTATTGATTTTAGGGGGAAAATTATGTGAAAAAATTTAAAAATATAGTTAATCTTTTTATTATAAGTATATTAGTTTTATTAAATATTACAGGATGTTCAAATAAAGAAAAAGAAGATATTCAAGATATCTTTTTATCAGAAGAAAAAATCGGAATTTTAGATGAAATAAATAAGATATTTAAAATTGTTAAACAAGATGATGAAAGTTTAATAATATTGGGAAGTAATAATAATGATGATTTAGTATATTTTAAAGTTGATAATGATTTTAACTCATGGAAAGAGATAGATACAGAATTTATAAGATCAATAATAAAAGGTACCAATACAATTATATCTACTGATTTAAATTCAGATGGAAAGATTATTTTTCATTATTTAGATAATGATAATAGTAGTGAAAGGATATTATTTGCTGATATTAATACTAAAGAAATAATCCAATTAGATTTGGAGAGTGAAGTTAGACAAGCATATATAAATAATAAAGATTTAATAGTGTACTCTGAAGTTGAAGATAAAGTATTACATTATGATATACATAGTAATAAGTTAATTCGAGAATACAATGAGGTTATTATACCTAATATAGAATTATCTAATAATAAATTAATTATTGATGATAGTGATAAAGAGGAAATCGATATTTATGATATAGAAACAGGAGAACATATAAAATCTATTGATAAAATAAGTGATTATAATAACTATATTCTTTTCACCAATAAGGATTCAGATGATATTTACTTTAAAAGTAATGAAGGAGTATACAAATATAAATACGATAATAATGAAGTAGAATTACTTTTTAATATAGATAACACTCAATTAAGCAATACAGATATGGAATTAAATAAATTTGTAGTTATAGATGATAATACTATATTGACCTATGGAAGAGATAACGAAGATAATGAACAAATATATAAATATACTTTTGGAGATTCTACAGAAAAAATAAGTTTAGAAAATAATGATATGCAAGAATTTGTTATTTATTCATTATATGAAAATGATACCATTAGAAATTATGTTTTGAACTTTAAATATGATTATCCGGAAATAAATTTTAAATATACATATGGTATATCAGAAGATAAAGAGATAACGGAAAATGATGCAATAACTACTTTAAATACAGAGCTTTTAGCAGGTAAGGGGCCAGATATTTTATTTTTAGATTACCTAAATATAGATAGTTATATTGAAAAAGGACTTTTGGAAAATATAAATGAGATAGTAGTTAATAATCATGAGATTTTATTTAGCAATATAGTAAATGCATATGCAAAGGACGATGTTATATATGCTGTTCCTACAGCATTTAATATGCCAATAATAATTGGAGAAAATGTATCTAACATAAAAGACTTAAATTCATTAATTTCAAGGTGCGAAGAGAATATAGAAAATGAAGAAATAATATTAAATATATCCTCAGCAGAAGAGCTTATTGATACTTTTTATGAAAGTATATCTACTAATATTTTAAGAGACGATAAAACTTTAAATATTGACGCTATAGAAGATGCTTTAAACAAATTTAAGAATATTTATGATTTAACAGTTAGTAATTTATCAGAGAGTGAAGAAGAAATTATTAGAGATAACAGACAATATAGTAATAGTTTTCTTTCACTATATTTAGTTAATAAAAATGCAAATATGAATATTAGTAATATAAAAAACTATAAAGATATTTTATTTATAAATGGAATTAAAGAACAATATAAATGTGATTACACATTGTGGAATGGAGATAATGGTAGCTACTTTAAAGCTATAGATGTTGTAGGGATAAATTCAAATTCTAAAAATAAGGATATAGCTAAAGAATTTGTTAATTCATTATTAAATGGAAGTTTTTATAGCTCGGAATTTAGTAATTTATCTGTTAATAGAGATGTATTTAAACATACTTTAAATAGCATTAAGAATTATGAATCTGGAGTTGTTGCTATGGATGAAAATGGTGAAGGTGATGTATTAGAAGCAATTAAATTACAAGATCAAGATATTGAAAATATAATAAATGATGTTTCTTCATTAAATAAGGCAGTTACTGTTAATAATATCATTTTAGATAAAATTAAAGATGAAATTATAGAATATATTGAAGGTGAAATAAATATAGAAGAGGCATTGAAAAAAATAAATAATAATTTAGAAATTTATTTATCAGAATAGGGGTAAAGGGAAGAGCGTAGTTTATGAAAAAGGTAATTATATCATTATTAACTATTAGTTATTTATTAATATCATTTGTATATTTGCAAGTATTTTCTGTGAGAGAGCTAGAATCAATATATATTGAAGATGTAAAAATAATAAAGGTAAATGAAGGTGGAAATGATGTTAGCACATCAGAGAAATTAAGACAAATAGAAAGATTAAGTAAGAGTAAGGGAATTAATATCTATAAAATAGTGTATGATGAACTTACAGATTCAAATGAAATAGTAGTAGATATATATACTACTTTAGCAGATGAAAATAAATTAAGAGATAAATTTAACATTAAATACGAAAATTCTATTGAAAATTTGTTTTTAAATAATAGATACTTATCATCAGAAAATAAAGAAATTGGTGTATTCAATAGGAATTTAAATATTAGAATAAAAAGCTTAAGTGAAGCAGTAAATGAAAATATTATTGGGCAATATTTAATACAAACAGATGATTTACAAGAACTGGAGAATATAAAACAGGAATTTACAGAGACATTAAATTTTGAACTAGCTGATGAAACAGTAACTAGTAATATTGATAAAAATAACATATTAAATATTATAGAGTTAAAATATTTAATACTAATAGCAATATTATTAATATCAATTGTACTAGCATTTATATATTATATAGTTTTTAGATATAAGGAATTTGCTGTAAAGAAAATGTTGGGACATTCAGATGGAAAAATAATATTTAAGGATGTATTTAAGGAGATTTTAACAATGCATCTTTATACATTAGTTGCTTCTGGTTTAATAGTAATGTTTTATTTATATTACTATAATAAATTCAAGTATGTAGTGGATTATTTAAAGAATTTGAGCATTGTTTTATTAGTGTTTTCAATAATTTTAATAGTTGTAGAAATGATAATGTCATTAAATATAGATAATATAAAAATAAAAAATATGCTAAATAATAAAAAGCCAATAACACTTATTCAAAGTTTAAATTATATTACAAAAGTAACTTTTTCTATTGTGTTAGTGACCATAATGATTAATTTAATCAGTAACTATAACAATTTAATTTCCCAAAATAAGAATTTAGAAAAATGGAAAAGTACTAATGAATACGTGTATGTTAATATTACCAACAAATATAGAGATTCAGAAGAATTTATTTGGGATTACAACCAAGGGTTAAGGTGTAAGGAGTTTTTTAAGTATTACAATAATAAGAGAGGACTTCTTGTTAGTCCATCAGATTATATTTTATATAATAGATTTTATGAAGAAGAAAGATTAAATGAAAGAAAAGAATATGATCCCATTGATGGAAATGCATTAGAGGTAAATGCAGAATACTTAAGGAAAAATCCAATACGTGATACAAATGGTAATATAATTTCTATAGAGGATGAGTATGGAGACTATTTAATTATATTAGTTCCAGAAAAGTATAAGGAAGATGAAGCTGATTTGTTAAATTTATATAAAGAAGTATATCAGTTTAAGAGATTCATAAATGAAGATCTTTATAATGAGCATATGAATATTGAAAAGGTAGAGCATCCAGAAATAAAGGTTGAAATTATATATACTGAGAATGGACAAGAATCATTTTTATATAATCCATTATTAGAAGAGAAAAATCAAAACTGTATTAAAGATGCTATTCATATTGTAATAAATTCAGAAAATATTGGTGGAGATAGTTATTCTAAGTATGTAAGCAATAATCATTTTTTTGCTAAGGTTAATGGTAGTGTTGAAGGTGATGCTTATTCAAAAATATATGATTCTATAAAAGAGTTAAATATGGAAAAAGACATACTTAGTGCCTATACATTATATAGTAATGTTGATTCTTATGTAGTTAAACTTGAAAATGAAATTAAAGAATATATTATTTCCATGGTAATAACTTTACTTTTAGAAATATTGTTAACAATATATATGATAATAAATTATATACAAAGAAATAAATATATTAATGCTATAAGAAAGATAAATGGATATTCATATATAAAAAGACATAATAAATTAATTTTGTTAATAGTAGGCGCTTGGCTGGCCATTTTAATTGGAGGATATATTTTAGGGATGTTCTCGTTTATAGAGATTCTAAAAGTAATAACTCCACTTGCTTTGTTAGAGATATTAATTATGTATTTAGTATTAAAGAAAATAGAAAATAATGAGATACTAAGTGTTTTAAAAATAAAGTAAACAATAAATTAGGGGTATATTGAGATGATTATACAATTAAAAAATATAGATAAAAAGTATGGTAATAAATATTTATTTAAGAATTTAGATTTTTCAATAAAGAAAGGTGAAATGATAGCGATAACAGGAGCTAGTGGCAGCGGAAAAAGTACACTGCTAAATATTATTGGATTAATAGATAAGCCTGATTCAGGTGAAGTTTTAATATGTGGTAATAAAAATCCTTATGATAAAGAAAAGATAAAATTAAATTTATTTAGAAATAATATAGGATATTTATTTCAAAATTATGCTTTAGTAGATAACTATACAGTAAGTAAAAACTTAGATATTGCTTTAGAATATGTTAAGGGTAAAAATAAGAATAAGTTAAAAGAAGAGGCTTTAGATAAGGTAGGATTATTAGATAAGTTAAATAATAAAGTATTTGAATTAAGTGGTGGAGAACAACAAAGAGTTGCTTTAGCAAGGTTAATGTTAAAGAAAAATGACATTATATTAGCTGATGAGCCTACAGGGTCTTTAGATGAAGATAATAAAGCTATAATATTAAAATTATTGAAGGAATTAAATAATGAAGGTAAAACAGTGGTTATTGTTACGCATGATAAAGTAGTAGCTGATATATGTGATAGAGAAATAAATATAAAAGAGTTGAATTGTAAATAAAAGGGTCTTCCTCCGGGGTTAATCCAATATTTGGATTAACCCCAGGGAAGGCTTTTTTTATTATTAGAAATGATTATAGAATAGTGGCTCAAATATTAAAAATTAATCTAATATTGATAAATGGTGCACAAGAAATATATATAAAAAATAACTTAACATCCAAAATATGGTTAACAAATATAAACTCAAATTATATTATTGTATTAAGGACGTAATACAATAATACAAAATAAGGAGTTGAGATAATGACATGGGAATTTAAAGATAACAGGCCTATTTATACTCAGCTAGTGGAGCAGATAACATTAAAAATAGTATCAGGTGAGTATAAAATAGGTGAAAAGCTTCCATCAGTAAGGGATTTAGCAAGTGAAGCAACAGTGAATCCTAATACCATGCAAAAGGCTTTAGCAGAATTAGAAAGGAGAGGGTTAGTTTATAGTGTAAGAACAAGTGGAAGATTTATAACGCAGGATTGCAATATTATTAAAGACACGCAAACAACCTTAGCAAAGGATGAAATCAAAGAATTTTTAGAAAAAATGCAAAAGATAGGATTTGATAAAAATAGATTATTAACTACATTAAAAGAGGTTATAAAGGAGATGGAATAATGGGTAATTCAGTATTGGAATGCAAGGGGTTAGTTAAAAATTATGGTAGAAAAACTGCTTTAAATGGAATAGACCTAACTATAAATAGGGGCCGTATAGTAGGTTTACTTGGACCGAATGGAAGTGGAAAGAGTACATTAATAAAGTTGGCAAATGGTCTTTTAACTCCAACAAGTGGAGAAATTTTAATTTGTGGTATGAAGCCAGGGACTGAAACAAAAAAGATAGTATCATA
>NZ_CAKVJA010000009.1 GCF_934754925.1 uncultured Clostridium sp. | reverse complement strand
GAAAGAGATGTAATTGAGTTAGTTAATAGGTATGGATTAAAGAAGCAAATAATATTATCAAGTTTTAATCATGAATCAATAAGAATTTGTAAAGAAATAGATAGTGAATTTGAGACTGGATTGTTATATTATGCTCCTATAGAAAATGTAATACAATATGCTAAAGAAGTTGGAGCAAATGCAATACATCCTGATTTAAGATTAGTTTCAGAAGAGCTTATAAAAGAAGCTAATAAAAATAATATTAAAGTAAATATCTATACAGTTAATAGTCCAATTTATATGAGAAAATTAATTAAAGCTGGTGCTAATGGACTCTTTACTGACTATCCAGATTTATTAAATGAAATTATTAATAATGAATAACTGAAATTTACAAAAAATGTATGCACCTCCGGGGTCCATCCAATATATGGATTAACCCCGGAGGTGTTTTTATATTAACAACAATTTTCTATAACAGAAAGAGAAGTAAAAATAACCATTGGTAATACTAGTGAATAATATTAATATATCTAGTTTTATCTACTTTAACATTTTTATGCTTTATAAAATAGTCAATAATAACTTCAGGCATTTCTACTAATATTTCTTTTAAACGTGGACATTCTTTATATACATCATATCCACCAACTCCTGTTGATCTATAATTATTCATAACAAGAGAAAGTTTAGAAGTATCATCTAATTCTTTACCTTTAAACTTTATAGATACAACTCTATCACCAACAGGTCTATTTAAATCAAAAGTATAATCTATATTTGCGAAATAGTCATAATTATAATGTTGTATTTTAGGTTTTAAAAATGTATCAGAAATTGATATATTTCCATTATTATTGCTAAAATAGCTAGCACATCTTTCTAATACTGTTTTTAATTGAGTCCTATTAATTTCGACTATTACTAGTGTATTTGGAAACATATAAGTAGATACAACATCTCTTACAGTAACATTTTTATCAAATCCTTTTATTTCATTAGAGAAACAAGTACATGAGATATCAGCACTACTTTCAGCAAGTTGAACTGCATTTATAAAGTTAGCTAAAGCTGAACCATTTAGAGCCATATCTAAATGAGAAGATGGATATAAATTTTCATCTAAAAATCCTATAGGAGTATCTAACCATTGTTGAACATCATTTTCTAAAGGTAAATATTTATTATATATTTCATTTTCAAAATTTAATTTAACCTTTTGAAGAGATGAGGTAATAGTTTTACTACTATCATCATTTAAATTCAATTCTATTTGTACATAGCTTGTAGCTCTTTGAGGTGTTTGAACAACATGAGTACCATTAATTATAGTATCTGCTAATGACATATGTTGATGACCAGTAAGTAAGATGTCAAAGTCAAATTCTAAACATAATTTATAAGCTATATTTTCACTTGTAAACATAAGTTGCTTATGTGAGTTTAAGTCATACTCAAACCCGCCATGATAAAGTCCAATGACGATATCTGATGCTGCTTTTACTTCATCAAAATAATATTTTACAGCTTCAAAGGTATCAGTAATGCTTATGTTAGCTATATTTTCAGTTCTTTCCCAGTGATTTATAAAATCTGTTGTTATTCCTATAATTCCAACTTTCAAACCATTTTCTAAAGTCTTTATAGAATAAGGTAAAATAGGTAATTCTCCAGTTTTATCAACAACATTTGCACATAAGCACTTGGCATTTAATGTACGAAGATATTTTCTTAAATATAATAGGCCATAATTAAAATCATGATTTCCTAGAGTTACAAAGTCATATCCAGCAGCATTCATAATATCTGCAATAGGATGTATATTAAATTTCTTGCCACTTAAATAATAAGTAAGAGGTGAACCTTGAATAGTATCACCAGCATCGATAATTAATGTATTACCGTCTTTTTTGAAATCATTAATCATATTTATTAAACCAATATTTTTAGGTTCTTTATCTATGTAGTTTGTTGGATATAAGTATCCATGCATATCAGATGTAAAATAAATTTTTAAGTTTTTCATATATACCTCTCTGAATTTCTAAAATTTTAATAATAACTGTATATTATTGTTAACTATGAATAAGTAGATTATAACATAGCTTTAACCGTATTTTCATAAATTATAATATCTTCATTAAGTTAAGAAATATATACAACTTGATGATGTTAATTTTTGGTAATATAATAAAATAAAAGATAGAAAAAGTATTTAAATAAATTTCAAAAGAGCTTTTTTACTTATAAATAATTAAAAAGGGTAAATCTAAAGGAATTGAAGATTAGAGTGTTGGGGGGAGGAAAATATAATAAATTATGAGATTTTTGTAAAATTAGCGGGAGTATTATTAATAATACTTATAATAATTTCATTAGCTTCAATAGTCATAACCAATATAAGAAAGTAAAATAATTCAAAAAAGAGATTTGTCTTTAGGGAAAAATCTCTTTTTTGTTATAAGAATATTTTATCCACAAATTCATTATAATTCTAAAGGTGTATTTTAAATTGTATTTTATATATTACATTATTATTATATAATATGAAGTATATAAACAGAGGGGATGAAGGGATTTGAAGTACATATATAACTTAGCATTTAAAATGGCAATATCAGCGACTATAGCCTTAATTATAGGTAATATATTAGGTCTACAGTATGCAACAGTTGGAGCTGTTATTGCTATATTGAGTATACAAGACACTAGAAAAAAAGCTTTAATTATAAGTTATAAAAGAATAGTTGCATGTAGTATAGGAATTTTAATATCAGTAATTTTATATAGTGTATTAGGAAATGGAGCATTAATTTTTGGGCTGTTTTTAATAATTCTGATACCTATTACTTCAAGGTTAAAAACACAAGAAGGAATGGTGCCAGCTGTAGTTTTATCAACACATTTTTTAGTTGCTAATCACATAACAATTGCATTAATTTTTAATGAAATATTATTAATGATAATTGGAATAGGTGTGGCTGCAATTGCTAATATTTTTATGCCTTCCCTTGAAGATAAATTTAAATATGATAAGGAATGGATTGAAGAGCATTATAGAATTATAATAAGTAAAATGTCAAAGTCATTAATAACGCATACAGTGGATATTAATGAACAAAAGCTTATAAATGAAGTTGAAAAGAAATTATATGAAAGCAAAGAAACTGCTTATAAAATAGTAAATAATAATTTCTTTAAAAGTTCATCATATTACACAGATTATATAAATATGAGAATTAATCAGTTTGATATAATAAAAAGGATGAGAGTACATTTCCAGAGATTTAATATACCTGTTGAACAAATGAATATTATGGCAGACTTTACATTGTGTGTTGCAGAAAATATAAGTGAGATGAATAATTGTAAATCACTGTTAAGAGATTTAGATATTTTAAGAAATGAATTTAAAAAAATGGAATTACCCAAAACTAGAGAAGAATTTGAAAGTAGAGCTCAATTACTTCAATTTTTAAATGATATGGAAGAGTTTTTGTTAATAAAAAGAAATTTCTTTACTATTATAGAAAATCATTAAGATTTAAGCAGTAAATAGATTAAAAGTTATGTTAACCTATTTACTGCTTAATTATTCATTAATTAAGTTTTAATACATTACTATAATTTACTGAACAATATCCAGCAGCTGCTGTTCCATCAATACCAGTATATAATTGATCTCCAAAATAAACAGCTACTTTATCTACACCATAATTATATCCATAAGTATTAACTATTGCCTCTATAACTCCATTAGCTACTTCAGTAGAAAGTTCCATATCCTTAATAAAGTTTTCATTAAATACAACAGTTAAGACATTAGTATTATAATTTAATGTTGCAGAGCTTACTCCATAATCCTTAGATAATACTACAAAATTGTTATTACCGTTAGGTGCAGAGTATAATTGCTCAGTTAATGCAGTAACAAAAGCATTATCTGTTACTTTAACATTTGTATCAACACAATAAGTTTTAAGATCTACTTTATTAAAGTAAAAAACTCTACAATTCCTATTTACTGTATTAGTAGTTGATGAAATTGCAGATTTATCTGGAGTAACATTAGGAGTAGAAGAGTTACTTTCTACAAATGAATTATTATTAGTTAAAACTGCATCATCAGAATTCTCTTCAGTAGAAGCAGTATTATTATTTTCATCAGTAGTCTCAGTCCTTGTTACATCATTCTCATTTTCAGAAATATTTTCTGTAGCATTTGAATCATCAGTACTAGCAGTTTTATCTCCAGTAATTGCACTTTTTAATCCACAGGATGTTAAAGATAAACATAAAACAACAGTACAACTTAAAATTAATAGTTTTCTTTTCATAATTTCACCTCGAATAAAATATTTACTATAAAAATATTACCATATATTTACAAAAAGTTAAATGATTTATTTAAAATAATATACAATATTTGCAAAAAAATATATAATTTAAAAGGGGTGATGAAATATGGATATTTTAAAAGAAACAAAGCTTATAAGTAATTATATAATTTCATTAAGAAAGGATTTTCATAAATATCCTGAATTAAGTATGGAAGAATATAGAACATCTAAAAGGATTAAAGAGGAATTAGATAAAATAGGTGTTAAATATCAAGAAGGAATAAAAACAGAAGTAGTTGCTACTATTGGTAAGGGTAATGGTAGGGTAATTGCATTAAGAGCAGATATGGATGCTTTAAAGATACAGGAAAATACAGATGTTAGGTATGCTTCAGAAAATAAGGGGGTAATGCATGCTTGTGGACATGATTCTCATATGGCATCATTACTTGGAGCAGCCATGATATTAAAAAAATATGAGGATAGTATTCCTGGGAAAGTTATTTTGGTATTTCAACCAGCAGAAGAGAATTCATGTGGGGCAAAGCTAATCTCTGAGCATGGATATTTAGATGAGGTAGATGAAATTTTTGGATTACATGTGTTTGGAGATATAGAATGTGGTAAAATATCTATAGAAGAAGGACCAAGAATGGCTGCATCAAATAAATTTACAATAAAGGTTACAGGAAAATCAGGACATGCAGGTAAGCCTCACCAATGTGTTGATGCTACTTTAGTTTGTGCAGCTATAGTAATGAATTTACAATCTATAATTAGTAGAGAAATAGATCCAGTTAATTCAGCAGTAGTAACAATAGGTCATATTCAGTCAGGACAAACTCATAATATTATTTCAGGAAATGCTATAATAGAAGGAACAATAAGAACTTTTAATGCAACAACAGCTAAACATATTCAAACAGCAATTAAAAGAATTGCATATAGTACATCGCTTGCATATGGAGCAACAGCAAGTGTTGAGTATGATGTTGCTCATCATCCAGCAGTAATTAATGATGCTGAGGCTGTAAGAACAGCATTAGCGGCAGCTAAGAAAATATTTGCTGAAGAAGATATTATAAAGGTACCAAGAATGATGTTAGGTGAAGATTTCTCTATATATCAAAAAAGAATTCCAGGGGTCTTTGTTTTTGTGGGAGCTGGAAATGAAGAAATTGGTAGGGATTATCCAAATCATAATGATAAGTTTAATATAGATGAAAGAGCTGTATTAATAAGTACTGAACTATATGTAGCATATGCTTTAGAAGCTATAAATAAAGAGATAAAAAAATCTTTTTAATTATTAATATACGGAGGAAAATATGGAATTAGAAATTTTAAGGAGTATTCAAAGTATAGCAAATCCATTTTGGGATTTTCTATTTCAACTAATTACTATATGTGGTGAACAAATAGTTATTATATTAATAATAGGAATTATTTATTGGACATTAGATAAGAGGCTTGGAGAATATATAGCCTATTCTGTTTTAACTAGTGTACTTTTAAATAGTACAATAAAGGATATTTTTAAGATGAAAAGACCAATAGGAGAAGAGGGAATTAGAACGTTAAGAGAACAAACAGCAACAGGATATTCATTTCCAAGTGGTCATACTCAAAGTGCATCTTCATTTTATGGAGCTATAGCAATTTATTTAAGGAAAAGAGTAATGTATATTATTGCCACTATAATGATTATTTTAATTGGTTTTTCTAGATTATACTTAGGAGTTCATTATCCAAAAGATGTTATAGTTGGTGGAGTATTAGGAGTGTTAACATCTCTAGTATGTTATAAGTTATATAATAAATTTCAAAACAAAATGTTATTATATATAATTACATTTGCAATATTTATCCCTGCATTAACTTTTGCACATTCTGCAGATTTTATTAAGGGAATGGGAACTTATTTAGGATTCATAATTGGAATATATATTGAAAAGAAATATGTTAATTTTTCAGTAGAAGCAAGTACGGCAAATAAGATAATAAGAGTGTTATTAGGAGTATTGATACTATTAGTATTACAAGTTGGGTTAAAATATGTATTACCAAGCGGAACAATATTTTCATTTATAAGATATTTATTAATAAGTTTAATTGCTATGGGAGTATATCCTATGATATTTAAAAATATGAAAATTTAAAAAATAAAATTTAAAAGATAAGATGCTGAGTTTTTCAGTTAACATCTTATCTTTTTTCTATTTTAAAGAAGACTCAAGTGCTTTTAATCTAGAAATATAGGCTTGAGTGTTGATGATTTCACTTTTAGAAGTTTCTTTAACTAGTTCACTTTTAGCACATTTATTATCAAGTAATGAAATAGAATAAGATGCTTGTAAAATTGCAATTGCTTGTTTTATATATGCAATTTCATTACTGTCTGAAGCTTTAACTTCTGCTAAGTCTTTTTGAAGCTTATCTATAATTACTTTATATTGCTTTATATATTCAGTATCGTCTTTGAATTGTTCCTTAGTTTTACCATAAGTATCAATTAATTTAGATAATTCAATTCTCATTTCTTTTATCTCACCAGTATAGTTATCAATCATATCATCACTAATATCAGTTAACTCTGGATTACTTGAATAGCTTTCTATATTATGAGTTGCAAATAATATGGCTCTATGTAGTAATATTTCCTCTCCTAAATAATCTATACAAATACTACCTGAAGCAGAAAGATTAGAAAGCTTAGATACTATTCCAGTAATATAATCAGATGTAACCTCATAATATGGATCATCAATAAACTGTGAGTAAGGGTTTTCTATGCAAGTTGCAGATACTGGTAAACTAAAAAGTAACATAGATACTAAGGTTAACATTGCTAAAAGAAAGCATATAAATTTTTTCATTCGTTTCACTCCTTAAATTTATTAATAATATTTAGTATGTTTAAAACAATAAAAATTTATTTATTGTTAAGTAAAAAGATTAAAATAGGGTAGCTTAGGACTACCCTTTATATAAGTAGTAGTATTATTTTTTTACAAAACTACCACAATCAGTACATTCTTTGCTATATGCACAACTAGTGTGAGTAACAACTTGAATGTGATTTAATGTACAATAATTATCATCTTGGCAATGAAACTTGCACTCAGTAACAGTACAACCGATACTTTCATTATGCTTCATAATTAATCCTCCTCTATATATTAATTAATATGTTAAGTTATATAACTGTAGGAGTATAGATTATATTAACTTAACAATATTACTCTTTATCCTAATTTATTTTATCCGTAGGAAAATAAATTATTCCCATAAAATATGTATAAAGTTTGAAAAAGTACAAGTAAGAGGTATTGACGAATGGGAGGTATAAAATTATACTAATACTTAGAAATGAATAATTAGGTACCTAACTAATGCGTGATAATAATATAAATATTTAGGTGAAAAATAGATAAATAAAGATTACATTACAGATTTATGAGAATTAACAAAAAGGAGATGAAAACTAGAAATGACTAAATTACTTAAGTATATTAAAGGAAATGCAATTATTTATACAATTTTAGCACCTTTAATGATGTTTATTGAAGTAATAATGGATTTGAACCAACCTAAGCTTATGTCAGATATTATAGATATAGGTATAGCAAATGGCGATATTAGTTATGTTTTAAATGTTGGATTTAAAATGATAGTAGTTGCTTTTATAGGAATATTAGGTGGAATGCTTTGTGGTATATTTGCAACTTTAGCTTCAATGAATATGGGAAAAAATATTAGACAAAGTCTATTTGATAAGATACAAAGTTTATCATTTTTAGAAATAGATAAATTTAAAACATCATCACTTATTACTAGGTTAACTAATGATGTAACTCAGGTTCAAAATATGGTTATGATGGGATTAAGGGGAATGGTAAGATCGCCACTAATTTTTTTAGGTGGTATAATAATGTCACTTACAATTAGCGTTAAATTATCAATGATATTTTTAATAGCAATTCCTTTAATTATATTAAGTGTAACTTTAATTACTTCAAAATCAATTCCATTTTTTACAGAGATGCAAAAGAAAATAGATAATGTAAATTTAGTTATGAGGGAAAATTTACTTGGTGTTAGAGTAGTGAAGGCTTTTACTATAGAAAATAAGGTAAGAGAAAGGTTTAGTAATGCCAATAAAGAATTAATGGATACAAGTATAAAAGCACAAGGAGTAACTATATTGCTTTGGCCACTTGTTACATTAATAATGAATTTAAGTGTTGTAGCAGTACTTTGGTTTGGTGGAAATTATGTTAACAATGGTTCCTTAGAAATAGGTAAGATAATGGCATTTATTAATTACTTAGTTCAAATAATGGGTTCTTTAAATATGCTAGTAATGATTATCATTAACTTTTCTAGAGCAAAAGTATCTGCAGAGAGAATTAATGAAGTTTTAGATATTGAATCATCAATAAAGGATAGAGAAAATACAGAGAAAATAGAAAATTTTGATGTTGAGTTTAAAGATGTTTATTTTAAATATAATAAAGATGGTGAATATGTATTAAAGGACATATCATTTAAGGCATCAGAGGGTGAAAAAATAGGAATAATAGGACCTACAGGAAGTGGTAAAAGTTCATTAATATCACTTATTCCAAGATTATATGATACAACATCTGGTTCTGTAATGATTGGAAATAAAGATGTTAGAAGTTTAAAAATAAAAGATCTAAGAAAAATTATTGGTGTTGTTCTTCAAGATACAACTCTTTTTTCAGGAAGTATTGCGGATAATTTAAGGTTTGGTATGGAAGATGCTAATGAAGAAATGATGGATAGTGCAACAAGGGATGCTCAGGCCTTTGAGTTTATAAATTCAAGTAATGAAGGATACAATAGAGAAGTTGGACAAAGAGGTAAAAATTTATCTGGAGGACAAAAACAAAGAATCTCTATTGCTAGAACTTTAATAAAGAATCCTAAGATACTAATTTTAGATGATTCAAGTAGTGCTTTAGATATGGAAACAGAATCGAAGTTACAAAACTCACTTAAAAATAGAATGAAAGATTCTACTGTATTTCTTATAGCACAAAGAATAAGTGCTGTAATGGATTCTGATAAAATAATAGTTTTAGATAACGGAGAAATTGCTGCAATAGGAACTCATAAAGAACTTATTAAAAATTGTGAGATATATAGAAGTATTGCTATATCACAATTAGGAGAGGAGGCAGTTTTAAATGTCTAATAAGTCACCAATACAAATGAGACCAGGAGCTGGACCTCACCAATTGCATAGAAAAAAGGTAGAAAAGATTAAGGATATTAAGGGAACTATAAAGAGATTACTTGGATATTTAATTGAAAAGAAAATTAATATATTTGTAGTATTTATTTTATGCTTTATAACAACTTTAATTAGTATTTTAGGGACAAGATTAAATGGATACACAATAGATAAATTTATTAAAACTGGAGATATAAAGGGGTTAGCCTTTATATGTATGATATTAGTTTTGATGTATTTAGTAAATATATTTTCAACTTACTATCAGAATAGTGTAATGATTAAAATATCGCAAAAAGTTTCAGCTAAAATAAGAGGAGAATTATTTACTGCGCTTCAAAGTTTACCACTTAAATATTTTGATAATAATTCAAGTGGAGATTTAATGAGCAGACTTACTAATGATGTTGATAATATAAATACAACTTTATCTCAAAGTGTAACTCAGTTATTTTCTGGAATAATAAATATAATTGGAATGTTTATTGCCATGATATTATTAAGTCCAATATTAACTTTAATAGGAATAATAACAATACCTTTAACTTTTATAACAACAAAAACATTAGCTAAGAAAACTCAAGGTTTTTTTGTGAAGCAACAAAAAGAGCTTGGAAATTTAAATGGCTATATTGAAGAAATGGTATCAGGACAAAAGGTTGTGTTATTATTTTCAGAAGAAGAAAGGGTTAAAGAGGAGTTTTCAGAAATAAATGAAAGGCTTACTAAAAGCGCAATAATAGCCCAAGGTGTTTCTTCATTTATGGGTCCAATAAATAATTTTATAAATAATATTTCATATTTAATAATTTCAGTTACAGGTGGATACCTAATTTTAAAGGGATATGCACTTACTGTTGGTATTGTATTTTCATTTTTACTTTATATGAGAAATTTTACAAGACCAATAAATGAGATAATGAATCTTTTTAATACTATTCAAAGTGCACTTGCAGGAGCAGAAAGAGTATTTGAAGTAATTGATGAAGAAAAGGAAAAGGATAAAAAAGATGCAGTTGATATTGATAATATAGAAGGTCATGTTGAATTAAAGGATGTAACCTTTTCTTACACTAATGGAAAAGAAATATTAAAAAATGTTTCATTAGAAGCCAAAAAGGGTGAAGTTATTGCAATAGTTGGACCAACAGGAGCAGGTAAAACTACAATAGTTAATTTGCTGACTAAGTTTTATAATATTGATAGTGGACAAATATTAATTGATGGAAGAAATATAGATGAAATAACTAGAGAAAGTTTAAGAAAAACAGTAGCAATGGTACTTCAAGATACTTACTTATTTTCAGAAACTGTTAGTGAAAATATAAGATATGGAAGATTATCTGCTAGTAATGAAGAAGTTATAGAAGCAGCAAAAATTGCCGATGCACATCATTTTATAAAGCAACTTCCGCAAGGATATAATACAGTATTATCAGATAATGGTAGTAATTTATCACAAGGGCAAAGACAGCTTTTAGCTATTGCAAGAGCTGTTTTATCCAATGCATCCATTTTAATATTAGATGAGGCAACCTCTTCAATAGATACAAGAACAGAAGTATTAATTCAAAATGCAATGCTTAAACTTATGAAAGGAAAGACTACTTTTGTAATAGCCCATAGATTAAGCACTATTAAAAATGCAGATAAGATTTTAGCTTTAAAGGATGGAAAAATTATTGAAAGTGGAACTCATGATGAGCTTTTAGCTAAAGATGGATTCTATGCAAACCTATATAATAGCCAATTTAAAAAAGGAATAGAAATTTAGACAAAAATCGGGCTACCTCAGAGGTTAATCCAATAAATGGATTTACCTCTGAGGTAGCTTATATTGTATAATAAAATAAATAATTTAAAAATACATATTAAAAGGAGATAAAAAAATGATAGTAATGTGTCCAGGATGTTCAGGAATAGACCTAGATATAGTGAAAAAGGAGTTTAAAGATGAAAAAATAGTTTGTGGATGCATAGGTGAATGTGGTGGAAGAATGGATGGAACTATAGTTGCCATGGTTAATGGAGAATTTGTTGAAGCTGCAAGTGAAGTTGAGTTTATCATAAAAACAAGATCAATATTAAACATGAAATAAATTGCGCATTACATGAGGCGAAAAAATGAAATATTTATTTTCCGGGAACGGTGAAATTTTCGCCTAGAATTTATATCTTTGTTCCATTGAACTTGCTAAAGTTGTAAAAGCCGCTGACGCTTCAATACAACTTCTTTACGCAAGTTCAATTCCACAAAGATTAAATTCTACGGCTTAATTTCAATATTCCCTCCAAATTAATATTTCATTTTTTCCATCCATGTAGTGCGCAATTTAGTTAATATATTTATTTAAAAATCTTTCTACAGTTTCCCAATATAACTTAGGATTAACGTAGCTAGCTCTGGCATGAGCTGCACCGTTGATAATTAATTTTTCTTTTTCAACAGGTGAGGCATTATATAGTTCATCAAGCATAAAGAAAGGAACAAATCCATCTTTATCGCCATGAATAAAAAGTGTTGGAGTCACTGATTTTTTTATTTGCTTAATAGATGATGCTTCACTAATAAAATATCCAGCACGAACTTTACAAATAATGCTTGCTACTTGCATCATAGGAAATGATGGTACTTTAAATAATGCTTTTAATTGATAAGCAAACTGATTCCAAGCAGAGGTATATCCACAGTCTTCTATTATTGCCTTAACATTGTGAGGCAACTTTTCACCAGAAGCATTCATAACAGTTGCAGCTCCCATGGAAACACCAAAAAGAACAATTTGAGAACCTTTATAAGTATTAGCAATATAATTTGATAAATCAACAATATCAAGTCTTTCATGCCACCCCATTCCTATATAGGTACCTTCACTTTTACCGTGACCTCTTAAATCAGGAATTATAATATTATATCCCATATCATAAAACTTTTGAGCGTATGAAGCCATATATATGCCTTGAGAAGTATAGCCATGAACGGCAATAACCCATTTGCTAGAGGTATTTTTATTTTTTATAACGTAGTTATGTAATATTAAATTGTCTTTAGATTTAATAAATAAATCTTCATAGTTACTATATTTAAGCAACCATGTTTTACTATCTACAGTAGAAACACCACTAGTTTCATTTTGTTTTGTTTCTTTATTAGAGTTATTTTTAAATATTAAATCTTTTGGGTATTTTGGGTTTATACCTAAGTTGTATAAGTAATTTCCGCCATAGTAAATTACTATTATTAAAGCTATAAGTATAATAAATAGTAAAATTATTATGATTTCCTTCATATGTTCACCTCTAAAATAGAACTTTTGTATTAATTATATCACTAAGAATATAGAATATGCTTAATAACAAGTTATTTAATTATAAAAAGGAGCCTACAAATTAAAAAGGCTCCTTAAGACTTTACTATTTTCCACTATCACCATAATTAGAAAGAACTCTAGCGCTAGGATCATTAACATTACATCCTTCCCAAGATTTATTAGGCATCCAAAAATCTTTAATCCACTTAGCATTTCCAGAATAATATTTTTCAAAAATATCTCTATAAAGAAGAGATTCCTTAGTGAATGGTGTGCAATATTTATATTTTTCTTTAGCTAATTCAAGATCAGCATAAGTATATTTTTCTTCGGCATATTCCTTTAAGTAATCTACTAGAGAATGACCAACAGCATCACTAAAAGCAGCTTTTTCACGATATAATAAATCTTTAGGTAGATAGTTATCTTCTTCAAATGCTTTTCTTAATAAATATTTACCTT
Source organism: uncultured Clostridium sp. (assembly GCF_934754925.1). Classification (GTDB taxonomy): domain Bacteria; phylum Bacillota; class Clostridia; order Clostridiales; family Clostridiaceae; genus Clostridium. The sequence goes on along the minus strand of NZ_CAKVJA010000009.1, from coordinate 59,050 downwards.
TGTCGTAAGCATTCATTTTTTTTGATGGATTAATGCTCATCACATAATTTACAAAATCAATATCTGCGAAAGGAACTCGTCCTTCTAAAGCATGAGCAGAAATACAACGATCAGCTCTTAAAACATCATACATATAAAGTTCCTTAATTCTTTTTTGAGATTCTTTTTGGAACTCCCTTGGAGAAGGTGCGAAATCAGTATATTTATAACCAAACAATTCATCACTTACCTCACCTGTCAAAATAACTTTTAAATCAGTATTTTCATGGATATATTTACATAATAAATACATTCCAATACTTGCTCTAATAGTAGTAATATCAAATGTTTCTAAATGATAAATAACCTCTTCTAAGGAACTTAATACATCCTCTTTTGTTATTATAACTTCAGTATGGTCTGTACCTAAAAATTTAGCAGCTTGTTTTGCATATTTTAAATCTATTGGATCAGTATTCATTCCTATAGCAAAAGTTTTGATTGGCTTATTACTAAGTCTTTGAGCAATAGAACATACAAGAGAAGAGTCTAATCCTCCACTTAATAAATATCCAATAGGTGCATCTGCATGAAGCCTTTTTTCTACAGCTGAAACTAATTTAGTTCTTATATTGTTAAAAATGGTTTCTAAATTATCGTTATTAATAAACTTTGAATCTGATAAATCATTATAGCAAATAAATTCTCCATCCTTATAATAATGTCCAGGAGGAAATGGCATAATATTATCGCAATAATCAATTAAACCTTTTGCTTCACTTGCAAAAGAAATTTTATGATCTTCTTTTGTGTATCCATAAAACATAGGTCTGATTCCCATTGGATCTCTAGCAGCCATTATGGAATTAGTTTTAGCATCATATAATACTAAAGCAAATTCAGCATCCAGCATTTTACACATTATCTCTATGCCATATTTATAATATAGAGGTATTAATACTTCACAATCACTATTTGAATGAAATTTATATTCATCACTTAATAATTCTTTTAAAGATGAATAATTATATATTTCACCATTACATACAAGTTCGCATGAATTATATTTAAAAGGTTGATTTCCATTAGAAGATAAATCCATTATTGATAAACGGTTAAAGCCCCAAGATAGATGATTTTCAATAGCAGCATAGTTATTATCCGGCCCTCTATGTTTAAGTTTTTTTAAAGCATTTGATAAATAAGAAAAATTTAATTCATTAGAAGAAAATACAACAAAGCTACACAAGTTTTTAGCCCCCTTTTATAAAATAATAAAGGCCCGCTAAATGCGAGCCTTAAAAAATTCCTATCTAGATAAAGGCTCAAATATAGCAAATAGTAATTAAAAAATAAAAATATAACCTGTATTTTTAATTATTAATTTGCTTTATCATCGCCTTTGATGACTAAAATTAAAAAAACTATTTGTTAAATTATATTATAAATGGAATTAAAATGCCACAAAATTTATAAAAAATATATAGATTAAATAAAAATAATTAGTAAAAGTGTTATTTATAAAAGTAGTAAGCATCACAAAAGAATTGAATATAATAAAATATAGATTTATTTATTCATTAAATCACTTTTTATAGATAAAGCACTATAAATGATGTACAATATTATGAGATAATAAAATACATTGTTATAAATAATTAATGAAAATCAATTTAAGATAAGGAGATTTTAGATGTTATTAAGTGAAATATTGAAAAATTCAAAGTTAGATTATACTTCTACAAATGAAATAGATTATACAAAAATAAATGTTATAGATATTACAAGAGATACAAGGGAAGTAATAGAAGGAAGTCTTTTTATTGCTGTTATAGGATTAAAAGTAGATGGGCATGATTTAATAAATGATGCCATAGAAAAAGGTGCAAAGGTAATTGTTCACAGTAAAGATATAAGTGATATTAAAGAAGGCGTTGCTTACATAAGGGTAAGTGATACAAGAGAATGTATGGCTATTATTGCAAAGACATTCTTTAACATACAAGATGGTGACTTAACATTCTTAGGGGTAACAGGTACTAACGGAAAGACTACATCAACATATATGATGAAGCACATATTAGAACATGCAGGAAACAAGGTTGGTCTTATAGGAACTATAGCCAATTATATTGGTGATAAGATGATTCCTACATCAATGACAACTCCAGAAGCTATAGAATTATTTAGACTTATTAAGGATATGAGAGAAGCGGGCTGTAAATACTGCTTAATGGAAGTATCATCTCATGCATCTGCAATGGGAAGAGTAGAAGGATTAAACTTCAGCAGAGGTATGTTTACAAACTTAACTCAAGATCATATGGACTATCATAAGACATTTGAAAATTATTATAATGCAAAGTTTAAGTTTATTAAGGGAGCTGAAACTACTGTTATAAATTGTGATGATCAATATGGAAAAAGAATGTTAGATACATTATATGAGAATAGCAATGATAATAAAGTTGTTACTTCTTATGGAGTAAATTCTGGATATGTTAGGGCTAAAAATTTAGACTTACAAGCAAATGGTTCAACTTTTGACTTATATATAGATGAAGAATTTAAGGGAAGTATTAAGCTTCATATTCCAGGACTTTATAATATTTATAATGCATTAGGTGTTATAGGAATGCTTGTTGTTGGTGGATATGTAAATGTAGATGATGTCATAGAAGGTTTTGATACAATGAAAGCAGTTGCTGGAAGATGTGAAAGAGTATATCATGATAAAATGAAATCTACAATAGTTATAGATTATGCTCATACTCCAGATGGATTAGAAAATATTTTAGAAACTATGAAGGAAGTTGTTAAAGGAAAATTAATAACAGTATTCGGTTGTGGTGGAGATAGAGATAAAACCAAGAGACCTTTAATGGGAGCAATTGCTGAAAAATATAGTGATGTTGCAATAGTAACGTCTGATAATCCACGAACAGAAGATCCACACAGAATAATAGAAGATATATTAGAGGGAATTAAGGATAGTCATACTGTTATTGAAGATAGAAAAGAAGCTATAGAGTATGCATGTAGAATTGCAGGTAAAGATGATATAGTTGTTATAGCAGGAAAAGGTCACGAAGATTATCAAATAATAGGAACAGTAAAACATCATTTTAGTGATAAAGAAACAGTTATAAATTATTTTGATAGCATTTAATTAAATAATTATTTTAAAAATAGGTATACTGAAAGGTATGCCTATTATTTTTTTGAAGATTTAAGAGGTAGCCATGAAAAAGATTACAAGAAAACGTATAAAAATAGTATATTTTTTAAAAGTAACATAAAAAATATACAAAAAATAAAAAAAATGTACAAAGATTATTTTTAAAAATTGTTATTATATAATTGTAAATGAGATAATTATAAAATAAGTTATTAAATATTATTAAAAATAATGAATTTAAGGTGGGATAATTTATTATGGTAAAAAATAATTTAGCTGAAATCTTAAAAAATAGATTTCAAAAATCAATAGAAGAAGCAACAAACGAAGAAGTATATTTAGCATTATTAGAAATGACAAAAGGATGTATTAAAAATAAAGGAACAAATAAAGGTAGTAAAAAATTATATTATATTTCAGCAGAATTTTTAATCGGAAAATTATTATCAAATAATTTAATAAATTTAGGCCTTTATGATGAAGTTAAAGAAGTGTTAGCTGCTAATGGAAAGGATTTAACTGAAATAGAAGAAATAGAGTTAGAACCTTCATTAGGAAATGGTGGATTAGGAAGATTAGCTGCATGTTTCTTAGATTCAATAGCAACGTTAGGTTTAAACGGAGATGGTGTTGGATTAAACTATCACTATGGATTATTTAAGCAAGTATTTAAGAATAATAAACAAACAGCTGAAAAGAACCCATGGATAACTCCTGAAAGTTGGTTAAATAAATCTAACATTAAATTTGATGTATTATTTGGTGGATTTAAGGTAACTTCAACATTATATGATATAGATGTAACAGGATACAATCAAGCTTCAAATAAATTAAGATTATTTGATATTGATACAATTAATGAAGATTTAGTTAAAGATGGAATAAGTTTTGATAAAGAGGATATTAAAGAAAACTTAACATTATTCTTATATCCAGATGATAGTGATGAAGCAGGACACTTATTAAGAATATATCAACAATATTTTATGGTAAGTAATGCTGCGCAATTAATTCTTTTAGAAGCAGAAGAGAATGGATATGACTTACACAAGTTACATGAGCATGTAGTTGTTCAAATTAATGATACACACCCTTCAATGGTTATACCAGAATTAATAAGATTATTAGGAGAAAAGGGTATCGAAATGCAAGAAGCTATCGGTATCGTTACCAAGACTTGTGCATATACAAATCATACAATATTAGCTGAAGCATTAGAAAAATGGCCAATAGCTTATTTAGAAAAGGTTGTGCCTCAACTAATGCCAATTATAAGAGAATTAGACAACTTAGTTAAAGAAAAATATGATGATGAAAGAGTCTATATTATAGATAAAGATGATAGAGTTCATATGGCTCATATGGATATTCATTATGGATTTAGTGTAAATGGTGTTGCAGCACTTCACACAGAAATATTAGAACAAGAAGAATTAAGACCATTTTATGATATCTATCCAGAAAAATTTAATAATAAGACAAATGGTATAACTTTTAGAAGATGGTTAATCCACTGTAATAATGAATTAACTAATTATATTACAGAACTTATTGGTGATGAGTTCAAGACTGATGCAACTAAATTAGAAGATTTAGGTAAGTATGTTGATAACAAAGAGGTATTAAAAAAGCTTGGAGAAATAAAGAAGCATAATAAAATTGCATTAAAGAAATATTTAAAAGACACTCAAAATATTGAAATAGATGAAAACTCTATTTTTGATATTCAAATAAAGAGACTTCACGAATATAAGAGACAACAAATGAATGTTTTATATATCATTCATAAATATTTAGATATTAAAGCAGGAAACATTCCAACAACTCCAATCACAATGATATTTGGAGCAAAGGCTGCACCAGCTTATATAATTGCACAGGATATAATTCATACAATTCTTTGCTTACAAGAAATTATAAATAATGATCCACTTGTTAGCAAACATTTAAAAGTTGTTATGGTTGAAAACTATAATGTAACTAAAGCTTCTAAGTTAATACCAGCTTGTGATGTTTCTGAACAAATTTCTTTAGCATCTAAGGAAGCTTCAGGAACAGGTAATATGAAGTTTATGTTAAATGGTGCATTAACTTTAGGAACTGAAGATGGAGCTAACGTTGAAATTCATCAATTAGTTGGTGATGATAACATCTATATCTTTGGTGAGTCAAGTGAACAAGTAATTGAGCATTATAAGAAAGCTGACTATATTTCAAAGAAATATTATGAAAAAGAAAATATCAAGGAACTAGTTGACTTTATAGTAAGTGATGAAATGTTAAAGGTTGGAGATGAAGTTAATCTAAACAGACTTCACCATGAATTAATAGTTAAGGACTGGTTCATGACGTTACTTGATATTGAAGATTATATTAAAACTAAGGATAAAGTATTTAAAGATTATGAAGATAGAGAAACTTGGAATAGAAAAGTTTTAATAAACATCAGTAAAGCAGGATTCTTCTCATCAGATAGAACAATTGCTCAATACAATGAAGATATATGGAAATTAAAATAATATAATAAACGAAGGAAAAATTTAAAGGAGCTTATCATAAGATCAGCTCCTTTATTATTCCAAGATTTAAACTAGTATTACTTAAAATAATAATAAATGTTTAGTAGTTTTTATTAAACTGCAACATTTAGAATTTCTTCTACCTTCTTTTTAGAAGTTGGAATTATTCCACAATTAGGAGTTGAATATGGTAAGTAATTTATATTTAAGGGTTTTCTTTCAGCAAATAAAGCTTCATACTTGTTAGAAGGTTTATTTGATTCAACACTTTTAATTAACCCTTGCTCTATAAACTTCTTTTCAGAAATGTTATATAGTAAATAGAAAATTTCTTCATCTTTGGCATCACTAATTAGTCTTTCAGCATTTAAGTTATTTATTTTAAAGTTATAACCATTAATTAATTTGTTAGCAGTATAATCTGACTTTGCATTAGTTCTTAAAATGTAATATCTCATAAAAAAATCTCTCCCCATTTAGAATATATTTTTATAAAATTAACTAGACATTAATTTTATCTATTTTCTCATTTAATTATAAGTAGTTTGGCCACTCTACAATTATATATAATAACATTTATGGAAAATAAAGTAAATGAGGAGCGAGAAATTTTTATACAAGTAAATTAGATAAAAATATACATTATATATTACATGTTGTTGCAAAAAATCTAGTTTAGAGAGAAATGGTAGTATTTAATTTTTTTATTTGCATCATTATCTAATTTACTGTCAAGTAGGTTTTATAATGACATTGAAGCATTGGATAGATAAAGATTGTAAAGAGAATGAAGTTAAATTAGCAAAAATTATAGCGAAATGGATACCTATTCCATTAAATTTGTCTAAATAATTTTAATTTAGTTTAATTTGAAGATATTTATTATTTAAAGTTCAATATATTAAATTTTTCAAGATTTTAATATATTACTATATAGAAGGATGTCCAATTTGAACATCCTTTCTAATATACTTATTTTAAAAAAAGCCATTATTTTAAGAAAACAAATTCATTAGGTTTTGAATGTTCTTTTGAATAAGAGAATCCAAGTTCCTTAAAGTCCTTAACTTTTTCTATATCAGTAATATTATTTTCGGCTAAATAGCGTATCATAAGTCCACGAGCCATTTTAGCCTCTGTTGCTTTCACTTTAATTTTAGAGTTAACAAAATTTCCAAAAACACATGTTATGAAAATATCATCCTTTGTTAAATACTTTTCGATAGTCTTGCTATATTCTTTTGAAGCAAGATTTAATATAGTTTTAGCATCTTTAGTAAGTTCTTTATATAAAGAATCTCCCCAGAAAGAGTATAAGTTTTTGTTATCTCCTATTGATAACTTTGCTTGCATTTCTAATCTATAAGGGACGATACCATCAAATGGTTTTAAAATACCATAAAAACCAGATAAAATTCTTAAATGATTAGATATATAATCAAATTCTGAATTGCTAAATGAATCTGGAGACATGTATTTGTATTGGATACCTTCATAAGAAAGAATTGCAGGTGATAAATTTTTATATAAATTCATATTTTTATACCTAGAATAGTTAAGCTCTGCAATTTCATCATTACAAGCTAAAAGTTTTTTTAAATCATCATAGCTATAATTTTTTAAATTACTATATAAATACTCTGTCTTGTCCATAAAACATGGTATAGATTCGCTTATAATATCGTCATTATTTATATTCATTTTTTTTGCAGGTGAAATAATTATATTAAATGTTTTAGTGTTCAAATTAATCAGCTCCTAAATGAAATGTCATAAATAGTATATCATACATAATAATTATTATTATATAAAAATTAAAAGTTTAGAATTAATTCTAATAATGTTAAATAAAAATATTATTAGGAAAAATTATGAATATTTTATAAGTTTAAATTTTATAGTATAATTTATTTAATAAAAAATGGAAAATAGAGAGGGCAATTTATGAAGATAGGATTAGTATTAGCTGGTGGAGGCGGAAAGGGAGCATATGAACTTGGTGTTTGGAAAGCCTTAAAGCAGTTGAATTTAACTAAATACATATCAGTTTTTTCAGGCACTTCTATAGGAGCCTTTAATTCTGTATTATTTGCTATGGATGAAATGGAAAAGGCAGATAAACTTTGGGAAGAAGTAACAATGGATAAATTAGTACCTGTTAGTAAAACAGAGTTAATTAAAAGAGGAATTGGACTATATATTGGAGGAAAGAATCTACAGCTAGCTAAAAAGTTTTTAACAGATAAATTGGAACATGGAGCTATTAGTAATGATGGCGCTGTAGAAATGGTAGAAAAGTATCTAGATTTTAATAAAATTAATGAAAATAAAAAAATATGTTATGCAGCATGTACAAAGTTACCTAATCTTAATGCTAAGTATTTTAAAATAAATGATTATGATGATGAGACTGCAAAAAAGATTGTATTAGCGTCAGCGTCACTACCCTTAATATATGATAGCACTGAGGTTCTAGGAGAAAAATATATAGACGGAGGAATAGCAGATAATGTTCCAATCCAGCCTGTATATGGAGAAAAATGTGATATTATAATTGTAGTTCTATTATCTAAAGATGCACAAATTGATAGATCTCTTTATCCAAATTCAAGACTTATAATAATAGCACCAGAAAATTTATCTGAAAATACTATAACAGGGACTTTGAATTTAGATAGAGATGCAAAGCGTGTAAGAATAATTGAAGGATATAATGATACTCTTAATAAGATAGAACCAATTATGGAATTAATTAAGTTTGTTCATAAGAAAGAAGAGGAAGTGAAGAATCCAACTTTATATAAAACTTATAAGTATTTAAAAGATATAAAGAAGAAAATTCATAAGAAGAAAATAAATAAAATTAAATAGAATTTATTAAATATTATTATAATAAATTTTGGATAAATTTGATTTTAAGGTAAAAACTGATATAATTTATATAAAAATATAATAGATGAAAGAGAGGGTAGGTTAGTTATATAAACTAACTATAAAATATGTTAAAAGAGGTATTAAAAAAAGATGAAATAGCAGCAATGAAGGCAAGAGATAAGGCAAGAGTTAGCGTTTTAAGATTAGTTAATTCTGAAATTAAGGCTTATGAAGTTAATAACAGAGAGGAAATTCCAGATGAAAATGTTATTAAAATAATAGAAAAAAGTATAAAGCAAACTAAGGAAGCTTTAGAATATGCTGTTCAAGCTAATAATGAAGAAAAGATTGCAGAAGGAAATTTTGCATTAGAAGTTTTAACTCCATATTTACCAAAACAATTAACTGAAGAAGAAGTTAATGCCATGTTAAAAGAAATCATAACTAATGGAAATTATACAGCTAAGGATATGGGAAAAATAATGAAAGAAATAATGCCAATGGTAAATGGTAAGTTTGATAGATCTAAAATTAATCCAATGGTAAAACAAATATTAGGTTAATAAAATAAATTTTAATAAAGGGTTGAGAGTATACTATTCTCAACCTTATTATATTTGATGTATACTTATGAAGGATATAAATTAGGATTTATATTTATAATATAATGTTAAGAAGGGAGTTTCCATGGAAAAAACAAAAAAATATATTAGAAATAATAGAATAAAAGTTTTTAGTTTGCTAATATTATTTATTATTTTTATAGCTGTATTTATATGGACTAATAATGATTATAATATATACAAATCAACAATAGCTAAGATAATAAATGTTAGTGAGTCTTTTGATAAAACAGAAGAGGGTCCAGATGGAAGGGAAGAGAATTATTACAATCAGGTTATTACAGCTAAAGTGAAAAATGGTAAATTTAAAGGAGAAATAGTTACATTAAAAAATACATACTCATCATCTATGCTTAAGGATGAAAAATATAAAAAAGGTGACGATTTGTTTGTAAGCATCAGAGAAGATAATGGAAACTTTACTGGAAGTATTAGTGGTGTAAAAAGAGATAAATTTATAGTTTTACTTATAGAAATATTTATTTTTACTATTGTTAGTATAGCTGGGAAATTTGGCGTTTATACACTAGCTACATTGATTGTTAATATATCTGCATTTATATATTTTATAAAGTTATATATTTTAGGAAGGGATTTCGTACTAATAAATTTATTAATGATAATATTTTTTAGTACTGTAACGTTATTGTTACTTGGCGGTTTTTCAAGAAAAAACGTAGGAGCAATAATTTCAACACTAATAACAACTTCGTTAATATATGTATTATACAAGCTAATTATAGAACTTACAGGTGATTTACATTATGAATTAATGGATTATATATCAGGACCTAATGATATAGAAAACATATTTTTATCAGGTGTAATAATAGGATGCTTAGGTGCAGTTATGGATGTAAGTATAACAATTAATTCTGCTGTTAACGAAATTGTTAATTCAAAAAGTTCTGTCACTCTAAAGCAGTTAGTTAAATCTATAAGAGAAATTGGACATGATATTATGGGAACTATGATAAATGTTCTAATGTTTTCTTATATAGGAGGGAGTTTAACTATTGTTATATTGAAAATAATAAATGGATATAATTTGGCAAGGATGATTCAGTTTGATATTTCTTTTGAAATAATTAGATTTTTAATTGGCTCTATAGGAATAGTTGCAGCTGTACCTATATCAGCCTTAGTTGCGGTATTATTTTTTAGGAAAGGAATGAAGAAAGATGATACTGATATTAGCAATAGTGTTATTAGTATTAATGATTCTAATAGGGGGAGATAGGGGGGCAAAATCTTTTATTGCACTTATGTGTAATATGCTTGCCTTAGTAATTGGTCTTTATCTTATAATTTTAGGAATTAATCCACTAATAATAACTATTTTAGGTATTATAGTTTTTTGTCAGATAACATTGATATATCAAAATGGACATAATTTAAAAACTTATGCTGCAGTTATTTCGGTTATTTTTGTTACATTAATATTAAGTTTAATTATTATGTATATAGGTAATAAATCTAATTTTGGTGGATATAGTGAATTAGATTTAAGTTCAGATATTAGTATCTATTTATCTCCTAATGTAAATATTAATATGAATCAATTAATGATATGTATGATTATAGTAAGTTTGTTAGGGGCAATAATGGATACGGCAATGGCAATAACATCTTCTTTATTTGAATTTAATGAAGTTAATAATGACATTACTATTAAAGAGTTAATAAAGATGGGATTTAATGTTGGAAGAGACATATTAGGAACTACAGTTAATACACTTTTCTTTGCCACCATAGGAGAAACTATGATGATTAGTATTTTATTTATGAAAAACAATTATACTTTTGAAAGTGTTATTAATTCAAAGGAGTTTTTTCAAAACTTATTTAGCTTAGCTATTTCTAATATAGGATGTTTACTTATAATACCAATAAGTATTTTTATAGGAACTTATATGTTAAAGGGAGATAATAAAGTTATAAATAAAATAAAATTTTATTGTAACAGGTTAGAGAAAGAAAATAATAATTAAAATAGGATAAATTTATTTTTTAAAACAATTGAAATATTACAAAATTGCTATTAAAGTAAATATTATACAAATAGTAATAAGATTATTATAAATTAGGGGGAAAGAAAAAATGAGTAAACTTAAGAAATTAAGAGAAGTTATGAAAAAATATAATATTAATTATTACATAATTCCAAGTGCAGATCCTCATCAAAGTGAATATGTAGCAGAATATTATAGAGGAAGAGCAGAAGTGTCAGGATTTACTGGTTCTGCTGGTACATTATTAGTTGGAGAAAAAGAAGCTAAATTATGGACTGATGGAAGATATTTTATACAAGCAGCAGAGCAATTACAAGGTAGTGGAATTGATTTAATGAAAATGGCAACACCAGGATATGATACTATTAATCAATGGGTAGAAAAGAACATTAAAGAAAATAAAACATTAGGTTTTGATGGAAGATGTTATAGTACTAATCAATATAAAGATTTATTAAAGATAGCTGAGAAGAATAAGTTCAATATAAATATGGACAAGGATTTATTAGAAGAGATATGGAATGATAGACCAAGCTTACCAGAAGATAAGATTTTTGTTCATGATGAAAAATATTGTGGAAAAAGTGTAAAAGAAAAACTAAATGAAGTTAGAAAATATATGAAGGAAAATGAAGTTCAAAACTACTTATTAACTTCTTTAGATGATATAGCATGGCTTTTTAATATTAGAGGCAATGATATTTTGTTTAATCCGGTGGCGTTAAGTTATGCAATAATAACAGAGAATGAGGCAAAGCTTTATATTAGTAAAACTAAAGTTGATGCTGAAGTAGAAGCAGCCTTAAAAGCACAAGAAGTTATTATATATGATTATAGTGAAATTGAAGAGCATGTAAAACATCTTAATGGAAATACATTAATAGATCCAGCTAAAGTTAATGCTAAACTTTATTCTTTATTATCTTGCACAATAATAGAAAAGCTAAATGTAACTACTAAATTAAAGGCTATAAAAAATGAGATTGAAATAGCTAATTTTGAAAATGCTCATATTAAAGATGGCGTTGCAATGGTTAAATTTATAAAATATTTAAAAGATAATATTGGTAAAGAAAAAGTTACTGAAATATCAGCTAGTAAAAAGTTATCAGAATTGAGAAGTCAAGGTGAACTAGCAAAGGGAGATAGCTTTGGAACAATAGCTGGATATAAAGAACATGCGGCTATGATGCATTATAGTGCTACTCCTAAAAGTGATTATGAATTAAAACCACAGGGATTATTTTTAGTGGATTCAGGTGGACAATATTTAGATGGAACTACTGATATAACAAGAACTTTTGTATTAGGAGATATTACAGAAGAGGAGAAAAGAGACTTTACTTTAGTGTTAAAAGGTCACATTAATTTGGCAAAAGCTAAATTTTTAAAGGGATCTACAGGGTGTAATTTAGATATTTTAGCTAGAGGTCCATTGTGGCAATATGGTTTAGATTATAAGTGTGGAACAGGGCATGGAGTTGGATTTTTCTTAAATGTTCATGAAGGGCCACAAGGTATAAGACCTAATGGAAATACAGTTCCATTGGAGCCAGGAATGATATTAACTAATGAACCTGGTGTTTATAAAGAGGGTAAATTTGGAATAAGAACTGAAAATGTTATGGTAGTAGTTAAGGATGAAAGTAATGAATGTGGAGAATTTTATAAATTTGATACAATATCATACTGTCCTATAGATTTAAATGGAATTAAAGTAGAATTGTTAAATGAGGATGAGAAAAAATGGTTAAACAATTATCATAAGAAAGTATATAATAAGCTTTCACCTTATTTAAACTCAGAAGAGAAAGAATTATTAAAAAGAGAAACAAGAGAAATATAACTATAAATAAGAAAAAGTTAGGATTGGAGATATAATCCTAACTTTTTTTCTGTAAATTATATAAATAAAAATAATAGTACCAAAGATAGAGTAGTTATATAAGAATTGCGTTTAATATTAGCTTAGTGTACTAGAAAAATAAGAATAATAACGGCCATATTAGCCAGTTGTTACCAAAGCCGCAGTTTCCAGAACCACAGTTATTAAAGCCACAATTTCTACAGCCGCAGTTATTAAAATTACCACAATTATTTCTACCACAATTATTTCTACAACAATTTCTGTTACGATTATTACAAGATCTTCCCATAAATTTTCCTCCTATGAAATATGAAAACTTAATTCATATTCTGTTAAATTTGTTTTATACTATAATATACTCAACATAAAAAATATAGTGCATATTATTTATGGAAATTTTAGTATAATTACAATATTTAAAAAAATAGTTTTGATATAATAAATGTAAATATTAGATAAAAGCCTTAATATATGGGATGTATACTCACATAATAATACAGATTTAATATATTAATAACGAAGTATTAAATTAAGGTGGTAAAATGAGTTTTGGAAAATTAGAATTTATTTTATATGTGGGGGAAGAGGCGTTACCAGTTACTGATGCTGAAATAATTATTTTAAATACAGATACAGCAGATATTTTTAGTAATAAGGTTTTAAAGGTAGATAGTAATGGTAAAAGTAAACCTGTGAGTTTATATACCTATGAGAGATATTTATCAGAAGAGCCTGATGCATCTATCAAGCCATATAAAACTTATGATGCTATTATTATTAGTAATACACTACAAAATAAATATATAAAAAATATCCCTATTTTTGCTGGTATAACATCTATTCAAAAAGTTCAGATGACTCCAAAAGCAAGGGGATTAAATGCAATTGATATTATAGATATACCACCAAATGGGTTAATTGCAAGTGAAGAAGTAATAGCTGAAGAAAAAATAGGGGTTAAAAATATTGCAATGGAAGCTAGTAATGAAAAAGGTGAAAAAATACTAAAGGAAGTTGTTATACCTGAATATATAACTGTTCATTTAGGTTCTCCAAATTCAAGTGCACAAAATGTGACTGTATTATTTACTGATTATTTAAAAAATGTTGCATCAAGTGAAATATACCCAACATGGCCAAGAGCAGCATTAGAAAGTAACATTTATGCTCAAATTTCATTTACTTTAAATAGAATATACACTGAATGGTATAGAAGTAGAGGATATGATTTTGATATTACAAATTCAACAGCTTATGACCATTATTTTGTAAATGGAAGAAATATTTATGATACTATAAGTGAAGTTGTAGATGATATATTCAATGAATATATATCTAGAATTCAATTTAAAGAACCATTATTGGCTCAATATTGTAATGGGACAACTGTTACTTGTGATGGATTATCTCAATGGGGAACAGTAAGTTATGCAGATCAAGGATATGATGCATTTAAAATATTACAGGTGTATTATGGTAATAATATTGAATTAAGAACAGCTAATTATGAATATGGCACCATACAATCCTATCCTGGTAAGGCACTAAGAGTAGGTGATAGTGGTGAGGATGTTAAAACAATTCAAATGCAACTAAATAGAATAAGAAAAAATTATCCTGAAATTCCTGAAATAACAAATGTAAATGGAGAGTTTAATGAGGCAACTAAAAATGCTGTAAAAACCTTTCAAAAGATTTTTAATTTAACTCAAGATGGAATAGTAGGAAAACAAACATGGTATAAGATATCACAAATTTATGTAGGTGTAAAAAAACTAGCAGAACTTAATTCAGAGGGAGAAAAGTTACCTTTACCTGAAACTGCGCCAACAGAAACAATACGATTAGGTGCTGAAGGAGAAAACGTAAAGATTGCACAATACTTATTAGCTGTTATAGGAGCTTTTTATGATGAAATATTACCGGTAAAAATTACTGGAAAATATGATAATGAAACAGAGGAGTCAGTAAGATCATTCCAAAGGCAATTTAATTTAACTGTGGATGGGATTATTGGACCTAAAACATGGAGTAAGCTGATAGAAGTATATAAAACTCTAGAACCTTATATACTAGATTCTTCAGGGAAATTTATTAAATATCCAGGATATGTGCTAAAGAGGGGAAAGAGGGGTGAATCAGTAAGGCTTATTCAAACTTGGTTAGATGCAATTAATTCAAAATATCCATTTATTCCAGCAGTTACTGTTGATGGAATATTTGGAGATAGAACTAGAGAAGCTGTGATGATATTTCAAAGGTGGGCTGGATTAGTAGATGATGGAATAGTAGGGAAATTAACTTGGGATAAATTATATGAAGTCTATAGAAGCGTGGTTTAAATAAAAACTCTCTATGTATTGTAACTTAATCAATACGTAGAGAGTTTTTTGTTTTTAAATAAGATTTAAAATCTATAACAGTTTAATAAGAGGTTAAGTATAATTGTTGAGTTTAATCTCATATATTTCGTATTTATAATAAGTCAAGTTAAATATTACGAAAAATAATAATAAAAATATTGACAATGTTCGTAACAGGTAATAGAATTAAAGTGAAATATGAAGAATAAAATTAAATTAAGTCGAACATAAATTATTTAAGCTGGAGGAAAAGTATGAAAAGAAAAGGTCGTTATTTACTATTTATTCCATGTATAGTATTGGTAGCTTATTTTATGATAGTTCCATTAGTAGAGACAATAATTCCTACATTTACAGATACAAAAGATGGAATGTTTAGTGCGTATAAGGAATTTTTTACAGACTCATATATGATGTCAATATTTTTGAGAACAATCAAAATATCAGTAATATCATCAGTAATCTGTATGATTATAGGGGTACCAGTATCTTACTATATATCAAGGGTATCTAAAAAAATAAGAGGATTATTTATTGCATTAACAGTGTTTCCTATATTAACAAATTCAGTTGTGCGTTCATTTGCTTGGATGAGTATATTAGGAAAAAGTGGAATAATAAATAATTTACTTATGAAATTAAATATAATAAATGAACCATTATCTCTTTTATATACAGAGGGAGCAATTATAGTTGGTACTGTATATATATTCTTACCTTTAATGATTATTTCATTAGTAGGTGTTATGGAAAATATAGATAATGATTTATTAGAGGCAGCAGAAAGCCTAGGAGCAAATAAATTAAAGTCATTCTTTAAGGTTGTGTTTCCTTTAAGTTTACCAGGATTAATAGTTGGAACGGTTTTAGTATTTACAGGTTCTTTAACTGCATACACAACTCCACAATTATTAGGGGGAAATAAAAATACAGTTTTAGCAACATTAATATATCAAAAAACTATGACATTAGGAGATTGGCAAGGTGCTGCAGTAGTAGCAACTATAATGATTGTAGTAACTTTAATAGTGATAAAAGGAATCAATTTCTTGGCATCAAGATTAGATAAGAGAGGTGTTTCATAAGATGAAAAAAAATAAAGTTTTAACAGTGTTTGTTATATTAACATATATATTCTTATTTGCACCATTAGTTATTATTGCAATGACAAGTATAGGAACAGAAAATTATATAGCATTTCCACCAAAAGGATTTTCTTTAAAGTGGTTTATTACAGTTTTTGAATCACAATCATTTATAAAGAGCATGGGGACAAGTTTTGTAATATCTGGAATAGCTACATTGGTAGCATTAATAATAGGTATGCCAGCAGCTTATGGATTAAGTAGATTTAACTTTAAAGGAAAATCTCTTATTAAAAGCTTCTTCTTTTCACCATTAATAGTACCTGGAATAGTAGTAGGTTTTTCGCTGTTCCAATTCTTATTAGTAAAATTAAATCTTTCAGTATATATGAGTTTATTTATTGGACATACAGTAGTAATTATTCCTTACATTATAAGAGTTGTAGGATCGAGTTTAGAAGGGTTTGATTATTCTATAGAAGAAGCAGCTATGAGTTTAGGATGTAAAAAGTCATTAACATTCTTTAAGGTAGTATTACCTAACATAACATCAGGTGTAATGGCAGCTTTTATGTTAGCATTTATAAATTCATTTAATAATGTTCCAGTATCTATGTTCTTAACTGGACCAGGGGTAAGTACATTACCTATAACAATGATGAATTATGTTGAATATAATTATGACCCAACAGTATCAGCATTGTCAGTAATATTAATGATATTAACTATTGGAATTATGTACATATTAGAAAAAACATTAGGTCTTAATAATTTTGCAGGATAAAGTTAGAACTAAATAATTAGTTGGAGGACAATAAAGATGGATTTAATAAATTTACAAAATATAAATGTTTCATATGATAAGAAAAATAACATATTAGAAAATTTAAATTTAAAGGTTAAAAAAGGAGAGTTAGTTTCTCTACTTGGACCAAGTGGTTGTGGAAAAACTACTACTTTAAGAGTTGTAGCAGGGTTTATAGAGCCAACAGCAGGTAAATTTTTATTAGGTGATAAAGATTATACAAAAATACCTGTACATAATAGAAATTTTGGATTAGTGTTTCAAAGTTATGCCTTATTTCCGCACTTAACTGTAGAAGAAAATGTGGCCTTTGGATTAAAGATGAAAAAGATGCCTAAAGAAGAGATAAAAACAAAAGTAGCAGAAATATTAGAAACGGTTGATATGAGTCATTTAGCTAAGAGATATCCTAAGGAGTTATCTGGTGGACAAAGACAAAGAGTAGCTATAGCAAGAGCTTTAGTTATTGAACCAAGCCTTTTACTTTTAGATGAGCCATTAAGTAATCTTGATGCTAAATTAAGATTAAAAATGAGAGTTGAAATAAGAAAGCTTCAACAAAAACTAGGAATAACAACATTATTTGTTACTCACGATCAAGAAGAATGTTTTTCAATTTCTGATAGAGTAGCAGTGCTTAATAAAGGAGTGATAGAGCAATTTGATACTCCAGAAAATATATACTCAAATCCAGCAACAGAGTTTGTTGCAAGATTTGTAGGATTTGAAAATTTCTTTGAATTAAATAAGATATCTGAAGATACTTATGAAAATGAAGGTGGAATTAAATTAAAGGTTACAAGAGCAAAGGAAAATTCTAAGGCAAAAGGAACTATAAGACCAGATGATATAAGGATAGTTGAAGATGATTTGGAAAATACAGTAGAAGGTACTATAGAGATAAGAACTTTCTTAGGGAAAGCTTATCAATATGATGTAAAAACAGCTATGGGTAACATTATTGTAAATAGTGAAAATAATGTTGTATATGAAAAAGGTGAGAAAATAAAACTTCAATTACCATCAAATAAAATTGTAATATTATAAAAATATTTATATTAAGGAGTTTACTTATGAAAAAGAGAATTTTATCAGTATTATTAGCAGGAGTTCTATCTGCAACGGCATTAGTAGGATGTGGAAGTGCAGAAGGAGAATCATCAAATAAAAAACTTGTAATCTCAACTTGGGGATTAAATGAAGATGTTTTAAAAGAGACAGTATTTAAACCTTTTGAAGAAGAATATGGAGTAGAAATTGTTTTAGAAGTAGGAAATAACTCTGAGAGATTAACTAAAATGAAAAACAATCCAAACTCTCAAATAGATATAACTTATTTAGCAGAATCTTTTGCAGAACAAGGAATAGAGGCTGGAATATTTGAAGAGTTAGATTATTCAAAGATTCCTAATGCTGAAAAGCTTAATAGTAAAGCGCAAACTACTGTAGAAAGAGGGTTTGGTCCAGCTTATACATTAAATAGTATTGGAATAGTTGTAGATCCATCTGCAGGAATAGAGATTAATTCATGGGAAGATTTATGGAAGCCTGAATTAGCTAATAAAATAGCTATTCCAGATATAACAACTACTAATGGACCTGCAATAGTTGAAATAGCAGCAGAAAAAGCCGGTGTTGATGTACAAACAGACAATGGAGAAGCTGCATTTAAAGAATTAGAAGCTTTGAAACCTAATATTGTTAAAACTTATAGCAAGTCTTCAGATTTAGCAAATATGTTTGCAAGTGGTGAAATAGTGGCAGCAATAGCAGCAGATTTCGCTTATGGAAATATTGCAAAAGCAAAACCAGAAGTAACTTATGTAGTTCCAGAATCAGGAACTTACTTAAACTTTAATACAATTAATATAAACAAAAATTCAAAAAACAAAGAGTTAGCTTATGAATTTATTAACTATGCATTAAGTGAAGAGGTTCAAGAAAGAACTGCTAAGGCTTTAAGTGAATCACCAGTTAATACTGACGTTGAATTAACAGAAGAAGAAGCTACAAATTTAACATATGGTTCAGTAGTTGATAATGCTAAAATAATTGATTTTAAATTTGTTAATACATTAATGGATGAATGGGTTAATACTTGGAACAGAATAATGAACTAGTATTATGGGTATAAAAATGGAAGTACAATTAATTATTAAAAACTTAAAAGTATATAACAGTTATTTTAAAAAGTTTATACAAGGTGACGTTGTAATAAATGATGGGAAATTTATTCATATAGGAAATAATTATGAGGATAGATTAAGCTCTAAAAATATTATAGACGGAAATAATAAGTACATGATTCCAGGATTAATAGATATACACATGCATATAGAAAGCTCAATGACAATACCAGGTGAGTTTTCTAAAGCAGCAATAAAACAGGGGGTCACTACAGTTGTAGCTGACCCTCATGAAATTGCAAATGTTTTTGGGATTGAAGGAATAAAGGAATTTATTAAGTCTAAAGAAAAGCTTGATATTTTTTATGGTATACCAAGTTCTGTACCTTCAACTAGTAAGCATTTAGAGACTACTGGAGGAGAAATAACTGTTAATGAAGTAAAGGAATTATTATCTTATGAAAATATACTTTGTCTTGGGGAAGTAATGAACTTTAAAGACTTAATAGAAGATGAGAATTCAGCTATAAATAATATTATTAATGTTAGTAAAGATAAGAAGATTCCATTGGAAGGGCATTGTCCTAAAATAGATGGAGTTGACTTATCATTTTATATTTACAGAGGTGTTGATGGAGATCATACACAACAGTCAGTAGCCTCTCTTGAAGAAAAAATCAAAAATGGCATGTTTATTGAAATGCAACATAAATCAATGACTACAGAAAATATTAAATTTTTAGTAGAAAATAATTTATATGAACATTTTGCTTTAGCTACAGATGATGTTATGGCTGATAAATTAACTAAAGGACACCTTAATGAATTAGTAAAAGAAGCTGTAAATTTAGGTATGTCTATAGAAAATGCAATATATGTAGCTACTTATACTCCGGCTAAAAGAATGAGGCTTTTTGATAGAGGAACAATAGCTCCAGGAAAAATAGCAGATTTTATTTTACTTGATGATATAAAAAACTTTGATATTTATGAAGTGTATAAAAATGGAGAAGTTGTATTTAATAGATGTAACGGCTTAAAAGAAAAGTATTTTATGAAAAAAAGTAATTTTCATAAGAAGTTTTATAATAGCATAAAGTTAAATCAAATTACTAAGGAAAATTTATTAGTTAGGGTACCACAAAAATATAATAATAATAATAAAGTTACTTGTAGAACTATGAATATTATGAAGAATACTACATTTACAGAAGAAGGGGAAGTTTCTTTGGATGTAGAAAATAACATTTTAAAATGGGAAAATAGTAACTGTGCTTTAATTGCTGTTTTTGAGAGATACGGAAAAAATAATAATGTAGCTTTTGGATTAGTACAAGGAGAGATTATTAAAGAAGGAGCAGTAGCTACAACTTGGGCTCATGATAATCATAATGTTATGGTTATGGGAAGAAATGTTGAAGATATGGCTTTAGCTGTTAATAAATTAATAGACTTTAATGGAGGATATATTGTTGTAAAGGATAATAATGTATTAGCAAAATTAGAGTTACCTATAGGTGGAATAGTTAGTGATGAACCAATTGAAGTTGTAGGAGAAAAATTAGGTAAGGTTAGAAGTGCTATGAAGGAATTAGGTTATAATCATATGAATGAAATAATGTCATTTAGCACCTTATCTTTGCCAGTAAGTCCAGCTATAAAAATTACAGATAAGGGACTTATTGATGTTAAAAAGTGTAAAGTGGTATCACTATTTAAATAAGTAAAAGAGACTATGTATGTGCATAGTCTTTTACTGCAGGTTGGAGGATTTAAAATGAAAAAGAAAATTACTATAGTTGAAAATACTACAGTTATTACTATGAATGAAAATAGAGATATCATAGAAAATGGAGTAGTAGTGTTTGAAGAAAACAAAATAATTTATGTTGGTGATAATAAGGGAAAAGAAAATTTTATAAATAAAGATAATTATGAAGTTGAGATTATAGATGGTGAAGAAGGAATATTAATGCCTGGAATGATAAATTGTCATACTCATGCATCAATGGTTCCTTTTAGAAGTTTAGCTGATGATTATAAAGACAGATTAAAGAGATATTTATTTCCTTTAGAGCAAAAATTAGTAGATGAAAATTTAACTTATATTGGAGCTAAATACGCTATAGCAGAAATGCTATTAGGTGGTGTAACTACTTTTTGTGACATGTATTATTTTGAAGATGAAGTTGCTAAGGCTTCTAAAGAGCTTAATATGAGAGGAGTATTATGTGAAACAATAGTGAATTTTTCAGCTCCCGATGCTAAGGAGCCTTTTGGAGGATTAGATTATTCAAGAAAGTTTATTGAAAAGTGGAAAAATGATAGTCTTATAATTCCTGGAATAGCACCGCATGCACCTTATACTAATAGTGATGAATCATTAAAAGAGGCTTATGAAATAAGTAAAAAATATAATGTTCCAATGACAATGCATGTTGCTGAAATGGACTATGAGTTTAAAGAGTGTATAGAAAAACATGGCATGACACCTGTTCAATATTTAAATAAGTTGGGTATACTAGACTCTAATTTTATATCAGCTCATACAGTATTAGTAAATGATGAGGATATAAAAATATTAAAAGATAAAGGGGTAGGGGTATCTCATAATATAGGAGCTAATGCAAAAGGAGCAAAAGGGGTTGCACCTATAATTAAGATGAAAGAAGAAGGAATTAATATAGGTCTTGGTACTGATGGACCTATGAGTGGAAATACTTTAGATGTAATTGGACAAATGGTTCAAGTAGGAAAGATTCATAAATTATTTAATAATGATAGAACAATATTACCATCAATAGAGTTAGTTGAGATGGCAACTATAGGTGGAGCAAAAGTATTAGGATTAGATAAGGAAGTAGGATCAATTGAAGTTGGAAAGAAAGCAGATTTGGCTTTAATAGAAACTAAATCTGTAAATATGCAACCGATATATGATTATTATGCAGCGATAGTTTATTCTGCAAATGCTAGTAATATTGATACCGTAATTGTTGATGGAAAGGTAGTTGTTAAAAATAAAAAATTAATAAGCGGTGACTTTACTGAAATTAGAAATAATTTATTGGGATTAAAAGATAAGATAAATAAGATTGCAAAAGAACTATAATTTTATAAAATAATTTAATAATGAAGTTATAAAATGCCTATCAAGTACTATAGTGTTTTGATAGGTATTTTAATATTTATAAATATAATAAAAAAGAATAAGCATAAGAGGTTATTATAGATATAATTAAAAAAAATAATAAATCCTACTATATTTATCTACTTTAAAAATTTTAAAAAAGTATTATAATAAATATAGGTAATAATTATTATTAAATAAAAATAAAAATTAATAATAGAGATAGAGGAAATTTTATGGATGATACAAAAGTAGTTGAAATGATAAAGATAAATCCAATTGTTATAAAAAATATAAGTAATCCTACAGAGGAAATGAAAAAAATAGCTGTAGAGAAAGATGGACTTTTATTAAGATATATAAAGAATCCAACTATAGAAATACAAGAATTAGCTATGAAAAGCAATCCTAGAGCTATTGAGTTTATAGATAATCCTACAGAGAAAATGATGATAGAAGCTATAAAGAGTGGATGGAGTAATTTAAACTATATTAAAAATCCTACTAATGATGTAATTAAATTAGCTATAGAGCAAAGGGGATGGGCTATTAGATACGTTAAGGACCCTAGTGAAGAGCTACAGTTACTAGCTGTAAGAAAAGATTACGATTCAATTAAATATATTAAAGAGCCTTATGAAAGTGTTCAAGAAGAGGCTGTAAATATAAGTTATGATGCATTGAGATATATTAATTCACCATGTTATAAGGCAGAGGTTGAAGCTGTTAAAAATAATGAAGCAGCAGTAAAATTTATTAATAATTTAAATAAAGATAAGGTATTAAGCTTTTTAAAGGTTAATATTTTAGTAATTAGATATATTACTAAAAGTATGTTAAATGAAATATCTGAAGATGAATTAAAAGATATGCTAAGAGAAGTATTGTCAAAGGATAATGTGCAAGAAAAGTATGTAAGGGATTTTTTAAACTGCAGTATCATTGATAAAGATAGTAATGATATAGCTATTGATAAAATCATGTTTATTTATAAATATGGAAGCAAGAAAGCGAAAAAAATTGCAGTAGATGAAAAACTAAAGATGATGTAAGGGGAATTTAAAATGAATTTTATAGATACGTTAAAAAGTGTGGAATTAGTATTGGCAACGGAAGAAGTTCCTTTAGTAGTTGGTGAAAGCGGAATTGGAAAGACAGCTTTAGCAAATAGATTAGCTAATGAAAATAATTGGAGCTTAATAGTTATTGATGGAAATCTTCTTAAAGAAGGAGAAATAGGGGGATTACCTACAGTAGAATCATATATGTCTATAGATTCTAATGGAAATAAGATTGAAAAGAAAACAACAATATATGCTGTTCATACAAAGCTTAGAGAAATTGATGAAGAAATATCTAAAGGAAAAAAAGTTCTTTTATTTATAGATGAAATAAATCGTTGTGAGCATACAGTACAGCAAGAACTTATGAATTTAATATTAAATAGAGAAATTAATGGATACAAATTACATGATGATGTAAATATATTAGCAGCAATGAATCCATCAAGTAAATATGGTTCAGATTTTGATTATCAAGTAGTTGATATGGATGCAGCTCAAGAAAATAGATTTGTATGGCTTAACATGGAAAGTGATTATAAAGCTTGGTTAAAGTGGGCAATGGAAGCTGGAATTGAGCAAAAAGTAATAGAGTTTATTGGAGTTTTCCCAGAATATCTACATAAGATAAATGAAGATGATGTAAGAGCAACACCAAGAAGTTATGAAAGAGTATCTAAAGCATTTAAAGCTTATAAAGAGAAGAAAGATTCTATACCTAGGTCAGTATTTTTAAATGTTATAAAAGGTAATGTTGGAAAGGTTATAGCAGAGGAATTTATAAATTTTGTTGAATCAGAACATAGTCCTTTAATATCTTTTGAGGAAGTTTTCGTAGGTGATACTTTAAGTGAAGAAGTTATAGAAAAGGTTAAAAGTGAAAGTCATACTAGACTTTATTTAAGTGCAATGAATATTTTAAAGAGTTTAGAAGAAAACATAAAAAATAGTAATGAGGAAGATGTATATCACATAAATAGATTTATTGAATTTTTAAAGAAATATCCTGTAGATTTAATGGTAGGGATTATGAAGGATATGAAAAATAGCTATCCTGAAAGTTATAAAAGAGCTTTAGAGAATGAAGAGTTTGTAGAAAGTTATTTTGAAGCTTATAGTGCAATAAGGGGATAGCATATGGATAGTTATTTTGAAAAGTTAAAAAAGGAACTTTATATTAAAGCTGATAAAATAGTAAATAGTTCAGTTATGTTTAAAGCATTACGTGCTGGTGAAAAGTTTCAGATAGATATTCCTAAAGATTTTGAAGAAGAATTTTTTAAACTTATAGATAAAGTAAATCTAAGTCTTATGGAAGAAAAGGATAATTTCTATGGTTACTTTTTATTTCAAATGGGAAGAGAAATACGTTTTGATATAAGTACTCCTACTGGTATAAATTTTAAAGGTGCTAAATATGTTATATATTTTAATCCCATAATATTTTTACAGCTTAATATAAAACAAATGGAAACTACTATTAAGCATGAAATTCATCATGTATTATCTATGCACTTAATAAGAGCTAAAGAATTAAAAGGTAACTTTAGTACACTTGCAATTAATTTAGCTATGGATATAGTAGTAAATCAATATCTTAATAATTTACCACCATATGCAATTACTTTAAAGGGAATAAACTTAAAGTATGAACTAAATCTTGAGCCTTATAATACCTTTGAATATTACGCAGAAAATATTCAAAATGTATTAAATGTGCTTGAAGAGGATGATGAAGGCGAAGAAGATGATAGTTGGGGAGAAGATACTGATAGTGGATTTAATCCAGAGAAAGCTCATGATTTATGGGATGAAAATGAAAATATAGATGAAAAAATGCTTAAGGATTTTACTGAGAAGTTCATAAGTAATGCTGAAAAGTGTACAATTCCTCTTTATTTAGAAGGAATGATATCTGCCTTAAGAAAAAGTAAAGGAGAGCTTCCTTGGAATTTATATCTTAAGAGATTAATGGGGACTGTAGAAAGTAATAAGAAAAAAACTATAACAAGAAGAAATAGAAGACAGCCTAATAGATTAGATTTACGAGGTGAACTTAGAAATCATAAGGCAGAAATAGCAGTTGCTATTGATATAAGTGGAAGTATTAGTGATGAAGAGTTTAAGCAAGCTATTAAGGAAGTTTTAGCTATAGTAAAAAATTATAATCATGAAATAACTATAATAGAATGTGACCAAGAAGTTAAACGTGCATATAAAGCAAAAAATATAAATGATATAAAAGAAAGATGTTCTTCTTGTGGAGGAACTAGATTTACTCCTGTTTTTCAATATGCTAATAGTAAAAATATTAATTTGTTAGTTTATTTTACTGATGGCAAGGGTGAAGATAAATTACAAGTTAAACCGAGGGGATATAAAGTTTTATGGGTTATTTCCGGAAGAGGAGATAAGCTTTCATTAAATGAACCTCATGGTGCAGTTAAAAAGCTTAGTAAAGTTGAAGTAAAAGATAACTTAGTGGATATGAAAGATGTTAGAAATGATGGATATTCAATGAATAATCAAGAACCAATTTTTTAATTAATTTAATAATAAAGATATGGAATAATTGAATATATTATTGTAAAAATTATATTTAGTTAAAAAGGTTAAGGTGAAAGGAGAATGGCATTATGGGAATATTAGAAAACAGTATAAAAAATAAAGTAGTTATAGTAACTGGGGGAACTAGGGGAATTGGATTTTCAACGGTAAAGACATTTCTTGAAAATGGAGCAAAGGTTGCGCTCTGTGGCTCAAGAAAAGAAACAGTAGATAAAGCTTTATCAGAACTTAACAAAATAAATTCTAGCTATGAAGTTATTGGGTTTTCAACTGATTTGCTAAATTTATCAGAAGTTAAAAAGATGATGGAAGAAGTTATAAATAAATGGGGAACTATAGATGTGCTAATTAATAATGCAGGTATAAGCGATAATGTTAGTATATATGACCAAGATTCAGAGCATTTTGCAAAGATAATAGATATAAATGTAGAGGCAGTATTTAATTGTAGTAAAATAGCTGCTGAGAAAATGAAATCAAAAGGTAAAGGAGTTATACTTAATACAAGTTCAATAGTAAGTATAAATGGACAAAAATCAGGTGTAGGATATCCAACTTCTAAATTTGCCGTAAATGGATTAACTAAATCTTTAGCAAGAGAGCTAGGTAAGGATGGAATAAGAGTTAATGCGGTAGCTCCAGGAATAATTGGTACTGATATGGTAGCGGCATTAGATCAAAATATGATAAAGGCTATGGCTGCTAATATTCCCTTAGGAAGAATTGGAGAACCAGAGGAGATTGCTAATGTATTTTTATTCTTAGCTTCAGATATGGCAAGTTATATAAGTGGGGCTATTTTATCTGTTGATGGAGCAACAGTAATTTAATATAATATAAATTAGATATAATGAAATTAGTGTAAAAATAAGATTGTACCAAATAAGGTGCAATCTTATTTAATTTGGAGGATTTACTTTGGAAAAGACATACATGTTTGATAACTATATATCTATAGGACGTAACTTTATGACTGAAAAGAATTATTTAAAGGCTTTAAAGTTTTTTAAGAAGGCATACAATTGTCCAGAAGGAAAAGATGATATAGATTTAATATTAGACTTAGCATTTCTTTATGATAAAATAGCACATTTTGATTTAGCAGAAAAAATGTATAGAAGAGTATTAGAATTAGATGAGACTAATGCTATAGCCTATTATGGATTAGGTATAATTTATGATGATGATGAATTATATGAAGAAGCTATTGAGTATTATAAAAATGCTATAAAATATGATAACAAATATGAAAAGGCTTATTTCTTTTTAGCTAATGCTTATGATGAATTAGGTAATAAAGAAGAGGCAATAAAAAATTATAAGGAAGTATTAAAGCTAAATTCAAAGGATTTATGGGCAAATGCTAATTTAGGATGTATTTATGATGAACTAGGCGATACTAAGTTAGCTTTAGAATATATGGAAAAAGCCCTTAAAATAAATAGTAATCATTTTAGAATACTATTTAATATGGGAGTATTTAATAAAAAGTTAGGTAACTTAGAGTTGGCAGAAGAATATTATAAGAAATCAATAGAAGAAAATCCTTATTATCCATATAGTTATTTAAATTATGCAGTAATGTATAGAGAAAAGGAAGATTATACTAGGGCCATTGAAATAATAAATGAAGGTATATTAGAGAATAAAGATCAAGGATTTTTATATTATAATAGAGCTTGCTTTTATGTAGCGGTTAATAAATTAGAGTTAGCATTAGAAGATATACTTAAATCTATAGAATTAAATGATTTCTTTGAAGAATATATGAAGGAAGATGAAGAACTTAATGCTATAAGAGAATTAGAAAAATATAAGAAAATGTTTGGATAAAAAACAGTAGGCAGGCTTATGGAATATAAGTTTGTCTACTGTATAGTTTTATTATCTATTATCTATTTTTTCAGGATATAAATCATGATTACTTAATCTATTAAAAGCAACTTCTTCCCATCTTGTTCCTGGTTTTCCGTAGTTACAGTAAGGATCAATAGAAATGCCACCTCTTGGAGTAAATTTACCCCAAACTTCAATATATTTAGGATCCATTAGTTTTATTAAATCTTTCATTATGATATTCATACAGTCTTCATGAAAATCACCATGATTTCTAAAGCTAAATAAATATAATTTTAATGATTTACTTTCAACCATTTTTATGTTTGGAACATATGAAATATAAATTGTAGCAAAGTCTGGTTGAGAAGTAATAGGACATAAACTAGTAAATTCAGGACAATTAAATTTAACAAAATAATCATTTTCAGGATGTTTGTTATCAAATGTCTCTAAGATATCAGGATTATATCCAAAATCATATTTTACATTTTGATTTCCAAGTAAGTCTAAATTTAAATCATTTCTCATAAATTAATCTCCAATCTTATCTTTTAATGCCTTAATTAAAAATGAACCAAGTATTGCTGGTATAACTTGTCCTAAACATAAGCTAGTTGCAAGAGCGCTATATGGAACATTTAATATCATTGATAACCAAATAGGAACTATTAATCCTGGTATAAATATTATTGGTAGTATTGTAATTGTAATATTTAGTTTATATTTGCGAACACAATAAACTAATAAGGCTGTTAATATACCAACGAATCCACCACCAAGGATATCAAATATACTTAAACCTCCTAAAAGCATATTAGATAATAAGTTCGAAAGTCCCAAAGGTAAAACTAGGAATGGAAAAATATAAGCTAATGCATATAAACTAGTTGCTAAACGAATTTGTATAGCTCCAAAAGAAAAACTTTGAGTTATCGTCATTATTACAACATATAGAGCAATAACTATTGCTGAAATTGTTAGCTTTTTTGTTTTTGACATAGTAATTTCCATAACTATCACCTCCATAAAAATAAAAAAAGGATGGAAAAACTCCATCCTAAATAAACAATAATAGAATAACTATTATTAATCCCTAGTTTTATTTTGAGACAGGATGGTTTCGAACTGTCTTATTTAATTATGAATCAACTTTTCTCTAAAATAAAAGTTGTAAGTTTGATTAACTAGATTTAAAATCTAGTTAATCAAACTTAAGTATATAGTGATTAATAGGAAAAGTCAACCAATTATTATTTTAAATGTAATAAGGCTTGTGTAATAATGATAATCATATTTATTATAGTGATCTATCTACTTTCCCTATAATATTTATTTAAGTTAATTTTTTATATCTAAAATTTTAGTTTTATTTTTCATATTTTTATATTCTAAAGGAGTTATACCAATAATTTTTTTAAATAATCGACAAAAGTATGAGTAATTATTAAAACCACAACATAATGAAACTTCAACTAAAGAGAGTTGAGGGTCTAATAGTAGGTGTTTTGCAGCGGTTATTTTTCGTGTATTTACATATTCGCTAAATGTACAATTTGTATAATTTTTAAAAACCCTACAAAAATAAGTTTTATTCATATTTACAATAGAGCAAATATCATTTAAGGAAATATTTTCATCTATATGTTTATGAATATAATAAATAGCTTTTCTAATTTCAGGGTGAGGATACTTTTCACCTAAATAATCTTTACAATAACTATATGAGTTTATTATTTTATGGCCAGTAAGTAATAAAGAAGATAGATTACAGCTATCAAAATCTTCCTTGGTATTTTTAAAACAACATTTGTGTAAAGAAATTCCTTCCTTAACGAGAATATAGTTATAAATACTAAAGTTAAGAGATGAAATAAAGGCATCACAATGCTCGAATCCCGTAGTGTCTATAAGGTACTTCAAATTTTTATCAAATAGTTTAAGTGCTAGATTGGTATTTCCACAGTATACTAATGTGCAAATGTGCAGATGATTAAGTATATTTTTCTCCATAAAACTCCTCCTTATACTAAATATTACATTAAAAAGTGTAAAATAATTAAAAAACAAGAGAATATAGTTAAAGACTACCTAATTATACCATGATACAATTGTAAAGTAAAAATGATAATCATTATCAATTAAAAAGGGGAAGGTATGAATATTTTAATTACTTATTCAAGCAAAACAGGAAATACTGAAAAATTAGCAACAGGTATTTATAAAAATATAAATGAGGAACATGGATTGAATGTAGAAATAAAACCTATTGCTCAAGTTAAATGTACAGAAAATTATGATGCTATATTAATTGGATATTGGGTGGATAAGGGTGGACCTAATGAAGAAGCAAAAAAATTTATGGAAAAAATTAAAAATAAAAAAGTAGGCATATTTGCTACATTAGGTGCATATCCGGATTCAAATCATGGATTTAATAGTTTAGTTAGGGGCGAAGATCTTTTAAAAGAAAACAATGAAATAATAGGGAAATATATTTGTCAGGGAGCAGTTGACCCTAATTTAATTGAGGCTTTCAAAAAGTTAGATTCTAATAATTATCATGCTATAACAGATGAAAAATTAAGAAGATATAAAATTGCCAAGCTTCATCCTAATGAAGCTGAAATATTAAGTGCATCTATATTATTTAAGGAAAGATTAACAATAATTTAGGAGGAATAACTGTGGAAGATAAGAAGATTCGTAAGATTGCTATATATGGAAAAGGTGGTATTGGAAAATCAACTACAACATCTAATTTATCAGCAGCATTATCTCAATTGGGTTTAAAGGTTATGCAAATAGGATGTGATCCTAAAGCTGATTCAACTAAAAATCTTATGGGAGGAAAAAGAATTCCAACTGTTTTAGAGCAACTTAAGGAAAAGGGAGATGATTTATCATTAGAGGATATAGTTTTTTCAGGCTATAACGGAGTGTTATGCGTAGAGTCTGGAGGCCCTACACCAGGAATAGGATGTGCGGGAAGAGGAATTATATCAGCCTTTGAAAAGCTAGAGGAATTAGAAGCTTTTGAAACATATAAGCCAGATATTGTTTTATATGATGTTCTTGGAGATGTAGTATGCGGCGGCTTTGCAATGCCTATAAGAGGAGGATATGCAGAGGAAGTATATATTGTATCATCTGGTGAAATGATGTCTTTATATGCTGCATCAAATATTAGTTCAGCTATTAAAAATTTCAGAAGTAGAGGATATGCAGAATTAAAAGGCTTAATATTAAACTCAAAAAATATAGAAAATGAAATTAGTATTGTGGAAAAAGCAGTAGAAGAAATAGAGACGAAAATAGTTCACGTAATACCAAGAAGTGGTGAAATTCAGATTGCAGAAAATGCAGGGGGAACAGTATTTGAGTTTCTAAAAGAATCAAGTATGCAAAAGGTATATACAGAGTTAGCAAATAAAATTATAGCATAAAATTAAGGTTTATAAAATTAGGGGGATTTACATTATGATGAGTAGAAAAACAAGATTAGTAGCAATGATGATTTCAGCAACATTAGCAGTAGGAATGTTTACTGGGTGTTCGGAAAAAAGTACAGGAGAATCAGGAGCGGTAGGTGCTGAAGTGGTATCTTCTGGAGCTAGTGAGGCAGAAAATGTAGAAGAAAAGTTTACGTTAGAATATACAGAAATAATGAAACAACAAGGTTTCACAGAACCAATAGTGTTAGAAAGTAAACCACAAAGAGTAGTGTGTGTATCAACATCAACAACACCTTTATTATTTGAAGTAGGTGCATCACTTGTTGGAATTCCAACTTCAACAGTTTTTGAAACACCTAGTGATTACAATGGAGAAAAGTTACAATCACTTATGTCTGATGATTTTAATATAGAAACAGTTGTAGCTCTTAATCCTGATTTAGTTATAATTCCATCTTCATCTAAAGAACAATATGGGGATGCTTTAGAATCATCAAATATTCCAGTTTATTATACAAATAGTGGACATTCAGCAACATATGAATCTGTAGTTCAAGAAGCAGAAGTAATTATAAATGCTTTTGGGAAGGATTCAGAAAATGCAAAGAAAGTATTACAATCATTTGATGACTTAGATAAAAAGATGGAGGAAAGTAAGAAAGCCTTAGAAGGAAAAACAGTTATGATACTTGCTACAACTCAATATATACAATCAAAGAGTGGTACTGCAGGTTCTATGGCAGATATGATAGGTCTAACTAATGTATATGAGAATGAACAAGCTGGAATGGTTCCTCTTGATCAGGAAACTACTCTTGGATACAATCCAGACGTTATATTAGCAATAGGAAGTAGTATGTCAGAGGAAGATAATAAAGCAGTTTTTGAAGCAGCATTTGATGAAAACAGTGAATATTGGGGAAGTTTTGAAGCAATAAAGAATGATAAAGTTATTTATTTACCATCAAGCTATATGCCAAGTACGGGTATAGGAGTAATAAAGCAAATATCAGACCTTATAGATTTAGTTTATGAAAAACTAGAAATTAATAATTAATTAAATAAAAAAGTAGGAGTAAGAGATGAAAAAGAAATCAAAATCTATAATAAAGGTTACTTCAGTTATATTAATTCTTAGCTGCATATTATGTATATTAGCTCTTATTTCTATATCTATAGGAAGTGCAAGATATTCTTTAAGGGATATAATGACTAATTTATTAACTGAAGAAAGCAATCCTATTAAGATTATAATATATAATTTAAGATTGCCACGTATAATTTCAGCTATTTTAATAGGTGCAGCATTATCAGTAGGAGGAGCATTATTGCAATCTGTTATGAGAAATCCTTTAGCTGATCCAGGAACAATTGGTGTATCAGCAGGGGCAGGTACAGCTGCAACTACTATATTACTATTATTTCCACATATGACAACGGCGGTTCCAATATTTGCTTTTGGAGGAGCTGCCCTTGCTTGTGGGCTAATATATTTATTAGCTTGGAAGGGTGGAGTAGACCCAGTAAGAATAATTCTTTCTGGAGTAGCAATAAACTCCGTTTTAGGAGGATATAATGGATTCTTACAAATGTTATATTCAGATAATTTACAAGGAGTTTTGGGATTTATGAATGGAAGTCTATCAGGGCGTTCATGGAGTGATGTTAAAACTCTGGCTATATATGTTATCATAGGGTTATTTTTAGCTTTAATATGTATAAAAAGTGCTAATGCACTGCAGCTTGGAGACGAAATGGCGAAAAATTTAGGGATTAACGTAAACTTAAGTAGAATAGCCTTATCTGCTGTTTCAGCATTTTTGGCAGCGGCCACAGTAAGTGTTGCAGGAATGATCGGATTTGTAGGACTTGTTGTACCACATATTGCAAGGATGATAGTAGGTTCAGATTATAAAATTATGATTCCAACCAGTATGCTTTTAGGAGCTGTAGTATTACTTTTTGCTGATACTGTAGGTCGTACATTAGTACCAGGAATGGATATTCCAGTAGGAACCATTATGTCTATGGTAGGTGGACCATTTTTCTTATACATGCTTAGAAAGAAGGGGAAAATAAGTGGAAATTAATTGTAGAGGTATAGAGGTTAAATATGGAGAATATAAAGCTGTAAAGGGAATAGATACATCATTATATAAAGGAGTTATCACAACTATTATAGGTCCTAACGGATCAGGAAAATCTACATTTTTAAAATCTATAACTAGATTGTTAAAATATGATAGAGGAACTGTTCATATAAATAATAGAAATATTGAATCTTTTAAAGGAAAAGAGCTATCAAAGATGATAGCTGTTCTTCCTCAAAGACATTCAGCTCCACCAGATTTTAAGGTTGAGGAGCTTGTAAGCTATGGTAGAATGCCACATAAAAAATGGTATGATAATAAAAATGATGCCAAAGATCCAATTGTTAATTGGGCAATGGAATGTACTAATATAAGTCATTTAAAAAAGAAGTCTATTAATGAAATTTCAGGGGGAGAATCACAAAGAGTATGGATAGCTACAGTGTTAGCTCAAAATCCGGAGATACTATTTTTAGATGAGCCTACAACTTATTTAGATATTTCTCATCAGTTAGAAACTATGAATTTAGTAAAGAGGCTGAATAAAGAGCATGGAATTGGAGTTGTTATGGTCTTACATGATTTATCTCATGCTTTAGAAGTTAGTGATAGAATAATAGTTTTAAAAGATGGTAAGAAGTATGATGAGGGAAAACCAACAGATGTAATAACATCTAAAATGATGAAAGAAGTTTATAACGTAGATTGTGACATTATAAATATAGAAGGAAGAGATAAACCAATTATTGCATATAAAGAAATTGCAGCGGTTTAGAGGGGGAGACATGATAAATTCAACAGAAATAATTAATAAATTATCTAAGTTAGATAGTATAAACAATATGAAAGATGTAAAACCATTAACATATGCATCATTTCCGGGATCACATTGTCCCCTATTTGGGTCAGCACTATTACTTAAAGAAATTAAAGATGCTGTATTTGTAGTAATAGGAACAGATGAATGTTCTTATTATACTAAGCAAATGACCATGAGATCAGAGGTATATGGTGGTATAGATGGAAGATGTGTCAGTATTATTCTTAATCAGCATGATATAACTTTTGGATGTCAAAAGAAAATTGAATCAGCATTTAGTGAACTAATGGAAGAATACAAGCCTAATGCAGTTTTTCTTATAACAACATGTGTTGTTGAACTAATTGGTGATGATGTTGAATCTTTAGGAGATACATTAGGTGATGAGTATGGAGTGCCAGTTGTCACAGTACATACTGAGCATTTTAAATCAGAAAATCATATTGTAGGTTTAGAAAGAACATTATCAGCCTGTATAGGTATAATGGAGAGACAAGCTAAATCAGAGAATATATCAGTAAACGTTATAGGTCAGAGAAGCGGAAATTTTAGTGAGACAGAATTAGGAAAAATATTAAGCGATTCTAATGTAGAAATTAATTTAATGTTACCAGGTTGTACAGTAGAAGATATACGTAAAGCACCACAAGCACATATAAATATTGTTACAAGTTCCATAGGATTACCATTGGCTAAAAAAATGAGAAGTAAATTTAAGATACCATATATATTATTTGAAAAATTTACTGATCCAGAATATATATTAGAAGCATATAATAATCTTTTTGATACATTACAGTTAGAATTACCAAAGGAAGTTATACAACTTTATAATAAGGCTAATGATGCTGTGAATTTTGGAAAAAAGGTTTTAAAAGGAGCTAAATATATATATGGAAATACACCGTTCCAATGTTTTGAAGTAAACTCATTTATGACAAAATTAGGAATGATACCAGAGCTTATACAAGTATCTTATATGACAGAAAATGATGATAAGTATATAGAGGATATATTAAGTAAAGAAAATCCTTATGTATGTAAAAGTGCTAATATAGCACCATTACAAGGAGTATACGATATATTAAAACCAGATTTATACTTAGGACATGAATATGCTACAAGGTTAGCTAAAAAGGGAATTGCGCTAGTAAGAAGTGATATGGCATCAGCAATGGCTGGAATGGAAGTAGTTAATTTCTTTGTAGAAGAGTTAGTTAGAGCATATAAAGAATCAAAAGAATATCAAGGAGGTACAGTAAATGAGCTTATGTAGATATTTGCCGACTCCATCAGATAGAATGGGAATTTTATGGACACTTTTATCTATAGATGATACTGTAGTAATAGAATTTGGTCCAACAGGAACAACACATTTTAGTATGGGCTTTTTTGGGAAAATTGGGGTGGAACAAGAAAACAGATTATTTGCAACACATATGAGTGAAGATGATGTAATAATGGGTTATACAGAAACTCTAGAAGAGGCTATTATAGAGGTTGATAAATGGATAAGCCCTAAAGCTATTTTTATAGTAGCATCATCTGTTAGTGCAATAATTGGAACTGATTTAAAAGGTGTATGTAGAGCTATTAGCCCTAAGGTATCAGCTAAATTATATGCTTTAGAAAATGGTGGCTTTAGAGGTGACTATACAACTGGAATAAAAATTGCTTACGATACTTTGTTTAAAAATATGTTAGGTGAAAAAACGGAAAAATTAGATAATACTTATAACATATTAGGGGCATCATTATATAGTTATCGTATGCGTTCTGATATTAATGAAATTAAAGAATTAATGAAGAATAGCTTTAATTATGATGTAATAGGTACATTATGTGTAGATACTAGTGAAGAGGTTATTAGGAATACTGTTAAAGCTAAACTTAATATTGTTATCTCTTTTGAAGCTTTAGAGTT
This sequence comes from uncultured Clostridium sp., assembly GCF_934754925.1. GTDB lineage: Bacteria > Bacillota > Clostridia > Clostridiales > Clostridiaceae > Clostridium. The sequence continues at coordinate 22,735 of NZ_CAKVJA010000009.1, read as the reverse complement.
AGCAAAGTATATGAAGGAAGTTTATGATATACCATATATTTATGGAGCACCATATGGATATACAGGAACATTAGAGTGGTTGAAGCAAATATCACAAACTATAGATGTAAGTATTGATAATAAGGTTACTCAAGAGTTAATGAAGCGTATTATGAATATTAAGCATTATCCTATGTATAAAAGAATGCTTAAAAATTCTAAGCCAACTATGAGTATATATTCTGAATATGATAGATTATTAGGATTTAGAAAAATATCAGAAGAAATTGGATTCAATATAGATAGTTTTATATGTAATCATAGCATTAAAGATATAGATGATAAGGATATAACTACTCTAAATTCAGAAAGAGAAAGAATAGAGTTATTTAAAAATAAAAATAATCAATTAATTATAGCTGATGATGTGACATTAAGAATGGCTAATGATACAAATGTAAAACTTAGAGCTAGTATGCCAATAGTATATGGAAGTCAAGTAGCTAATCATATACCTTTAATAGGAATAAAAGGTATGGATTATTTCTTGGAGTATGTTGATCAATATTTACAGACTTTAAGCTAATAAAATTGTGAAAATGAACTATAGATACAATAAACTATAGTTCATTTTTATTACATTTAAATAAATTTGTATAAAGTGCATATTTGTATGGATACAATTGATTTATTTATATTAATAGGTATAAAATGGATATAAAGTTTTAGAAATAAGGGGGCAAATATCGATGAATAAACAAATCAGATTTAAAAAATTAATTCAAACAGCATTACTTGCAGCATTATGCTTTGTATCTTTTACTTATTTGCAAATTAAAATTCCAGTGCCAGGTGGAGATGCAACTTCACTTCATATTGGAAATACATTTTGCGTTTTAGCAGCTTTATTACTTGGAGGATGGTATGGAGGATTAGCAGGGGCAATAGGAATGACAATTGCAGACTTAATTGATCCTGTATATATAATAGTAGCACCTAAGACATTTATTTTAAAATTATGCATAGGTTTAATAACAGGTTTAATCGCACATAAAATAGCAAAAATAGGAGAAAGTAATGATAGTAAATATATTTTTAAGTGGAGTTTAATAGCATCAATTGCTGGACTTGCTTTTAATGTAATTGCTGACCCTATAGTTGGATTCTTCTATAAGCAATATATACTTGGACAACCTCAAGATGCAGCTATGATTTTAGCTAAATTAAGTGCAGCAACAACATTTATAAATGCAATAGTATCAGTAATTTTAGTATCAATCATATATAACGCAATAAGACCAATACTAAAAAAATCAGGTTTACTACTACCAGTATAACTAAATTGTTCGTTAAAGCTTAAATACCGTGATGACGAAAATTAATGATATTATCTCCAGAAATTAGTGTAATTTTCGTTAAGAATTTATATTGTTTTTTCCAGAAAAAGTTCTAAAGCTTCGAAGTTCACTATCGTTTACCTTAAGTGAGATTCAAAATTTTAATTTTGCCAATCGAACTTACACATCCGACATCAGGCGGAGGTGCTTCCTTTTAAAAGGAAACTCACTCTTCACTATCGCTCAGAGGAGTAAGTTCATCTAACTAAATCAAGATTTAGAGATTCACTTAACGGACTTTCCTTCCAAAAACAATTAAATTCTAGACGAAAATTTCACCGTTCCCGGAAAATAAATATTTCATTTTTTCGCCCCATGTAGTGCGCAATTCTATTCAATAGAGAATTCTTTGCCGTATGCACATTTATTAAAATGTTTTTCTGCATCTTGAAGATTCATACCTAAAATCTTTATAGGTGAATCTGAATTAATTGTAACTTCTCCACAACCTAAGCCTTTATTTATTGATTTATATAAATAATTTATTGCTTGTGGTTTAAAACCAAGAAGCCTAGCACCAACTGTATCTGTAGCAATAGGATCAGTTCCGCATAATACTAAACCAGTATGATTTCCAATTCCTTTATGAGGACCAGTTCCAACCATAGCAGGACTAGCACTAACTATAGAAAGGTCTATAGTGAATTTTTCTAGCATTGCACTTATAAATCCATGCAAATCTTTATGTATTCCTAAATTTTTCTTAGGATAACCTTGCTCTTCACCACTTGGCCAGCCCATAGCTATATTTTTAATAGCAGCAGAAATAGTAGCTTCTTCATGAATTTTTAATTGAGTAAATGATATTAAAAAAGTCATTTCTTCATAAAGTTTATTTAAGGCTATTGATATAGGGCAGCTATGGTTAAGAGGAATATTAATAAAAGGTCCATTATTTAAGTTTATAAACTCAACATTTTCAGATTTTATAACATCCATAAAACCTACATCTGTCATTAGCTTTTCAACATCTTTCTGAGCAGAAGCAGTAGCAACTACTATTCTTTTGGGTGTGCAACCCTTAATTATTTGAATTATCTTTTTTAAACTATTAGGACCAACTACATCCCCAACATCGGGGCCACCAGTTCCAACCCAGTTTGGGGTAATAACCACAACATCATCACTTTTTATCATAGAAGAAATATTAAGTAAATTTAAACCTTCTTCAATGGCAAGTGATTCATTATTGTTTTGTGTAATTGCAACTAGTGGACTTAATGTTCTCCTTACTCTCATAATAAAAATCTCCTTATAAAATAAAAGTTATAAAACTATTTATGTTATAACCTATTTTTCACTTTTTATTTAGAGCTTTATTTTGTAAGATAAAAAAGATTTCGTTTTTTTACATGATAGATTAATTAGCTTTAGTTCTAAAAGCATTAGGAGAAGTGTTAAATAATTTTTTAAAAGCTTTACTATAATGAAACTCATCATAAAAGCCAAACATATCAGCTATTTCTTTTAACTTCATATCAGGATAAGAAACTAAAAAATATTTAGAGTTATTAAGTTTAAGTTCTAAATGATATTCATGAATACTTTTCCCAGTATTATTTTTAAAATGTTTCTGTATAGTTCTAGAAGAAAAATTTAATAACCTAGATAAATTATCAATACTAATTTTACTTTGAATATTTTCTTCTAATATTGATATTATGTCTTTTGTAAGTTGATTATATTGAAGTGTATCAATTTTATTAACTTCTAAGTCTATTTCAGCTAAAATTCTAGATAAAATTGAGCTTTTTATTTTTGTATTATCTATATTACTTATATTACATAATGATGATAATTCGTGAAAGTAATAGGGTAATTTAGGGTTATCTTTAAGGTTTAATTTTGATGGAATACAGTAAAAGTTATCAATAATTTTATCAGGTTTATTAAAAATAACATCATCTTTAATGTCATAAGAAAAATGAATGTAATAACAAGATGTGTTGTTAAGATTATTTGAATGTGGATAATGGTGCTTATAAGCAGGTAAAAACATAATATCACCTTCACGACTTTCAATTAGTTCATTTTCAACAATTACATTAAAACCTCCACTTACAACGTAAACTAAATCGTGAAAAGGTAAAGTTCTATCAGGATGAGCAATAGTACTATTAAAGATTAATTTACTGCACATATCAACTTTTCTAAAACAGTTTAAATTCAAATTTGTATATAACATGTGCATTATTTTACATGAGCTTCTCATTAAAGTCAATGGAGTCAATAAATGGAATATTAGTATAATTAAATTATACTAATGGTAATGAAAATGGTGAGAATATGGAGGGTGAAATTATGGATAATATGGTCACTAAAGACTTAGCAAGTAATATAAAATTTAATAATGTAAATATAACAGATAGGTTTTTTGGATACTATCAAAACTTGATAATTAATGAGGTTATACCTTATCAATGGAAGGTATTAAATGATGAGTTAGAAGATGTAGAAAAAAGCTCTGCAATAAAAAATTTTAAAATAGCAGCAAAAGAAATGAAAGGAAATTTTTATGGATTTATCTTTCAAGATAGTGATGTTTATAAGTGGTTAGAAGCAGTTGCATATAGTTTGCACTTAAAAGAAAATAAAGAGTTAGAAAAATGTGCAGATGAAGTTATAGATTTAATAGGAAGAGCACAACAAGAGGACGGATATCTTCATACTTATTTTATAATAGAAAGGCCAGATATGAAGTTTAAAGACCTTTGGGAATGTCATGAATTATATTGTGCAGGACATTTCTTTGAAGCAGCTACAGCTTATTATAATGCAACTGGAAAAGAAAAGGTTATTAAAATAGCTAAGAAGTTAGCAGATTGCATTTATAATAATTTTGGAACTGAAGAAGGAAAAATAAAAGGATATGATGGCCATGAAGAAGTTGAGTTAGGTCTTATGTCTTTGTACAGTGTAACAAAAGAAAAGAAATATTTAGATTTAGCTAAGTTTTTTATTGATGAAAGGGGACAATCTCCACATTTTTTTGAACTGGAATGGGAAGCAAGAGGAAAAACTAGCTATTGGAATGGTTGGAATCCTTGTGAATCACCAAATGCTTCGAAAGATTTTATTTCTTGTATAGGTGCAGAATATAATCAAACCCATAAGCCAGTAAGAGAACAAGATGAAGCTGTTGGACATGCTGTTCGAGTTGTATATATGTTATGTGGAATGATTGATGTTGCTAAAGAGTCAAAAGATAATAGTTTATTAGAGGCTTGTCAAAAGTTATGGAATAATATAGTGAATAAAAAGATGTATATAACAGGAGCGATAGGATCTACACATGTTGGAGAAGCATTTACAGGAAACTATGATTTACCTAATGATTCATTATATGGAGAGACATGTGCTTCAATAGGACTTGCTATGGCTTCTAAGAGAATGTTAAATACAGATATAAATTCAAAGTATAGTGATGTAATAGAAAAGGAAATATATAATGGAATAATCTCAGGGATAGCAATGGATGGAAAGTCTTTTTTTTATGTAAATCCATTAGAAGTATATCCTAAAAATCATACTAATCCTGTTTTGAAACAAGTAAAGGTTGAAAGACAAAAATGGTATCCTTGTGCATGTTGTCCACCAAATGTAGCTAGATTTTTATTAAACATAGGAGATTATATATATTCAGCTAACAATGATACATTATATATTAATCAATATATTGCAAATAATTCAAGGATTAATATAGGAAAGTCTTTTATGAATATAGAAATGGAATGTGATTTGTTAAAATATCAAGATGTGAAAATAAAAATAAGTAGCACTGATTTGGAAAATAGGAATGTGGCATTAAGACTACCTAGTTGGAGCAATGGATATACAGTAAAGGTATCTAATAATAAAGTAGAGTGTGAAATTATAAATGGATATATATATTTAAATAATATAAGGAAAAAAGAGATTTCTATATATTTAAGATTAAATCCTGAATTGAAAATGATAAAGGCAAATAAAAGAGTAAGATATGATGCTGGGAAAGTTGCTATAACATATGGACCATTAGTATATTGTGCAGAAGAAATAGATAATGGAGATATGTTGTATAATTTAATACTTAAAGATTCAATAAATTTTAAAAAAGAGAAATTTAGCCATAATGGATTAGAATTATTTAAAGTAATAGTTGATGGATATAGAGAAATTGATGATGATGATAGCTTATACCATGAAAATAATGTTACTTTAGAAAATCAAAAAATAACATTAGTTCCATATCACTATTGGGGAAATAGGGGTATTGGAGAAATGCAAGTTTGGTTTAGAATAAAATAAAAAAGTAATAAAAACCATCTAGAAAGTTTACTTATTATCTAGATGGTTTTTATTATAAAAAAGTATAAAAATAGTATAAGAAAACACATGGAAATTATTTCACCTTTGTAATAATATATATGTTAGCAAAAGAAATATAACATTTTGTGGAAGAATTAGTTATTAAAAGAGAAACTTAGTTTAGTTAAAATTATAATTAAAATAAAGAGGAAAAAGTTATGGGAAAGAATGATGTAAAAGACTTAACACAAGGTAATGTATTCAAGCTGATTTTAGGATTTTCAATTCCATTATTACTTGGAATGCTATTTCAACAGTTCTATAGTATGGTAGATACAATTATTGTTGGTAGATACTTAGGGGTTACTGCTTTGGCAGAAGTAGGATCAACAGGTTCAATAAACTTTATGATAATTGGTTTTTGTATGGGCGTTTGTAACGGATTTGCTATACCAGTAGCACAAAAATTTGGAGCACGTAATTATAAACTTTTACGTAAATATGTATTTAATAGTGGAGTATTAGCAGTAATATTTTCAGTTATTATGACTTTAGTAGTATGCTTACTTTGCAGAAATATTTTAGGGTGGATGAATACACCTAATGATATAATGGAGGGTGCATATAGTTATATATTTGTTATATTTTTAGGAATACCAGTTACTTATTTATATAATTTATTAGCTGGAATAATACGTTCACTTGGTGATAGTAAAACACCACTAATGTTTTTAATTATGTCATCAATAATTAATATTATTTTAGATTTAGTATTTATAATTGTTTTTAATATGGGAGTATCAGGAGCTGCTTGGGCTACAGTTATATCACAAGGTGTATCAGGTATATGCTGCTTAATATTTATGGCAAAAAGATATAGTATCCTAAAATTTGAAAAAGATGAACTTAAGATTAATGGCCACTGTATTAGAAGATTGTGTTATATGGGAGTACCTATGGGACTACAATATTCTATAACAGCAATAGGAAGTGTAATACTTCAAACGGCAGTAAATGGATTAGGTTCTCTTGTTGTTGCTGCAGTTACTGCTGGAAGTAAGATTTCTATGTTTTTATGTTGTCCATTTGATGCATTAGGTTCTACTATGGCAACTTATGCAGGACAAAATGTTGGAGCAAAAAAATTAGATCGTGTAAATGAGGGAATTAAAAATAGTATAATAATAGGGTCTGTGTATTCTATAATCGCTTTTTTAGTATCTATTTTCTTTGGAAAAACTATAGCGTTACTTTTTGTAGATGGAAATGAGTTAGAATTACTTTCAATGGTAAGTAAACAATTAATAATTACAGCATTATTTTATATTCCATTATGTTTAGTAAATGTTGTACGTTTTACTATTCAAGGAATGGGGTATTCAACTTTTGCAATATTTGCAGGAATATGTGAAATGATAGCTAGAACAATATGTGGATTTATTTTAGTACCTATATTTGGATTTAATGCAGTATGTTTAGCAAGTCCTATTGCTTGGATATGTGCAGATTTATTTTTGATACCTGGATATATAAGTGTAATGAATAAGATGAAGAGGGAAATAAAACCGTTAACTAAAGAAAAAGTAGGTAATATTAAAGAGATTAGTAGAAGCATAGAAGTTTAAAATTCATAAAATATACGTTAAATATTTGATAAGTTATCAAGGGTTTAGCGTATTTTTTATATTAAATTTATGTTTATAAGAAGAGTAAAAAATATATTAGTATAATACTATAAAGTTAAATTGATTTATATTATAATGTTAATAAAATGCAGAAAGTTAAAAGGAACATTGAGGTGAAAGATAATAATGGCTACATTAAAAGAAATAGCAGATAAGGTAGGGGTATCTTTAGCAACTGTGTCTAGAGTTTTAAATAATGATAGTGGAATTTTAGTTGCCGATGAAACTAAGGCACAAATATTAAAGGTAGCAACGGAATTAAATTATAAGACTGCAAAGCAGAGAAAAGGTAAAAACTTGGAAAAGAAAATAGTTACTATAGGAATCGTAGAAATGTATGATGTAGTTAAACAATTACAAGATCCTTATTATTTGCTTTTGAGAAATATAGTTGAGAAAAAGGCTTTTGAAAATGATATAAAGCTTGTTAGGCTTTTTAAGAAAGAAAATGATTATGAGTTTCTTGAAGATATTGAATTACAAGGAATTATTGCTATAGGAAAATTTACTTCAAAGGAAGTAGAGAAATTAGCTAATAGAACTTCTAATATAGTATTTATAGATTCATCGCCTAATGATGAGTTATATGATAGTGTAAAAGTTAACTATAAATTAGGAGTAAGGCAAGCATTAGATTATTTTATTGAGTTAGGACATAAAGATATTGGGTTCATCGGTGAAAAATATACATTAGGTGATAATAAAATTCCTATTTTTGATGAAAGGTTAAAATATTTTTATGAATATATGAATAATAATAACTTATTAAATGAAAAGTTTATAATTAATAGCAGTATGACAGCAGAGGGTGGACATGAGGCTATAATTAACTATATTGATAATAAATATAAGATGCCAACAGCATTTTTTGCAGCTAATGATGCTGTTGCAAGTGGATTAATTAAAGGACTATCTGAAAGAAATATAAAGGTTCCTGAAGAAATAAGTATAATAGGATTTAATGATACAATAATATCACAATATACAAACCCACCACTAACAGCTATAAGAGTACATATAGAGTATTTAGGTGAGGTTGCAGTAAATCTTATGATTGAAAAAATAAAGGGCAGAAACTATGCAAAAAAAGTTATAATACCTAGTGAATTTGTACTGAGAAATAGTGTAAGAAAGATATAATAGAAAGCTATGAAAAAGAGAGTATTCTTAGGAAAGTAAGATACTCTCTTTACTTTTTTAGGAATATTATAAATTGTAAGTGAGGTATAAATGTTATATTATATAACCTATAAAAACGTTAACATGAAATGGGAGTAGGTATAAATATGGAGGATGGAAATAATAAGTTTATTCATAATTATGGATATGATAAATATGTAGTAGAAGAGGTGAAAGAAAAATTAGGCAAAATAAAAGAGTTTGGATATTTTATGGGAACCAATAATGTAAATATATATTATGAAAAATATTGTATAGAAAAGGAAAAGGGTGCAATAGTAATATGTCATGGATTTTCTGAATGTATAAATAAATTTACAGAGATGATATATTATTTTTTAGAAATGGGATATTCAGTTTATGCAATTGAACATAGGGGTCATGGAAGATCAGGCTCTTTAAGTAAAACTGATAAAAGTCAAGTTAATATAGATAAGTTTGAAAATTATGTGGAAGATTTAAAGTTATTCTTAGATGAAATAGTTACAAAAAATAGTTCAGAGTTATACCTATATGCACATTCTATGGGAGGAGCTATAGGAGCAATGTTTTTAGAAGAATATGATAAGTATTTTAAAAAGGCTATACTAAGTTCACCTATGATGGAAATAGAAACAGGAAAATTTTCCAAGAGGATGTCATATATAATAAGTAGTCTATATGTAGTAGCTAGAAAAGGAGATAAGTACGTATTAGGGCATGGACCATTTGATGGAAAATATCATTTAGAGGAATCAGGAACTAGTAATAAGTATAGGTATGAAAATCATTTAGAGGAATTAAAAGAAAATGAGAAATTACAAAGATCAGGAGGATCTTTTAAATGGCTTTTAGAATCTTTAAAGGCTACTGATAAAATACTTAAAAATAAAAATGTTGAAAAGATAGACATACCTATATTACTTTTCCAAGCAGGAAGAGATACTTTTGTAAGAGCTGGTGGACAAAATGAATTTTGTGAAAGAGTTAAAAACTGCAGAAAAATAAGATTTGAAAATGCAAAACATGAGATATTTCTAGAAAATGACGAAATACTTATTGAATATTTGAAAAAAATAAAAGAATTTTTAAAATAATTTTACTAAAAATATTGAAAATTTTACTATAAATATATTATAATACTCTTGGGAAAACGTTATCTAAAGGTATTGTGATAAGGAGATAGTAGAGTTATGGGAATTTTAATTAATAAATTAGAAAATATATTTAGTATTCAAACAAAAAATACTTCATATGTATTTGGTATAGACAATAAGGGCTTGTTAAGAAATTTATATTGGGGAAGTAAAATTAAGGAAATTGAAGACTTTGATATGCCTATATTGTGCGAAGTATCAACAAATGATCCAGTATATGAAATTACTAGAGAAGAATATCCTGTATATGGTAGTTTGAGATATAAAGAGCATTGTCTAAAGGTTACTTTTGAAGATAGAAGTAGAGAATTAGTTTATAAATATATAGGATATTATATTGATGGTAATGAATTAATAATAAAGTTAAAAGATAATTACTATGATTTCAATATTAATCTTCACTATAAGGTTTATGAACAGTATGATTTAATAGAAAGATATGTAAGTGTTAAAAATAATTCTAATGATATTATTGAAATTGAAAAAATACATAGTGGACAATTTCATATCCCTTATGAGGGATTGAATTTCTCTAATGTTCATGGTCATTGGGGGGCAGAGCAACAAAGGTTTATTCAAAAAGTTAACTATGGAAAGATTATTATAGAAAATAGAAGAGGAATATCAACTCATAATCACAACCCTTATTTTATATTAGATAAGGATGCTACTGAAACTACAGGGGAAGTATTCTTTGGAGCCTTAAAATTAAGTGGAAATTTTAGTGGGATAATAGAGCAAACTCAATATGGTGAAACATTAGTTCAAATGGGAATAAATTCACATGATTTTCAAATGAAGCTAAAACCAAAAGAGGAATTTGTTACTCCTGCAATTATAGCTGGATATAGTAATTCAGGTTTTGAAACTATGACCCATAATATTCATAATTTTGCAAAGGATAGAGTGCTAAGAAAAGGCATAAGACCTGTATTATATAATTCATGGGAGGCAACTGAATTTAAGGTAAGTTGTGATGAACAAATAAAACTTGCAGAAAAAGCTAAGGAAATAGGAGCAGAGTTATTTGTAGTAGATGATGGTTGGTTTGGAGAAAGACATGGAATAGATAATGGCTTAGGGGATTGGCATGTAAATAGAGACAAGTTCCCAGAAGGATTAGATCCGTTAATTAGAAAAGTTAAAGAAATGGATATGATGTTTGGTATATGGGTAGAGCCAGAAATGGTAAATCCATTATCACAACTTTATAAGGAACATCCAGATTGGATATATCACTTTAAAACTAGAGAAAGTGATACATCTAGAGGACAATATGTATTAAATTTAACTAAAAAGGAAGTAAAAAGATTTATTTATGATATGTTAGATAATTTATTATCAACTTATGATATTGATTATATTAAGTGGGATGCTAATAGACCTATGTCACAAACAGATATTGAAAAAGATATCTGGTACAAGCATATAGAAGCTATTTATGATATTGTTAGAGAATTAAAAATTAAGCATCCTAATGTACTATTTGAAGCCTGTGCATCTGGGGGTGGAAGAATTGATTACGGTATTTTAGGAATATTTGATGATTTTTGGACAAGTGATAATACTGATGCATATGATAGATTGTTTATTCAAGATAGTTATTCATATATTTATCCAATTAAGGCCATGAGAGCTTGGGTAACTGATTGTCCAAATTTCTTGTCTAAAAGAGTTATACCAATGAAGTTTAGATATCATAGTGCAATGATGGGAACATTAGGCGTTGGATGTAATATTTTAAAATTTAATGAAGATGAAATAAAATTATCACAAGAATTAATAAAAGAGTATAAAGAAATAAGGCATATAATCCAAGAAGGAGATTTTTATAGAATAGAAAATACATCAAAAAATAATTATAGTATTTATCAATATAATAAAGATGGTGAAAGTTTATTATTTGTATTCTTACCTCAAAGCTTAATTGGACATAGGGGAACTAATATTAAACTTAGAGGATTAGAAAATAATTCTAAATATATAATAAGAATTAATGGAGAAGAATTGATAAAATCAGGAGATTATTTAATGAATAGAGGTTTGGAAATAAAACTAAGTGGAGATTATGCTAGTGATATTATAAAGATTAATAAAATTTAATTAAGAATTATTTGAAAGTAGATTATTAAATTCTAATTGGACTTATATGTTCTTTAAGTATTTGATAATCTATTTTTATATGTATTATTTTAATAAAATATTTAATAACTATAATGTAAACTTATTAGGTATAAATATTAGATTATATTCTTTAATAAAAAAATGGTAAAATAAAATAAATTTTCACAGTAAAAATACTTGTAAAAAGTTTTCTGATATGGTAATATATAAATATGAAATATGAAAACAATTACAAGGGTAAGTAAAACACATAGGGTATTTGGAGGGAGAGAATTATGGGATTATCATTTAAAGAAAAGTATTCTTTTGGTATTGGTGCGCTAGGAAAAGATTTATGTTATGCAATTGTATCTAGTTACTTAATGATCTATTTTACTGATTCAATTGGATTAGCGCCAGCATTTGTAGGAAGTTTGTTTTTAGTAGCGAGATTATGGGATGCGGTTAATGATCCAGCAATGGGAATGATTGTTGACAACACAAAGACAAAATGGGGAAAATTTAGACCTTGGATTTTAATAGGTACATTGATAAATGCAGTAATATTAGTTTTCTTATTTAAAAGGCCAGAAGGATTAGAAGGAACTTCACTGTATGCTTATTATTCAGTGATGTATATATTATGGGGAATGACTTATACAATAATGGATATTCCTTATTGGTCAATGTTACCTTCTTTATCTAAGACAAATGAAGAAAGAGCTCAAATGTCAGTTATACCAAGAATATTTGCAAGTTGTGCATGGTTAATAATGGGAGCATTTGGACTTTCTATAGTTAATACTTTAGGAAATGGAAATCAAACTAAGGGGTATGGAGCTTTTGCAATAATAATATCAGTAATCTTTGTAATAACTTCTATTATAACTGTTGTAAACGTTAAGGATAGTAGTTGTAATGCAACAGAGATAAACAAAAAAGCAGAAAAAACAGGTCTAAAGAAAGCGTTTAAGCTTATAAAAGAAAATGATCAACTTATGGTATTTATAGGAGTAGTACTTGCTTATAATTTAGTTGCTCAATTATCAGGTGGAATGTCAATTTACTATTTTAAATATGTTGTTGGAAATGAAAATATGTATCAAGTGTTTACCGCATTTGCTGGATTAGCTGAAATATCAGCGCTTATGCTTTTCCCAATGCTTTCAAAGAGAATGAGCAAAAAGGGTGTATTTAGATTAGCATGTTACTTACCAGCAGTAGGTTTAATAATATTATTATTTGCAGGAATTTTTGTACCAGGAAATGCAGCACTTATAGCTTTATCAGGAATTATAGTTAAGTTAGGTTCAGGATTCAGCCTAGGAGCTACAACTGTTATGATTGCAGATGTAATAGATTATGGTGAAGTAAGATTTGGTTCAAGAAATGAAAGTATAATAGCTTCCTTCCAAACATTATTAGTTAAAACTGCATCAGCTGTATCAGGATGGTTAATAGGTGTTGGATTAACGATAGTAGGATATGTTCCTAATATAACACAAACAGCAGGAACAATATTAGGAATGAGGATACTTATGGTAGCAGTGCCATCAATAATAACATTATTAGGATTCTTTATTTATGTTAAAGGATACAAGTTACATGGTGAATATCAAGAAAAAATAATGGATGAGTTAAATAAGAAGAGAGAAGCTGAAGAATGTGTTATTTAATTTATAAGTAATCTATAGTGACATTATAAAAATGACAAATTGAAGTTTTAATTCTCCAATTTGTCATTTTTTATTTTAAGATATGCTATAAAAATAAAAAAATGATATAATATTTTAGTAAAATTTACAGTAAAAAAGGGGAGAGTAAAATGTTTTTAGGCGTTGATTATTATCCAGAGCATTGGAATGAATATATGTTAGAAGAAGATTTAAATAATATTATAGAGTTAGGGAGTAATGTAATAAGAATAGGTGAATTTGCATGGCATATGATGGAGAGTGAAGAAGGTAAATTTGATTTTTCATATTTTGATCATATAATAAATGAAGCTAAGAAAAAAGGATTAAAGATTATATTTGGTACTCCAACAGCTACAATGCCAGCTTGGCTTGCAAAAAAACATCCAGATGTTTTAGGTGAATTTGAAGATAATACTAAGAGAGTTTTTGGAGGAAGAAGACAATATTGTTTTAATAGTAAAACATATCTTAAATATAGTGAAACAATAATTAGGGAACTTGCAAATCATTTTAAGGAAGAAAAGGCTATAGTAGCTTGGCAAATAGATAATGAACTTGGTCACGAAGGTAGTGATGTATGTTTTTGTAATGAATGTAAAAATGCATTTAGAGATTATTTAAGAAAAAATTATAATAATGATATAAACAAGTTAAATGAAATATGGGGAACTAGATTTTGGTCTCAAACTTATAATGACTTTGATGAAATTCCGGTTCCAGCAAAGACAATAACTACTCACAATCCAAGTTTAAGAATGGAATGGGAAAGATTTAGGAATGTAAGTGTTGAAAATTATGCAAAATTACAAGTAAATATTTTAAAAGAAATATTAGGAGAAGATTCTATTATAATTCATGATTTCTCAGGTGGATACTTTGATAAAAGTTTTGATTTTTCAAAGGTAGCACAACATATAGATGTAGTTGCATATAATAATTATCCAGTATGGGGTGGGCAAAAGGAACCAATTCCACCACATGAAATTGCTTGTGGCTTAGATTTTATGAGAGGGGCTAAAAGACAAAACTTTTGGATTACAGAAGCTATAATGGGTGCTCAAGGACATGATGTTATTGGATATCTTCCAAGACCAAATCAAGCTAAAATGTGGTCATATCAAGCAATGGCTCATGGATGTAATTCTCTTATGTATTTCAGATATAGAGGAGCAACTAAGGGAGCAGAACAATATTGTTATGGAATAATAGATCAGGATAATAGAAAAAGAAGAAAGTTCTATGAAGTTCAAGATTTCTTTAAAGATATGAAAGAAAATGAAGGTGTTATAAATAGTGAAATAAAATCAGAAGTAGCAGTTATTTATGACTATGAATCTATGGCATCATTTAGAATCCAAAGACAAAGTTTTCTAATGGATTATAAAAATGAAGTATATAGATTATACAGACCTTTTTATGAAAATAATATAAATATTGATGTTATTCCATCATATGTAGACTTTAATGAATATAAAGTTCTATTAATACCAACCATGATTGTATTTAAGCCTGAAGTCCAACATAGAATTAAAGAATTTGTTAAAAATGGTGGTAAGGTAGTATTTAGCTTTAGAACTGCAATTAAAGATTACTATAATAACTTAACATTAGGAGAATTAAATCCAAGTTTTTATAATGATTTAATTGGTGGATTTGTTGAAGAAATAGAATCTCTTCAAGAAGGTCAATATGTTAAAGTTAAAGGAATAAATGATTTTAGTGGAGTAGAAGGTAGTGGAACTGTATTTAGAGATATGTTAAAAACTACTACTGCAGAAAGTCTATTTATGTATGATGATGAGTTTTATAATGACTTATCAGCTATAACATTAAATAAGTATGGTGCTGGAGAAGCTTATTATATTGGTACAGGTGTAGATAATAATATTATGAATATAATAGCTAAGAAGATATTATCAGATGCTAATATAGAAGTTATTGAATCAGAACAAGGCATAGAAGTTGTTAAGAGAGTAGTAAATGATGAAGAGTACTATTTTGTTATGAATCACACGGCATTAACAAAAGAGTTTAATGGAATTTCTTTAGCAGCTTATGAAAGCAAAATAATTAAAAAGTAATATTATAAAAGTTAATATTTATAGCCTTATCTAATATTTTATTTAGATAGGGCTATTTTTATATTTATTTTACTATAAAGCTTAAATAATTGATTTATTAATATAATAAGAATATTATTATATTAATAAATTAATTAGAAACAAATTATAGATAATTTCATTTTCTATAGTTATTTTATAAGATGGAGGGAATTTAAATGAAATTAAAAAAGATGATAGTTTGTATAACAAAAAGTGATATAAGAAATTTTTTAAAGTTACAAAATAAAATTAATATAAGTGATATTTTTATTAATGATGATTTAAGATTGCTTGGAAGTGTTAATATATTAGGTATGAACGTAAATATAGAAGCTGAATTAAGCTTTTCAAAAGTTGAATGCAATAATATTTATATAAATATAAAGAGTTTTAAGGTTTTAAAAATGAATATAGTAAATCCAATATCTAAAAAAGTATTTAATTATGTAATTAATGCTTTTACCGATATAGAAGGTGTTACATTTGAAGAAAATGACTTTAAATTAGAAGTTACTACTTTAATAAATAAATACTATAAAGAGCAAAAATTTATTGATTTAAACAAAGTACAAGTTATAGATGTATCAATAGTAGACAAAGAAGTTGAAGTATATTTTGGAGGTATAGACATTGATACTGAAGTTATTAGAAGAGAGTATGGAAAAAATGAAGTTCCTTATGTTGAAGCTGAAATAGTAAGTGATGGAGAATAATAAAAGTAAAGAGTTTTAGGAGAGAAATTTAATGGATACAATAATATACTTAACAAGGCATGGACAAACTCTGTGGAATATAGAAAAAAGATTACAAGGTAGAGGAAACTCTCCATTAACAGAACAAGGAATAGAAAGAGCTAAAGAACTTAGAGATAGAATAAAATATATACATATAGATATTATATATTCAAGTCCTATAGAGAGAGCACTTACTACTGCTAATATAATTAAAGGCGATAAAAGTATTGAAGTAATAACTGATGATGGCCTTATGGAAATGTGTTTTGGTGACTATGAAGGTCAAATAACAGATGAAGTTATGAAAGAAAATCCTGATTGGGATATAAGTCTTATTATGAAAGGAAATACTGAATTAGCAGCACCAAATGGAGAAAACTTAGCAGAAGTTAGAGATAGAGTAGCTAGAACAATGAATAAAATAATTGAAGCAAATAGGGGGAAAACTATTTTAATAGTGGCTCATGGAATAACCTTAAAGGCTATTATGTATTATTTTAAAGATGAAGAGGTAAATTCTGAAGTTATGGGACAAGCAACTTTAACTAAAGTAAATGTAGATAAAAATAATAAATTTCATATAGAATTTAAAAATGATAATAGTCATTTTACAAAAAAAGAGCAAAAGCTAGGATGGTAGATACTAAAGGTTTTGAGGTGAGATAATAAAAATTCCTACAGCAATTTTTACTGTAGGAATTTTTTTGTTATAAGATTTTTAGATAAAATTAAAGATTATCTAGAAGCTTTTCGATAGCCTGCATCAATGGCTTCTTGTTCACTATTGAATTTAACAAGGTATTCAGAATCTGCCATGTTTTCGTAATCTCTTTGACCAGGGCAGTGATAAATTTTTGATTTAGAGTTTCCTCTTATTACAGTTGTTTTATTAGAAGAAGTTGTGTTATTTGAGTTATTATTTGAGCTTGAAGAAGTAGTTGTGCTGTTTGATGAACCAGTTTTATTTACTTCTTCACCGCTAAGGGCACTATTACCAGTTGCATAATCTATTGTAATTCCAGGTTGAACATTATATACAAATACATTAAATTGAATTCCTTCACCATCATCTTCTACAGATTTTGCTTCCATTTGAACCCCTTTTGCAACAAGATTATTCCCATCAAATACAGGAGTTACTCTATATAAAACATGATTATTTGTTTCTTTTACATAGTCAGCTACCATATTTTCATATGGCAACATTAATGTTGCATTAAAGTATCTTGTACCAGTAATTAAATTTCTATCATTTGCATTTTCAGCAGTTAATTGATAACCAATTAAGTGAGATCTATTATAAAGATATTTTCCTTCAACAATATCATATTTTATTGATTGCCAACCACTTGGTTTAACAGAGCTAATAGATTCTCTTTTTTCTGTTGGCATTATATCTTTACCTACATTGGCATATGCAACACCACATCTTCCTAAACTATCTAGTGGACTATATTTTTCAAAAGAAGTAGTAGTTAAATCAGCTTTAGAGAAGTTAGGAACATTATTATTTAATATTATATAGTCTTGACCAGAGTAATCTGGAATATCAGTAGTATTTGAAATATTAATATTAGTATTACTATTGTTATTACTTCCATTTGGATTAGTTAAAGGTACATTATTAGAATTAGAGTTTTCGACTACTTGTCCACTATTATTTATAGAAGAATTATTAGTTGAAGAACAACCAATAAATCCAACTAAGCATAATAAAATCCCTAATGTCATAATTAGTGAGTTTTTTAATTTAAATATATTTTTCATTGCTATATTCTCCTATAAGTTTCTTTTGTTATTTTTTCATGAGATGATCCTTGAAATTCTTCTGTTTTAAGTAGTTCCCATGAGTTAGTGTTTAAATCAATATCAAAATAGAAGTCTGATGGATAAATACGGTTCCACTTATAGACAACTATAGTATTTATATTGTTTATATAATTTTTTACTTCTGTATTTTCTATTAAACAAAAATCATTGTCAGAGCATTCATTTAAAAAGTTTTCACAAACCTTTATATTACCGTCATCAATATCCTTATATAATTTATAAGAGTATTCGTTCATAAAAAGATCTTGATTTTTAACAAGTTCTTTTATATCAGCTCTAAGGACTTTATCTTGACTTTGCCTTCTTTTATTAAACATCATTCCATTTTTATCATCTAAACAAACAATTATATTCATTACTATCCTCCTTTTTATATTCTTTGTAATATTATATCAAAAGATTATATGATTTTGATATAGACTTTTTATTTGGCAGTTGAAAAAAATATGATATAATCTTATTATAATTAGGAGGTGATTAGCATGAAGGTATATAATGCTTTCAGATTTAAATCAGCTTGCTCCTTGCAAGGACTACAACAAAGTCAGCTATGCTTTGTCTGGAGCTTAAATAAATAAAAATAGCTGTAAATTTAATAAAGGTTTTAGAAAAACATAAATGATTTTTAGTATTCTTTGCTTTAATTATTAGTATTTTAAAGTTAAGGAGTAATGAATAATGAAAGAATTTATAAAAAAACAACAATATAATTATATAAAAAGATGTTTAGGCGATTTAAATGGTGCATTTAGAAATTGCGTAGATGGTAACATTATAGAAACTGTAAAGGCGTGTTCCCAAGAAAAGATTTTATCTATTTTTAATGATTTATCAATAGAGCAAAAAGACATACTAGATATTAGTAAAATTACTGATCCGTTGCATATAGAACCTTATTTAAAAGAATTAGATAAGTATGTATATGGGATGGAAAAGATAACAGCAATGGAAATCACTAAAGTTTTTAAGAAGGAGAAAAAGCTAAAGATACCAAATTTAGACAAACTAGATTCTAAACTTGTATATTTAGGTTGGATTGATGAATCAACTAGAAAACTTCTTATTACTTATAAGTTAGAGGGGAAACTTTTAGGAATGGCTTGTAGACTTCCAAAGACAAATAGTAAATCAACTAATATATGTACTTTTTGTAATAAGATTGGTTCAGAACAGGAAGTAGCCTTTGTATCACCAATATGTAAGCAAGTAAGGGAAGATGATTATAAGTCATTAGGATTTTATGTATGCTTAGATAGTGATGAATGTAATGAAAGAATAGAATCTGTAGAAAAGCTTGAAAAGATTCTAAAGAGTGTAAATAGAATTAAATAATTATTATAATTTATTAATAAAAATCCTACAGTAAATTTTTGATGTAGGATTTTTTATTAATATTTGCTTCTATATCAAAGGGAAAATATAGAAATAGTAGTGATATTGATATATTAATATTAGTTGATGATAATAAAAGTATTATATAATCTTGTTAAACTATTAGAAGTATTATATTTACAAGATTATTATGAATTAAAAAAGTATAAAAGTTTATGTAGAGACTTAAAAGATTTTTATTTTAGTAGAAGATATGCTAGTGATGATTATGAAATTTTAACTAAAGAAGAATATATTGATTATATTGATTACAGCAAATTTTGGATTTAAGAGTGAAGAGGATGTTGATTCAAGATTATATAATGCCAATTTAGCTGGAGGAGCTTTGTTAGATGTAGGGATATATCCAATATTATTTTCAAACTTTATAATGAATGATATTCCAAAGGAAATAAAAGCAAGTGCAACAATGACTAGAACAGGTGTAGATGAGACTGATGTTATTGATTTAAGATATAAAGATGGTGCATTAGCATCATTAACATGTTCTATTGCAGCAGAAACAGATAATACAACTGTTATCTATGGAGAAAAAGGTAAAATAGTAATACCAACTTTTTGGATGGCAAAGGAAGCCTATCTATATAGTTATGAGAATGAAGAAAAATTTGAAGATAAATATAATGAAGCTGGATATAAATATGAGATTATAGAAGCTAATAATTGTATAGTTAATAAAGTTTTAGAAAGTGAGATAGCATCACATGATGTAACTTTATGTTTAGCAAGAATAATGGATGAAATTAGAGAACAAATAGGATTAGTATATCCTTTTGAATAAACTTATATATGGTAATGATTTACAATAATGGGAGGAGATTTTGTGAGGAATAAAACAGATAAGGGATTTGAGTTAATTTATTGGAAATTGAGTTATAGGAGAAGGTTTATTAGGAATTTATGGTGGCTACCAATAGTTATTATATCAATAGCCTTTATGTTTTTAATCAATGATAAATTAATACTAAATAGAATAGTACCTATAGTACTATTAATTTTATATATAGTTGAATTAATATATAATTATATGAAGTGGAATAAATGTGAAAAAAGATAAAAATATAAGCAAAAAACATAGTTAATTACTGTGTTTTTGTTTTTTTAATTCTTCTTTTATAAAATCAGAATTATGTGTAAAAATCATCTTACTTTTTAAACTATTCACTAGGAGATTCGTTAAAATAGTGAGGTGAAAATTCTGTAATATTATAATCTTGTATATTATTAATTTTAAGAGGCTCATCAGATAAATTGTTATGTACATCATCAATAGATTCAGATTTCATAATAAATAATCCACTACTCATTTAATTTTTTTATTTTATTATATGATATTATAATCAGTAGGAAATATAATCTTTTTAGTATAGAAGGAGTGAAAAATGAAAAATTTATATAAGCATTCATTGAGTATAAATAAGGCTCAAACTATGGTTGATATTACTGAAATAATAAAGGAGGATATTAAAGATAGCAAAGTTAAGGATGGGATTGTTGTAGTGTACTGTCCTCACACAACTGCTGGAATTACTATAAATGAAAATGCTGATCCAGATGTGGTTAAGGATTTAATTTATGGTTTTGAAAAGGCATATCCAACTAATGATATTAAATATAAACATTTTGAAGGTAATTCACATGCACATATGAAATCATCAACTATGGGAGCATCGCAGACTCTTATAATAGATGATGAAAAACTTATTTTAGGTACATGGCAAGATATATACTTTTGCGAGTTTGATGGACCAAGAAATAGAAGTTTTTATGTTAAAATAATTGAAGGATAAAATTGATGTAATTAAAAAATTAAGTTATAGAAAAGTAAATAAATATAAAAAAGACCGTACATTGTGCGGTCTTTATTTAGCTGGTTCCCATTTGCAACGAACAGGAGAAACAATAGCTTCTTCTTTCTTTAATTCTTTAAAAGCCTTATCGATATCTTTACGATCAAGTCCTGATAATTTTTCAACTTCTCCAGCGCTAACAGGTTTTCCAGCTTCTCTCATAACATTTAAAATAGTTTCTTTAATATCCATTAAAATCACCTCTATGAATAATAATTATTATTTAATATTATATCTCTATTATTACCATAAATCAATAAAATATAACAATAATACCAAAATATAAATAAAATAAAGAGTTATAGAATATTTCTTTAACCTTTTATAGCTGGCGGACAAGTATCGGCAGCTATTTTAAGTGAAAAAGGAAATATATATACAGGGGTATGTATTGATGCTCCTTGTAGCTTAGGGATTTGTGCTGAACGTAATGCAATTTTTAATATGTTTACTAATGGTGAACATAAAATATCTAAATTAGTATGTATTATTCCAGATGGTTCAGTGGGTTCACCATGTGGTGCGTGTAGAGAACTTTTAATGGAGTTAGATAAAGAAAGTGGGGAAATTGAAATTCTTACTGATTATTCTAATCGTGAAACAGTAAAGTTAAAAGAACTTATGCCCGATTGGTGGGGATATAAACGCTTTGAATAGTAAATTTTAAAATTATTTATGTTTATTTTTTATAAAAATTTGATATAATATAAATAAGAAAATCTTAGTGCGTCAACACTAAGCAATCCTTAGAACATTTATTTTGTTTTAGGGCTATTGAATTTAGATGAATATCAACAAAAAAGGATGCTAATCTTGTGAGGATGGAGCATCTTTTTGTTTGCTTTTAATTTCAATATCAAGACCAATAAATTTTACTGAAATCTTTAAATAATGAATAAAAAGATTATGTTTTAAAACCAATCTAATTATATAAATAACAACAAAGCTCTTTATAATTAATTCAAGCATATCCAATACCACCCCCTGACTATGATAAAGTATCACCAATAGTCCTAGGGAGATAAAACGTTCAAAACCCCCGTAGCCATCCACTACGGATTTTCTAAATATTACTTTAGAATTATACCATAATTATGTAGAAAATAAACACAAGAATAAAATGGAAAAACATCGTTTGAAGAGTTTACGGAGAACCGTATCAAAAATAAATGAGGTTTTTACTAAAGTGGACTAATTAATAAATGAGATAACATATAGAATATAGAGTTCCTCAACATTAATCTTTAATGCTGTTGAGGAATTTTTATTTGTATTATTTATCAGGCGATTAAAGTGATATATAATAATAGGTATAAATTGACAAATGATTAATGTATATAAAGTTTGATTGATGCATAAAAAAC
>NZ_CAKVJA010000008.1 GCF_934754925.1 uncultured Clostridium sp. | reverse complement strand
TTTTATCTTTCAAATAAATATATGAACTTCCATCACAGCTTTTTGCTATCGCCATATAACTTTTTATTTTATTATTTTTAAGCTTTATAATATTATTTTTATATAATATTGAGTTCAATTTAACAGCCTTTTTAACATCTAATTGCGAATGATCCCCTAATGCTATTATTGTTGAATCATTATAAATTCCTGCAAATTTTAATACTTCTATTATTTCACCTAATCTTTTATCATGTCTTTCTAATGCTTTAATAACCTTACTACTTTTAGTTCCATAGTTATGTTTTTGACTATCTACATCTACTAAGTGTAACAATAATAAATTAGGCTTTTTCTCTCTAATTGTTTTTTTTTGCTACCTCAACTGCAAAATTATCTAAATAAGGTTGCTGAATACCATTTCTTAAATATCCAAATCTTTTATTCATCTTAAATTGATAAATTAAACTTCCTGCCATTGCTGACTTTATAATTTGATTATCATAATTCCTAGTACAACAAATCTCTGGCATATTATAAGTAATTTTACTTCCTCCACTTACAGGCCATAAAATGGAACAGGTTTTCAATCCCTGTTTTTCTGCTAAATCGTAAATTGTATCTCCCTTAATTGACTTACTATACCAGTACCAATTAGGATTATCATGTTTAAAATCTATAACCGTATTATTTATAATTCCATGATTTTTAGGATATCTTCCTGTTACTATAGTTGCATGCGCAGGATATGTTAAAGAAGGATAAATACTATCAACATTTTTAATTAATGCGCCTTCTTTTATAATTTTTGAGAAATTAGGCAGTTTTCTTAACACTTCTAAATCTTCACAAGAAACTGCATCAAAAGATATTACTATCATATACTTATTTTTCATTAAGCCCTCCAAATATAAATCTACTTATATATTATTATATTTATATTTATTTTAAGTTAATTTTCTGTAAATTTTTACCTCACGATTATATCTTAACATTTTTTCTATATATATTGCACATAAAAATAATTCCTAAAACCAATTTAATTGATTTTAGGAATTATTAGCTTAAATTCTATAATATTTTCTTCTATCCTATATTCTATTTTAGAACTATTCTCCTCTGCTAATTTATTGCATATATAAAGTCCTAATCCCGAACTAGTTATACCTTCTTTTTCTAATATACTATCATCACTATGTTTAACAAATGGCTCTAATAGGCTTCCCCTTATTTTTTCTGGTATATTATAAATTTCATTTGTAATTTTAAAAATACTTCTATTTTCCTCACAATATACATCTATATTTATATATTCTCCAGCATTATATTTAATTGCATTATCTAAAAGATTAATTAATATAGTATTAATTTCTTCTTTATTACATTTTACTTTTGCACTTTGTATATTATCTTTCACCTTAATATTAGACTTAAGTAATCTAACATTAATATCTCTTATTTTTTTACTACTTATCTCTGCTAAATCAAATTCTTCTTTAATTAAGCTTTTCTTTACTTCTCCTCTAGAAATTTCAAGAATATTTTTCACCAATGAATTTAATTTATTGCTTTCTTTAAGCATTCTTTCTAATGCTCTATTTCTAAATTCCTCATCCATTTCTAAAATATTTTCACCATATAATAATTGTGCATAACCGCTTATAGCTGTTATTGGTGTTTTAAGCTCATGAGTAGCATTATTAAAGAACTCTCTACTTTTATTTCTTTCTTCTATTATAATTTCCATCTGATTCTTAATTTCATTTTTCATGAAATTAAAATTAGTTGCTAAAATTGAAACTTCATCTTTTCCTTCTATTTTAAAGTCTTCTATCTCTTCTCCCTTTCCAAATGTTTCAATTGCATCTGATAATTTATTTAAGGGATTAGTAAACTTTTTAACAATAACCCATATTGCAATTATAAGCATTATTAAAATAGCAAATTGTCCAACAAAAATAGTTATTAATATTTTTATATTTTCACTATATTCATTAAAATAATCCTTTTGAACTATAATATTTCCATAATAACTTTCTTCAATATATATTGGATAATTATAAGTAGCAATATAAGATTTATCTATCTTTGTAATCATAAGCAAAGATTTTTTATTTTGACTTTCCTCTAAAATTGAATTTACCTTTTTTTCATTTATTAAATTTCCTCTGCTTTTTATAATTTTACTATCATCTAAAGCTATTGCAATATATTCACCAAACATATTATATAATCCATCAACAATATTCTTTGCTCCCTCTTCTAGCTCTAATTCACTTCCACTAGTATCACCTTGAAGCATAAAAAAGTTTCTTGCCATAAACCTTATAGTTTCCATATTAGACTGTATAGATTTTTCTAAGTTATTGTTTATTATAATATAAATATAAATACTAAGAAAAATATTTAATATTCCAACTATAAGAATTGACCATAATGTAACTTTTCCTCTAATAGTATTAAGCATTTTATTACCTCATTACATAACCAACACCAAATACGGTTTCTAGTACTGTGCTGCTTTTCTCCTCACCAAGTTTAGCTCTTACCCTTCTAATATGAACATCAACAGTTCTTAAATCACCATCATATTCATCTCCCCATACCTTGTCCAATAATTCTTCTCTTGAAAATACTATATTTTTATTTCTATATAAAAAACTTAGTAAGTCGAACTCCTTCTTTTTTAATTCAATTTCAATTCCATCTTTATATACTTTTCTATCATTTAAATTTATATATAATCCTTTATCTAACATTTCCTGGGTAATATTAGACATAATACTATTATTTTTGCTAACTCTTCTAAAGATGCTTTTTATTCTTGCTGTTACTTCTCTAATTTCAAAAGGCTTTGTAATATAATCATCCGCTCCTATCTCAATACCAAGAATTTTATCTATAACATCATTTCTCGCTGTTAACATTATTACAAATGCTTTATCACAAATTTCCCTACATACTTGAAATCCATCTTTATCTGGAAGCATAATATCTAAAAGAACTAAATCTGGCTTAAATGTTTCAATAATGTTTATTGCATCTTGTCCTTTATATACCCCTCTGACCTCATATCCTTCTTTTCTTAATGCGAATGTTAATATATCATTTATTGAAATTTCATCTTCAACTACTAATATTCTCTTTTTCTCCATATAACCAATTAAGTCCCCCACTCTAACGAAAATTATTCTCTTAAAATAATTTTATCATATAAATTTATCATTCAATATCTAAATAAAATAATTCATGCTTCACTTTCCCATTATCATCAAAATATTGAGTAAGCATTCTTTTTTCTTCATCATCAAATACAACAATCCACGGATAATTTTTAAATTCATATACGTATTCTATTTTATTATCTTTTATTTTTCCTAAAAGCACCTTAGTTATAATGCCTTTATCATTACATTGTTTAAGTATTAAATACTTATTTGAATTAGTATTTGATATATAATTAAACTCTTCATCTTCATTAAAAACATTAATCTCTTTGCTTTCTATATCAAATAATATAGTATTCTTTTCCTTCTGAATAACCTCTACTGAATAATTATTTTTATCCTCTATTTCACTAGTATCTATTTCTTCAGTAATAAATGTACCTAATATAATACTATTACCTAGTACTTTACTAAACCAAGTTTCAGTCATTCTTTCTCCTAAATCAATTGTATATAAATGATTTATACTATATTTATCATCATGTATTTCTATTTCATAAATTTCATTTTCCTTTTCTCCGCCAAAAGCATAAAACTTATTATTATTTTTTGAATACATTACTTTTGTAATCAAAGGAAATTTCCCGCTATAATTATCCTCTACTGTTATTGCTTTATCTTCTTCATAGTCATATAAAACCATTGCTGTAGCATAACTTTTAAAATTACTTGTATCAAACTTTCCATATAAATTTCTATAAGAAAACTCTAAATTTTCATCATTCTCATCATAAATAAAATTTGCTACTACTCTATAAAAATAATTATCACTTCCTACAACCGAATAATATTGATCACTTTTCCATGCTTTTTCATTACCATAATATTTTCTATCAATATACTCTGCATAATACCCGTCTCCAATAGAATCATCCTTATCTGCTGTTACTCTAACTTCTTCTGGATTACTTAAAAACTCAATTTCTACTTTTGGAAGTTCCTTTACCTCTTCAGTTACACTATCTTTAATAATATATGATGAACCAGAATCTTTAATATTTCTAGTTAAAGTTCTTCTATTTTTCTCTCCACTATTGCTATAAGCCTCCCACATTTCTATTTCCCTTACTTTAACCAAACCCTCTTCTTTTGAGTAATATACACTATAGTTTTCTTCAGTATCTATATCCTTAGATTGTAAAACACCATAAATCCTATCTTCATAAAAAAAACGTGGTTCGAATTTAAAGCCTTCTTCTACTTCTATCTCTATCTCTTCACTTGTTATTTTTTTAGAATTCCTAATTTCTTCCATTAACACATTATCATCTACTACTATTGTCTTATCCTTTTCTATACACCCAACAAAAGTAAATATAACTATTAATAAAAAATATATAATCTTTCTCATATACTCTCCCTTACTTTCTTAATTAAATATAATATAAATTCATCTTTCTAATTCAATAATACACCCTACTTATTTCATAATATAATTTACTTATTGCCAAATTGTTGCCTAGCAAAAATATTTATTTTTATCAATGAAAAAAAGCACTGTATCCACAGTGCTCTCAATAAACTCTAAACTTAACTTGCCACTTAAAACTTGTTACTAGATAAGTCTGCTTCCTTCTTTATCTTGAGTAAGCTTTCCTGCTTTCATAAGTCCGCCTAAAGCCATTTTAAAATAATTCTTACTAGTTCCAAAAGTAGCTTTTATATCCTCTGGGTTAGATTTATCATTGAATTCCATAAATCCACCATTTTTTCTCATATAAGTTACAATTTTCTCTTGAAGTTCGTCTCTTTCACTTAATCTAGTTTTTCTTGGAGTTAATCCTATTACACCATCTTCATAAACTCTCTTAACTCTTAATTGCATTTCATATCCTGGATGAACTTCATTATAATATTCATTAGGTAATACTAATCCTCTATATTTAGCATCAATTGCAACATTTAAAGTTCCTGAAGGAGTCTTTGAAAATACCATTGCAGTAACTTCATCTCCAACTTTAAATGTTCCTTCTTCAGCAACTTCAATATATGGCTCCACGTCTGTTGTAGCTGCAAGTCTGCCTGTCTTATCTACATATATGTAAAATAAATATTTTTTCCCTGTATGTAATTTATATCTTTGTTCTTTTAATGGTACAAATATATCTCTATCTAATCCAAAATCAACAAATGCACCAAACTCACCTTGCTGTACAACTTTTAAATAAGCAACGTCTCCAACTACAGCTAATGGTTTCTTAAAAGTAGCTATTGGTCTGTCTTTTGAGTCTCTGTATATAAATACTTCAACCTCCTTACCTACTTCTACTCCCATTCCTTCTGCTAATGATTTAGGAAGTAAAACATCCTCTTTACTTTGTTTATCAATTAGATAAAATCCAAAGTCCTTTTCTCTATCTACTATTAAAGTATTATATTCTCCTATTCTTAACATATGTCCTCCTACTTTTTATATCTTTTACTTAAATTTACGTAATTATCTGATGACTTTCTAATGCTTTTTATTTCATCATCAGTTAATTTTCTAACTACTTTTGCTGGATTTCCTAAAATAAGAACTCCTTCCGGAAAACTCTTTCCTTGAGTTACTAAACTTCCTGCTCCTATAATAGTATTCTTACCAATTTTAGCATCATTTAATATTATTGATCCCATTCCCACTAAAACATTATCTGAAATATCACATCCATGAATTATAGCCCCATGACCTATAGTTACATTTTTCCCAATATTACAGGGAGAATTAATATCAACATGTACCACTGAATTTTCTTGAATATTAGTATTAGCACCAACTATAATTTTGTTCATATCAGCTCTAAGCCTAGTTCCAAACCATATATTTGCATTTTCATTAATTTCAACGTTTCCTATTATATCAACACTTTCTGAAATATATGCACTTTTACTTATCTTAGGATTAACTCCATCAAAACCCATAATCATATTTTTAACTCCCTCTTGGTTATATTTATCCTGAAAGTTTCACTTTATTTTATCACCCTTTATAATTATTGTCATTATTTTAATGACTTTAATACTATATATTAATAGTGAATAATTTTAAGGGGCGAATTATGAGTAAAAGTAAGCATAAACCCAAAGTAATCTTTGATCAGAATAAATTAAAATATTATTATGGTATTCCCCATTGTCATTCTAGTTATTCAACTGGCAAAGGTACTCCATTAGACTTATATGAATTTGCTATAAAATGCAATTTAGATTTCTTATTTGTAACTGATCACAATGATTTTCTTCCAAATAAAACTACAGTTAAAGATCGTACTCTAACAAAATGGGATGCAACAAATTATTTTGCTAATAAAACAAGAAGAAATAAAGATGACTTCTTACCTATTGTTGGTTTTGAATGCAGAACTGTTCCTTTTGGTGATTTTAACATAATAAATCCTAATAGCTTTTTTACTGGCACTATAAAAGACTTAAGATTGTTAACTTTATGGATGCTTAATAACCATCAAGCTTTTATAATAATTAATCATCCTCACAAAGAAATTGGTAAAATTCAATATAACGAAGTTTTTAATAAAATTATTACATCTATAGAAGTTTATAATGGTAATCCTGCAAGTAAATATACCAAACATGAAAAATACTATTATCAATTGTTAGATAGTGGTTGGAAATTAGGTGCTGTTAATGGTCAAGATAATCATAGAATTAATTTTGACCAATCTGATAATTTAACTGCATATATTGCAAATGATTTTTCTAGAAATGCATTAATTGATGCTTTTAGAAGTCATAGAACCTACTCAACTGAATCACGATTTTTAAAATTACATTTTACTATCGATGAAACATTTATGGGTGATACATTATCAATTTATTCTTCTAAAATAAAGTTTTCAATTTTTACTGAAGATATTAGATATAAAATAAGGGAAATTCAAATAATATCAAATGGTGGTATCATTATAAAAAAAATTGAAGATATTAATTTAAATAGCATTAAATATATATATGAACATCAAAGCTTACAATCAGAAACTTGGTATGTTATTAGAGTAATACAAGATGAAAATAAAATTGCAGTAAGTTCTCCAATATTTATTGTTCATTTAAATAATAACTATACTTAAAAAGTTTCACTTAAAGTTACATAAAAAATACAACTTTAAGTGAAGAAAGTTGTTTTATTAAAAATAAAAAGCATTTAATTTTAATATTCCCTTTATAGAAACTAATTTTAAAAATAAAACTATTTCTATAAAGGGAAAACTCAAAATTAAACGCTTTATTTTTTATTATTTTGTGCATTATTTAAATGCTTTACTCTATTAGGCTTAGCCTTAGGTCTAATTTCAATTTTCTTTTCTTTCTTTTTAGGACCACCTGTTGTTTGAATATCCATAAACCATAAAAAGAATGTTACTGTTAATATTGTTAGTAAAAATGATACCCACCAAATATTCTTTCCTATGATAACAGGCATAAATATTTGTAAAACAAATGTTGCTATAGCTATACCAAGAGGTATATACTTATTAATTCTAACTTTTGAAAATACATACTTGTTTCCTAAAAACATTATTCCAAATACAATTGCTAATAAAACAATGAAATAAAGCAATGTTGATAAAAAATTACCCATCAATAGCTCTCCTTCCTATATCTTTCTACTATATATATTACTGTCTATTTAACATATTTTCAACCCACTTTAACTTCCATATATTGATAATTTATTAATTATTTGATTATTTCTCATAATAACTTTTATTTTACACTTCATTTTTTATATAAAATTTGATAAAATATATAAAAGATATTATAAATTTATTAAAGGGGTGTTATTATGGGTTTAAACCAAGCCTATCAACTTGATGAATTAGATCTTCAAATTTTAGATATATTAATTAAAGATTGTAGAACTCCATATTTAGAAATTGCAAGACTTTGCCATGTTAGTGGTGGTACTATCCATGTTCGTATGAAGAAAATGGAGGAGCTTGGGATAATTAAAGGAACTAAAATTCTTTTAAATCTTCCTAAACTTGGATATGATGTTTGTTGTTTTGTAGGTATATATATTGATAAAACATCATCATTCTCAGAGGTTTTTGAAGAAATGTCGAAAATTAAAGAAGTTGTTGAATTACATTTAACTACAGGCGATTATTCTGTATTTGCTAAGGTTATCTGTAAAAACATAAGTGATCTTCAAGATATATTATTAAACAAAATAAATGTTATTTCTGGAATTCAAAGAACTGATACTATTATATCTTTAAATCAGCCTATTGATAGAAACATTTCCATTTAATAAATAAATTTGATGGTATGAATATAAATTTCTCCTTTGGAAAAAATAACTATGTTATTAAAACTAAAGGAGTTGTTTTTTTATGAAAGCAGTTGATATTATAGCACTTATACTTATTATAATAGGAGCTATAAATTGGGGATTAATAGGTTTTTTTCAATTTGATCTTGTTGCAGCAATCTTTGGTGATATGAGTACATTTAGCCGAATTATTTATGCAATTATCGGTATTGCTGGATTATATTCTATATCATTTTTTGCAAGAGACAAATTTCAAAAATAATAAAAAATAGCCTTGTACATGCGTACAAGGCTATTTTTATAGTGATTTTATAATATCAAACAATTCTATTGCAGCTTCTCTTGGTCCATCTTGTTCCTTTCCCTTAACTCCAAGACATGTTTTAATTTGCCCAACTTTTACATTTGTATCAAACATTATTTTAAAATATCTATCTATTAATATATTAGTTTCTTCTTGTTTTTGTGCAGGTCCAAATGGATTTGCAAAGTAGCTTTTAACTAACCCCTCTTCAGTTGTAGTTCCCTTTGCCATTCTTGGCCCTGACTTAAATAATTTTATTGCATCTTCAGCATTATTAAAATATTCAATAGCTTTATGATTTTCTGTTATATCAGTAAAATTATTAGCATATAAAAATAAATCTACCTTATACCCCTTTATTATCTGACTATATGGTGCTACAGGAGTTACTAATCTTGCATTTATTTTATCTGGATTCATAAATATACTTCTATCTATTTCTCTAAAGGCATATCCTTGAGCTAAATCATCTAATCTAACAAAAGCACCTATTTCTGTACCATATCCATATATTTCACCATTAATTTCTTTAAAAGTACCCATATCATCAAAAATAACATTCATATTACTTATATATTCTTCGCTTAGAGTTCTAAAGGCTTCCAAACTTTCTGATTTACCTGCACCACTATCACCCATTATAACTACATTAGCTTCTTTTCCATTTTTCATTTGAACATTTACCATTGCACCATGTATAGGTAAATAACCTCTTTTTATCATTATTAAATTATGCAATGTTAATATCATCTTTTTCATATATCCAAAATAATCTATTTCCTCAGAATAATTTATATATCCAAGCATTATATTATTTTCATCATCATCATAGAAAACTGTTTTTAAATCTTCTCCATCATTTATTCCAAATACAAAAACAATATCAGGACGTCTTCCCCTACATTCCTCTCTCTTAGCCATTTCAAATAAATTACATAGAGTTATTCCATGATTCATAAAATCTCTATGAAAAAATATATATGCTATTAATTCTCCAACTTTTGCTGGATAGCAGAACCAATGTTCTTTATTTATATGTGTGTACTTTAAAGGATTATTATGAACCTCTGAAAACATTCCATTTCTTGTATTCTTCTTAGGATATATTATAAATGGTGGTTCCAATAAAATACAATCTATAAAATTAATATCCTCCAGAACCTCATATCCATTTGGAATTGGCCATAATAATTTATTTATCATTATACTACAATTTCCACCTGCTGTTATTTGTCTAAATACTTTAGGATTTCTTCCTAATACGTTTTGTTCAATTTTTCTATAGAACTTTAAAATTAGTTTTTCAAAAGCTGAATTTGCTTCCGTAAAATTCATAGCCGCCAAGCCTTGACTAATTTTATCATTTTGAATAATAGTGTATCTCTCTAACCTTCTCCAAAATAAGTAAAAATCTTCTATTAAATTAATAAATTCTTCTTTATTACTCAAAATATCACTATATCTTGGATTTAATTCAACAATTTCCTTTGTATCTATTATAGTTAATAATTTAAAAATCTTAGTAATATCTTCTCTTAAACTTGATATTTCAGTAGTATTTAGAGAGTTAACTAGATATCTATATGATAATGTTCTCTTTTTTTCAGATTTCTTTAAATAAACACTTAAAACTCTCCTGAATCCCTCACTTTCTAACAGACTTTCAAAATTATTACAATACCTAGTTGAAAAATTCATCAATACTTTATCATTGCTTATTGAAAATTCCTTTTTCATCCTACTCCTCCTAATATTTTTATTTAATCTCGCTTCCAATGATACTTTATATAATTATACCATATTATGCCAATTAATTCACTTTACTAACCTTTTAAATATTTATAAACTTAAGATTTACTTATTTAATTTTTGTCAATAATTTTTAATATAAATTTTATTTAGGAGAGTTTAAGTATGAATAATTTCAAATTTGCTAATAATAAAATTTTTAAAATACTACTTCCTATTTTTATGGTTATTATTTTTATTTTCTTTTTTAATATAAAAAATAATAATACTAATTATGAAAATAAAATGCTTATTCATTATATAGATGTAGGGCAAGGTGATTGTATTTTAATTCAAGTTAATAATAAAAATTTACTTATAGACTCTGGCCCATCTAGCAGTAAAAAGAATTTATTAACTTATTTAAAAAAATTGAATATTAAAAAATTTGATTATATTATTGCAACACATCCTCATGAAGATCATATTGGAAATATGGATACCATTATAAAAAGGTATAATATTGGGAGCTTTTACTCCCCTAAAGTAATGACTTCATCTAGTACTTTTGAAAACATGGTTAGTGCTTTAGTAGATAAAAATCTTAAAATTAATATTTTAAAGAAAGGAGCTAAAGGAATTGATCTTGGCAAAAATGTAAAACTTGAAGTATTTTCCCCCTATGAAGATTTATTTAGTGATAACTTAAATGACTATTCTCCAATTATTAAAATTACTTTTTTAAATAATTCCTTTTTATTTACAGGAGATGCAGAAGTATTAACTGAAAAATTAGTTTTATCTGAAAATACTAATTTGAATTCTGATATTCTAAAAGTTGGACACCATGGTTCTTCAACTTCTACCTCTTCAAATTTTCTTAATTCAGTAAATCCCTCTATTGCAATAATATCTGTAGGTAAAAATAATTCTTATGGTCATCCTACATCCGAAGTTCTATCTCTCCTTGATTATTTTAATATTAGGACAATTAGAACAGATATTAATGGGACGATTATTGCTATTTCCGATGGAAAAAACATTTCCATATCTAGTGTTAAATAAAACTCCTATAAATGATAGATGCTCCTAAATAGTTAGGAGCATCTATCATTTAAGGATAAATTCCTTAAATTAATATAACTTTAATCTAAAATACAATCTTTAGTATTTTCAACTTCAGCTAATTTTATTTTTTCTTTATCTTCTTTTATATCTTCATCAACATCAGACTTTTCTTCAACACTATCTATTTTCTCTGCATCACTATCACACTTTTCTATATCATCTTCTAGTACATTATCTTCACTTTGTATATAGTCTTTCCACGCAATAAAAATCTTATATAAATTTACTACATCTTGTTCATTATATAGTAGTATTGTTTCTATTTTTTCTTTTGGCATTCTTTCAATATACTCTTTATCTTTTAATACTTTATGGAATGTTTTAGCCAAATTGGACCCACTAATAACATCCCCTTCTCTATATATATTAAAAATCTTTTCCAAATTTTTAAGACCTATAGATGTATTCATATTTCTTTCATATTCCTTTTGTATATCTAAGGATTTAAACTCCTTTTCAAAATCAAAATAAATATTATATTTATTAAATAAATATTTTATTACTGTAAAGTCATTGTTTCCGGAAAAAGTAACAATAACCTTTTTGCCCATTTTTTTCATTCTTGTAAAATATTTTTTTGCAAGTATAAGTATTTCAACAACCTCACTCTTATTTTCTATCATATACTGAGTTACATGTATCTTTTTATCAATATTATCATATATACAAGCACCAAATACGCCTATACACTTAGGCTTTTTATAAACATAATGCTCTAAATCAAAAAATATAATTTCTTCTGGATTACATTGCACCTCCTTACCTTCTAATATTCTTTTAAGATTATACTCTTCTACATCAACAAGATTTTCTCGAATAATCACGCTATCACTCTTTCTTACATTATTTATCTCCTGTTTTTAGTTATTATATCTATATCTTTTTATTATATCATGTTATTAATATAGTGAATACCTTTTATACTTCTTACTTTTTGAAATATATAGCAAACTTGTTTTTTATATGGTTCTTATATTGACCAAGCTATATTTTATTGATATTATATATTATGTTAGATTTTCTGATAATGATTTTCAATTAGAGGTGATATAAATGTGTATTTGTGATTTAAAGGTTGGAGAAAAAGCTAAGATATATGAAATAAACGGAAATAGTAAACTTAGTAAAAGACTTTATGCCTTAGGACTTATTGAAGGAACTGAAATAGAATTAAAAAGAATTGCTCCTTTAGGTGATCCTTTAGTAGTCAACCTAAGAGGTTTTGATTTAGCTATACGTAAAAAAGATGCTAAAAATATTATTTTAACAGCTTAATTATAAAAATAAAGGGGATGACAAAATGAAAAATGTAGCTTTGCTTGGTAACCCCAACGTTGGAAAGACTACACTTTTTAATAGCCTGACTGGTTCTAATCAAAGAGTTGGTAACTGGGCTGGAGTAACTGTAGATAAAAAAGAAGGATTCTTTGATGACTTTAAAATAGTAGATTTACCTGGCATATATGCCATGGATACTTTCTCAAATGAAGAAAAAGTTTCAAAAGAGTTTTTAGAAAATGGACAAGTAGATTTAATATTAAATATAATTGATGCTTCTAACATAGATAGAAATTTATATTTAACAATGCAATTAAAACAATTTAAAAAGCCTATTATTTTAGCTATAAATATGATAGATGTGGCCGAAAAGAAAGGTATAGATATAGATTATAAAAAGTTAGAAAAACTTTTAAATGTAACTGTTATTCCTATACAAGCATCTAAGGAAGAAGGTATATCTGATATAAAAAACACCTTAAAAAATATTAATTCTAATAAAATAGATAATAATGATTATATTTTTTCTTGTGAAAAGGAAACTTATACTTACATAGAAAACATATTAAGTCAGTGTACTAAAAAAAATAATGAATCTAAAAAAACTGTAAAAGAAAAATTAGATAATATAATGCTAAACCCATGGCTTGCTTATCCTATTTTCTTTGTAATTATGGCTTTAACATTCCAAGTAACATTTTCTTGGATAGGACAACCTCTTTCTGATTTATTAGATTCCTTATTAAATGACTCATTAGTGCCTATAATTGAAAACTTAATACATGGAACTTCACCTTGGTTCCAATCACTAATTATAGATGGTATCATAGGCGGAGTTGGTGGAATATTAGTATTATTACCTATAATTCTATCACTTTTCGCATGTATAACTATTTTAGAAGATAGTGGCTATATGGCAAGAGTTGCTTTTATAATGGATAAAATCATGAGAAAAATGGGCTTATCAGGTAAAGCCTTCATTCCTATGATTATTGGTTTTGGTTGTTCTGCTCCTGCAATTATGACAGCTAGAACTTTAGAAAGTGAAAAAGATAGAAAACTTACAGCTTTATTAGTTCCTTTAATGAGTTGTAATGCTAGATTACCTGTTTACAGTATATTTGCAGCTGTATTTTTCCCTAATAGTATTGGATTAGTTGTTGCTTCACTTTACTTCTTAGGAATATTATTAGCATTTATACTAGGTATAATCTTTAAACATACAATATTCAAAAATGAGGAAGAGCCTTTACTTATAGAGTTGCCTGAATACAAACTACCTTCATTAAAAAATCTTTTAAATCAGTTATATGAAAAGACAAAAGGATTTTTAGTAAAAGCTGGTACATTAATTTTTGCTATGAGTATAATCTTATGGTTCTTATCAAACTTTAATTTTTCTGGAATGACAGATGTTAATAATAGTATACTAGCATCTATAGGTGGCGTTATTGCTCCAATATTTAAGCCTTTAGGTTTTGGTAATTGGCAATCTTCAGTATCATTATTAACAGGTTTAATTGCTAAAGAAACAGTTGTTTCTTCAATGAGTGTAATATTTGCTGGGGACTTACAAGCAATGCTTCCTCTTCATTTCACTGCACTATCAGCATTATCATTTTTAGTATTTATTTTACTTTATACACCTTGTATTACTGTTGTTGGCACTATGAAAAAGGAATTTGGTCCTAAATTAACTTTATTCTCTGTAACTTACCAATTAGTTTTAGCTTGGATAGTTTCATTCATAGTATTCAATATAGGTTCATTATTTATTTAAAAGAAGGTGAATTTATTTGGAAATTTTAATTACAGCTTTATTAGTTATTGCTGCTGGATATATATTGTTTAAAAACATAAAAAAATCTTCAAAAGGTGGCTGCAACTGTTCAGGTTGTTCATCAAAATGCCCCAAGTATAAAAAATAAGAACTGCAAAAGCAGTTCTTATTTTCTTATAATAAACTATAACATTATTTTTTACTAAAGGTTTTCTATATTATATTTTAATTATTATATATTTTCCACTACTTCAATTCCCATTAAATCTAATGAATTCTTAATTATTTGACAAGTAGCTTCAACTAAAATTAATCTTGCTTTCATTAACTCCTCATCCTCCAAACTTAATATAGGATGAGAATTATAAAACTTACTAAAAGTATTAACAAGCTTTATTGTGTATTTTGCTATTATACATGGCTCTAACTTTTCTGTAGACTCACTAATTACCTTGTTAAATCCCTCAAGAACCCTAACTAAATCAGATTCCTCTTTAGAATTTAACTTTCTGAAATTTGGATTTACATCAAGTTCTTTAGCATTTTTTAATATATTTTTAGCTATTAAGTATACATATTGTATATATGGACTAGTTTCACCTTCAAATGATATAGCTTCATTTAAATTAAATACTATATCCTTCTCTCTTGGACTATTTAAACAAGTAAATATTAATGCCCCTATAGCTATTTTCTTAGCCGCTTCTTCTTTATTTACTAAACTTAAATTTTTTTCATTTATAATTTCTAAAGATTTTTCTATAGCTTTATCTATTAGATCATCTAATAGATGAACTTCACCAACTCTTGCAAAATAGCTTCTATCCTGAAATTTAAATAATCCAAATCTAACATGAATACAATCACTTACCCATTGGTATCCTAACAACTCTAAAACCTTAAATATTTTCTTAAAATATAGCGTTTCTGAAGCCCCAAAAACATATATGCATTTATCAAAATTATAAGTATTTTTTTTATAAATAGTAGCAACTAAATCTATTGTTTCATATTTTACTCTATTATTCTCTTCTAAAATAACACATGGTGGCATATTATATTCATTAAGCATTATAATTTGTGTACCATTGCTTTCAAATAATATTATTTTTTCTTTTAACTTATTAATTAAAGAATCAATTCTGTCATCATAGAAAGATTTACTTATATATGAATTAAAATTTATATTAAATATACCATAAATTCTTTCAAATTCTCTTAGAGTTAAGTCTTTAACTTTTTCCATTAATCCCTCTGTGTTCTCATTATTATTTTCTAACTCTTTAAAGTATAATCTTTTCTCTTTCTCTAACAATGAATAGCTTTTACCATCTTCACGAAACTTATGATATACTCTTAAAAGTTCAGTTGTTACATCTTCTACTAATGCTTTATCATTTCCCCATCTTTTATATGCATATATTATTTTGTCAAATCTACTTCCCCAATCCCCTAAATGATTGATTAATTCAACTTTATATCCCCCTATATTAAATAACTTATAAAGACAATTCCCTATTACAGCGCTAACTAAATGTCCTACATTAAAATAATCACCTATATTAGGTGATGAGCATTCAATACATATAGTTTTACCATTACCAATATTAGATTTTCCATAATTATTACCTCCTAGTAATATTTTTTCTAAAATCTCTTTTTTAAATTCACTTTTATCAATAAAAAAGTTTACATACGGTCCTAAATTTCGAACCTTTTCAAATCCATCTTTCCTTAACTTTTTATTTAGTTCTTCAGCAATGATATTAGGATCTTTTCTAAAAACTTTAGCCAATTGAAAACATGGAAATGCATAATCTCCCATTTCTATGCTAGGTGGAATTTCTATTAATTCCTCTATATTATGTAAATTTATATCAATTTGTTCTCTGATAACTTCAGCAACTTTCCTTTTATAATCCATAACTTATTCTCCTATTTTTATATTTTACTGAAATAATAAAAAAACGCCTCTTTGAAACACAAAAAGACGAATATATCTACCATAGCACTTAATTTTTCAATTTAGTTTTATTTAATTTATTATAACTAAGAAAAATATTTTTTGTCAATAAACCTTTATTTTTATTTCATTTTTATATATCATAATAATTATATAAAGTATTAATGATAGGAATGGTGTTATATGATTCGAGTTGGTATAATTCATATAGGTTCTAGTAAAATAAGATTAATGCTAGCAGAAGTAGAGGATGTAGGATATTTTAAAATTATAGATGAACTAAAGACTCCTTTTAAGGTTTGCTATGAATTATCTAAGAAATGTATTTTATGTAACGAAAAATTTAATTATATTCTATCTACATTAAGAACATATAAGTCTCTTTGTGAAGCCTCTGGTACTAAAGAAATATTTACTATTACAACTAGTTTTTTTAATGATTTAAAAGATAGTGAATCTATTGTGGATATGATAAAATTAAACCTTAATTTAGATTTAAAGGTTTTATCACCTGAAGAAGAAATTAAATTTACTGCATTAAGTGTGAATAGAAGTTTAAATATAACCAATTCTCTTATAGTTGAAATAACAGGAACATCAACTAATTTAATATCTATAAAAAATAAAGAAATTGCCAATTGGGAATTACTACCCTTTGGTGGAATAAATTTAGCTTATACATTCAATATAGCTGATAGGATATTAAATTCAAATTTAGATGAATCCACCTCTTTCGTAAGAAGTAAATTAAATAATATATCTTGGCTAAATGATAAATTTGAATCCATAGTTATTGTAGGTGATTTTGCTAAGACAATGGTTAAAATGGATAAATTTAAAACTCATTATCCCTTAGAATTAATTAACAATTATGAATTATCTGAAATAGGAATTCATGAACTTTATAACATTATAAAATGTAAGGATTTAAAGCTTCGTCGTAAAGTTGAAGGAATTGATTTAGATATGGTAGATAGTATATTTAGCTCTTTACTTATACTCAATGAGATAACCAAGACAGTATCGCCAGATAACATACAAGTATCTAATAATTCAATTAGGGAAGGACTTCTTTACGATTATCTTTATAAAAATTATGATGTAATAGAAAACATTTTAGATTATAGTATTTATGGTATATTAAACTCATTAAATGCTAATATTCCTCATGCACAACAAGTATACTTTTTATCATCTATTTTATTTGAAGAATTAAAACCCCTTCATAGATTAGATGATAAGTATTTAAATATATTAAAAACAGGAACTATGCTTCATGATTGTGGAGTTAGTATCAATTATCAAAATCATCATAAACACTCCTTCTATATTATTTTAAATTCATTTATTAATGAACTTACACACAAAGAGCATCTAATGA
Source organism: uncultured Clostridium sp. (assembly GCF_934754925.1). Lineage (GTDB taxonomy): Bacteria > Bacillota > Clostridia > Clostridiales > Clostridiaceae > Clostridium. The sequence goes on along the minus strand of NZ_CAKVJA010000008.1, from coordinate 57,382 downwards.
GTGCAGCTATTGCAGCTTCTCATAGATTTAATAATTATCATTTACCTTTAGCTCAATTTTCTTATCTAATCAATAAACTAGATATTGATATAATTAATAAAATTGGTGCATTAGTAAAAATTTCTGAAGGTTTAGATAGAAGTCTTGTTGGTGTAGTAAAAAAATTAAGAGTTTATTTTGATGATGAAAAAGTTATTATTACTGTCTCATCACCTAGCAACTTAGATGTAGAAATACATCAAGCAATGCGTGGTAGAGAGTTTTTTAAAGAAATATATCATAGAGATTTATTTATAGAAAAAGAAAGGTGGCAAAATTAATTGCCACCTTTTAAATAATTCCAAATATTAATTTTGCGAAAGCCATAAATCCATTCAAAATAAGGTTAACTGGTATTGATAAAATAGTTCCACCGATAAATATAATTGCAATAAGTATTAAAAATTGATATTGATATATTTTATCTGAAACCTTATAAAATGTTTTTGGCCATAAATCTCTAAATATTTCAAATCCAGCTAATCCTGGTATAGGCAATAAATTAAATACAAATAAACTTACATTTACAGTTGCAATTAGTAATACCATATTAATTAATATGAAGTATATTGTATCTGGTAAGATATTAGATAAAAATTTATATGTACCTACATATAATATTGTTCCTAAAAGACCTACTAATAAGTTAGCTAATGGTGCTGCAATAGAAACTTTTATTGCATCTTTATATCCTCTTTTATAAGCGCTTGGATTTGTGTTTAAAGGTTTAGTCCATCCAAATCCAGCTATTAAAATCATTATAAATCCAATTAAGTCTATATGTGCAGCTGGGTTTAAAGTTAGTCTACCTTGAAATCTTGGCGTTTTATCACCTAATTTATCTGCAACTAAAGCTTTTGCATAACCTTGGGCAGTAAAAGCTATTAATATAGCTGGTATTTTCAAAATTACTCCTAATAATTCCATTCTAAACGAGCTCATTATTTTATTCCTCCCTATTATTCTTTTAATTATTATATCATATATTATGGTATAAATTATCATATTAATAATAATTTAATAAACTTATATTAATAATATTGTTAAATATAAAAGCGATGATTTTACTCATCGCTTTTTATATTTTTACACTTAAATAACTTATTGAATTATTTAAACCTCTCCAGAAGGTGCTGGATTCTCTGGAGTAATCGTCTCTTCTGGAACTACTGGTTCTTGTGGCGTACTTGGCTCCTCTGGCGTACTTGGTTCACTTGGCGTACTTGGTTCACTTGGCGTAGTTGGCTCTTCTGGAACTACTGGTTGTTCTGGAGTACTTGGAGTTTCTGTACTTGTTCCACCATTATTACTATTATTACTATTATTATTGTTATTACTGTTGCTGTTGCTATTACTATTGCTATTACTATTACTATTGCTATTACTATTTGTATTACTAGATGGTGGAATAACAATATCTTCACTATTATCTATATAATCTTCTGGTTTAATATTATGCTTATTATTATATTCTTCTGACTCTGATTTGTATTCAGACATTGCTTCATTAAAGGAATTATAATCATATTCATCTGGATTTGGAAGCTTACCTTCAAATATAAATTGATCTAAGAACTTAGCATTTTGCTGCCTATCCATTAAAAATACCCAACCTAAGTTTTTATATAAACCACCATAAGCTAAATCAGGAATTGGTATTTGAAGTTGCTCAATATCTAAACTTGGGAACTTATATATAGTATATGCCATATTTAACGCTTGAATTGGCTCAATATTTGTTTTTATATACTCTAACATATTATTCATTATTCCTAAGTATTTACTTGGTTTAGTTTCTTTTAACTTTTCTGCTACCTTTATTAAAACTTCTCTTTGTCTATCAGTTCTTGCATATTCATCTCCAACACCTTTTCTTATTCTTGCATAAGATAAAGCTTGTTTTCCATTTAAAACTTGTAATCCAGCTTCTGTAACTGGGCAGTCATTTCCACCTGTAGACTCACCAATATACTTATTTAATTCATTAAGCATATACTCTTCTACATTTAGCTCTAATCCTCCCATTTGATCAATAATTGCTTCAAATCCCCAGAAATTAATAATTACATATTTATCAAGACTAATTCCATAAGTTTCTTTTATAGTTTCAATTAAAAGCTCCGGTCCCCCATATGCTAATGCAGCATTTAATTTTCCTTCTCCATGACCTGGAATATTAACTAGAGTATCCCTAAATAATGAAGTTAATCTTATTTGTTTTCTATTATTATCTAATGTAGCAATTATAATAGAATCTGCTCTTGACGCTTCATCCAATGTTCTTGCATCAGTTCCTATCAATAGAACGTTTGTTATCCCTTCAACTTCCTTATATTCAGTATCAGATATAGTTTCTGATGGATTTAATCCCGAATATATTTTGCTTCTAATATACATATATCCTGTTGCAAGAGTAGATATTAATAAAGCAAAAATAATAAATGTAGATATTATAACTTTCTTTTTAATTGACCACCCTTTCTTTTTAGAACGCTTTTTTCTTTTCCTATTTGATTCACTCATTACTGTTCCATCCCTTCAAAAATATTAATTTTTAATATTAAAAGTTAAATGTATGCATTATTATTTTAATTATAGTTTATGTAATTTTAATTTTATAATTATAAATTACCAAATATAATAATACCACATTTTACAGTAAATTTTAAATTTTTAATAATATTTTTGTAATTTGTTAAAATTTCATATAATTATTATAAATTTGCCATGTCAATATATTTATTTTATTCTTATTTTATGATTTTATTAAACAAATAATTTTAATTTTATACATTTTCTCCTTTAATATAAAACATCTTTTTTGTCATCTTGGATATAATATAAATAAGGTATTCATATATTTTGACAAATTTTATTAAATAAAAAGGAATTTAATATTTACTTATATTATTTAAAGTATTATTATAAGTATTGTGCAAAATTTAGTTAATTGATGGAGGTCTTTTTATGGATATAAGTATTATTGGAATGCCTCTTTTTTATGGTTGTGATAAACCTGGTGTAGAAAAGGGACCTGAAGAATTAAGAAAAAACAACCTTATAGATATTTTTGAAGAAAATCATAATGTTTATGATTTAGGAGATATTGAAGTTGAAAAAGCAAATGCTGAACATAAATTTTTAAGTAACCCAAAATTAAAATATTTAGATCAAGTTGTTTCGGCAAATAATGGACTAGCTGTTAAAGTTTTAAGCGCATTAGAAAATAACACTTTACCTTTTATAGTTGGTGGTGATCATTCATTAGCGTTAGGCTCAATTGCTGGTGCTAGTAAATTTTTAGGAAATGATTTAGCTGTAATTTGGATAGATGCTCATGGTGATATAAATACTGAAGAGACCTCACCATCTGGAAATATTCACGGAATGCCTTTGGCTGCATCAATGGGAATTGGATATAAAAAGTTAACTTCAATTTTCTTTGATGATTTCAAAATAAAACCAGAGAATGTTTTCATTCTTGCTTGTCGTGATTTAGACGCAGGAGAAATCGCTTTAATAGATGAGCTAAATATTAATGTTTGGACAAATGAAGATATAAATGTTAAAGGAACTGACGTGGTCGTGAATGAATTATTATCAATAATAAAAGAAAAGAATATAGAAAATATTCACCTTTCTTATGATATAGATTGTTTAGATCCTGAATATGTTCCAGGCACTGGAACTCCAGTTACTGATGGTCTATCTTTTGGTGAAAGTAAAATATTACTTGAATCTATCTTAGGTACAAGCTTGGTAAGATCTATAGATTTTGTAGAATATAATCCTGATTTAGATAAAAATAATAGAACTAAAGAAACTTGTATAGAGTTATTAAAACTTATATCTAAAATATTAAAATAAAAAAAATCACCTTTATATTAGTACTATATAAAGGTGATTTTATTATTATTAATTTGTTTATTAACATAAGTTATGATATGATAAAATGAATAAATTAAATTTTTGGAGGTAAAGATGAAATTATTATTTTTCGATACTGAAACAACTAGTGTACGTCCTGGTCATATATGCCAGTTAAGTTATATAACTGTAGATACATCTACAAAACCACAAACAACTATAGGTAAAAACTTCTTCTTTACAGTTGATGAAATGGATCCTGCCGCTCAAGAAGTTCATGGATTCTCTCTTGAAAAACTTTATGAATTATCTAATGGTTTAGAGTTTTTAGAACAAATTCAAGATTTTATGGGTGATTTTTTTGATGCCGATTTTGTTATTGGGCATAATGTTCAATTTGATGTTAAATTTTTAAAGCATGAAGTTAATTCTTTATATGAAGCTGGAATGATAGATTCAACTTGGGAACCTAAAAAAACATTCTGTACTATGGCATATTATAAAAATATATGTAAAATTCCTTCTCCAAATGGTAACGGAATAAAAAACCCAAAACTTTCTGAAACAATTGAATATTTAGGAATTACTGATGATGCTATTGCTAAAAAAGCTAATGAATTATTCCAAGGTAGTGGAAATTATCATGATGCTAGATTTGATACTGCAGCTGTTTATCTTTTAGTTATTGAAGGTATGAAAAAGAAATTAATAAAACCAGGTTTTTTCTCAAGTCAACTTTAATTTGAACTAATAAAAATAGTAGTAAACTATTTATAAAGTTTACTACTATTTTTATTTTATAAATTAAGCAATTTATATAACTCTTTACATTGATCCTTGTCCATTGCAGGAACACCATCTAATCTATATTTTATTCCCATATTCTCATATTTATTTACACCAAGTAAATGATATGGAAGTAATTCTACTTTTTCAACATTATTTAGAGATTTAATAAATTCTCCTAATGAAGTTATATACTCTTCACTATCTGTCATTCCTGGAACCACAACTTGTCTTATCCATATTTTTGTATCACACTTCTTACATGCTTCTAAGAACTTTAAACTTTCATCTATTTTTATTCCTGTCATTTCTTTATATCCTTCTGCTGTAAGATGTTTAACATCAAAAAGAACTAAATCTGTATATTTTAATATTTCTTCATAATTTCCAAAACCTACTCCAGATGTATCTAATGTAGTATGTATTCCCTTTTCCTTACAAAGTCTTAAGCATTCTTTTAAAAATTCTGGTTGTCTTAATGGGTCACCACCTGAGAAAGTAACTCCCCCTCCAGATCTTTCAAAGTAACTTCTAAATCTAGCAATTTTATTTACTAATTCTTCAGGAGTAAATTCTAATGCTTCTTCTCCCTTATCACTCCATGTGTCTGGATTATGACAATATTGGCATCTTAGTGCACATCCTTGCATAAATACTACAACTCTAATACCAGGACCATCTACTAATCCCATTGTTTCTATCGAATGTATCGTTCCTTTTAACATATTTGCTCCTCCATATTGTTCTAAGTTTATGTTAAATATTCTTTAAATTTATCGAATAATTAAATAAAGGTAGATTTTTTTTAAAATTATTTTTATGTTTCCAACAAAGATTATTATACACCGTAATTTTAAATTTGTTAATAGCTTCGTGTAATCATTATCTATTCATAATAATTATTATTTAACTTAATATTAAAAATAATATTTTAATCGTTAAATTTTACTGATTCATAGTTTTTATAATTATATTTAAAATAAATTTATATAATTTTATATTTAATAATTTTATATGTATTTTTTTCTGTTGTTTACCAATTATAAATTTATATAGAAATTTTTATTTTAAAGTAATAAGAAAATTTATATATATACTTTGCTATTACCCTTTAAATTAGGTGTTCTTATTTTTTTTATAATTTAGACCATTCTTAGCTATACTAAACTTTTAATGTATAAATGTTAAACTTTTTTTATTGCTTTTTCTTCAAACCCTTTATTTATAAGGTTATATAGAGAATTTTTATTTAAATATTTTATTTAAAAATATTGATTTTTTACTTACAAGTCTATATAATAACATTGTTTGTTTAGTAATTTTAAACCATTAGTTTAGTAATAGTTATTATTAGACTAGTTGAAAGGCAAGGTGAAATTGTGCAAATTGGTGACAAAATAAAACGAATGAGAATTGAAAAAGGACTAACACAAGAAGAACTTGCTAATAGATGTGAATTATCTAAAGGTTTTATATCTCAAGTTGAAAATGATTTGACTTCACCTTCTATTGCTACACTAATAGATATTCTTGAAATACTAGGGACAAACCTAAAAGAATTCTTTAGTGATGATAAGGATGAAAAAATAACTTATAAATATGAAGATATGTTTGAAACCGAAAATCATGATTTAAAATATAAATTAATGTGGTTAGTTCCAAATGCACAAAAAAATGAAATGGAACCTATAATGATAACATTAGATCCTGGTGGAAAATATACAGAAGAAGAACCCCATGAAGGTGAAGAATTTGGCTACGTTCTATCGGGAACAATAACCTTACACCTTGGAGATAAATCTTATAAAGTGAAAAAAAATGAAAGCTTTTATTTTAAACCAAGATCAAATCATTATATAAGCAATAGTGGAAAGACACCAGCTAAAGTTATTTGGATTTCTACTCCACCATCATTTTAAGTGATATTCTAAATTTTCAATTTAGCTAATAGAACTTGCTCAATTGGCTAACTATAGAAAGTATTAATATTAAAGAAAGAGGTGTTTTTTTTGAGTCAAAATATTATCGAAATACAAGGTGTTTCTAAAGTCTATGGTGATAATACAGTTTTAGATAACCTTTCATTAAATATACGCAAAAATGAATTTTTAACCTTACTTGGTCCTAGTGGATGTGGTAAAACAACTACTCTAAAAATAATAGCAGGATTTGAAACTGCTGATAGTGGAAAAGTGGTCTTCGATGGAAATGATATATCTGACTTACCTCCTTATAAAAGACAATTAAATACAGTGTTCCAAAAGTATGCATTATTTCCTCATATGAATATATATGAAAATATTGCATTTGGATTAAAGATAAAAAAACTTCCTAAAGAAGAAATTGATAAAAAAGTCCATGAAATGCTAAAAATGGTTGCTCTTGAAGGCTTTGAAAAGAGATCTGTTGAATCATTAAGTGGTGGGCAACAACAAAGAGTTGCAATTGCTAGAGCATTAGTAAATGAACCACAAGTTCTTCTACTTGATGAACCACTTGGTGCATTAGATTTAAAACTTAGAAAAGAAATGCAATTAGAACTTAAGAAAATTCAAAAGAGACTTGGAATAACATTTATATTTGTAACTCATGACCAAGAAGAAGCCTTAACAATGTCAGATACCATTGTTGTAATGAACAAAGGAAAAATTCAACAAATGGGTTCACCAGAAGATATATATAATGAGCCTGCTAATGCTTTTGTTGCAGACTTTATTGGAGAAAGTAATATATTAAATGGAGTTATGTTAGAAGATTACAAAGTTAAATTCTCTAATAATATTTTTTCTTGTGTAGATAGTGGATTTACTAAAAATGAACCTATAGACGTTGTAATAAGACCAGAAGATATTGAAATTACAACTCCAGATAAAGGAATGTTAACTGGAAAAGTTAATTTAGTAACCTTTAAAGGTGTTCATTATGAAATAGAAGTAGAAGCTGAAAATAATAAGTGGATAGTACATAATATAAAGAGTGCAAGTGTTGGTAATACTGTAGGATTAATAATAGATCCTGAGGCAATTCATATAATGAGAAAGGTTGAAGCTAATGAAAAATAAAAATAATCAAGGTCTACTCCCAGCATCACCTTATATTATTTGGAGCGCTCTTTTTATTGTTATTCCACTTTTAATCGTAGTTTTCTTTAGTTTTACAATAAAATCTGGAGATAACTATAGCTTTTCTCTTGAAAATTTTAAAAGATTAATTGATCCTAATTATCTAAAAGTATTTTGGAGAAGTTTGCTTTTAGCTGCTGAAGCTACAATAGGCTGTCTTATACTTGGATATCCTGTTGCATATTTAATTTCTAAAATGAGAGAAGGAAAAAGAAATGTATTAATTATGCTTTTTATCGTTCCAATGTGGATGAACTTCTTACTTAGAACTTATGCTTGGCTTCCTATCTTAGGTAAAAACGGACTTATTAATAACCTTCTAGTTACTTTAGGATTTTCTCGTATTGATATTCTTTATAATGATTTTGCAGTACTTTTAGGTATGATATACAACTTTTTACCATTTATGATATTACCTATATATACTGTTCTTACAAAAATGGATAAAGATTTAATTAATGCTGCTGCAGATTTAGGTGCAGATAGAAAGAAAATATTTACTAAAATAATTATACCTTTAAGTATGCCTGGTGTTATTTCAGGAATTACAATGGTATTTATGCCTGCTGTTTCTACATTTGTTATTTCTAGAATACTAGGTGGCGGTCAATATATGTTACTTGGTAATTTAATTGAAACACAATATACAACAATGGGCGACTGGAATTTTGGTTCTGCTATTGCAATATTTATGATGATAATAATATTAATTTCAATGGCCTTCATGAATAAATTTGAAGGTACAGACGATAAATAAGCAGGAGGTATACTATGATAAGAAAACTTGAATCTTTCATTAAAAGATTTTATTTAATTTTAATTTTTATATTTCTTTATACACCAATAGTTACTTTAATGGTATTCTCCTTTAATGATTCAAAATCAATGGGAAAATGGAGTGGCTTTACTTTAAGATGGTATACCCAACTTTTCCAAAATGCCAGAATAATGGAGGCATTAAAGTACACAATAATAATAGCCGTTATTTCATCTATCGTTGCTACAGTAATAGGTACATTTGCAGCAATAGGTATTCATAGAATGAAAGGACTACCTAAAAAAACTTTATTAAATATAAATAATCTACCTGTATTAAACCCTGATATTGTTACAGGTATATCTATAATGAGTTTATTTATATTCCTATTTCCTTTACTGAATAAAATAGGAATAAATGCCCAATTTGGCTTTACTACAATGCTTTTAGCTCATATTACATTCAATATTCCATATGTTGTATTATCAGTATTGCCTAAATTAAAACAATTACCTTCTAATATAACTGAAGCAGCCTTAGATTTAGGTGCCACACCAGGATATGCTATGAGAAAAATAATTTTACCTCAAATAAAGCCTGGTATAGTTGCTGGTTTATTAATGGCTTTTACAATGTCAATTGATGACTTTGTAATTAGTTTCTTTACGACAGGTCCTGGAGTAACTAATCTTTCTATTGAAATTTACTCTATGGCTAGAAAGGGAATTAACCCTTCAATTAACGCATTATCTACTTTAATGTTTATAACAGTATTAATTTTATTATTAATTGTAAATAGAAAAGAATTTACTTCAAGGGGTGAATAAATTGAAAAGATTTAAAAAATTATCAGCATTAATTGCATCAACTTTATTAACAACTTCTCTTTTTGTTGGTTGCGGAAACAGTAATGTTGGAGAAAATGGAACAATAAACTTCTTTAACGTTGGTGATTATATTGATGAAGCTCTTATTAGAAAATTTGAAAAAGAAACAGGAATAAAAGTTAACTATTCAACTTATGATACTAACGAAATAATGTATCAAAAAGTTAAAACTAATCCTGGCACTTATGATCTAGTTGTACCATCTGATTATATGATTGAAAAAATGATTGAAGAAGATTTATTAGAAAAAATAGACTTTAATAATATTCCTAATTATCAATATATAGGAGAAAATTATAAAGATTTATCTTACGATCCTAGTAATGAATATTCTGTACCTTATATGTGGGGAACTATAGGTATAATTTATGATAGTTCAAGAATTACAGAACCTGTAACTAGCTGGGATATACTTTGGGATTCTAAATATAAGGATGAAGTTTATATGTTTAACTCTCTTAGAGATTCTTTAGCTATTGCTTTAATAAAAGCTGGATACTCTATAAATTCTACAAATCCTAGTGAAATAGAGGCTGCTAAAGAAGAGTTATTAAATCAAAGAAAATTAACTAATCCAGTTTACGTTGTTGATGAAGTTAAAGATAATATGATTTCAGGCGAAAAAATGCTTGCTACAGTTTGGTCTGGTGATGCAATTTATATAATGAATGAAAACCCTGACATGAAATACGTTATACCTGAAGAAGGATCTAATAAATGGGTAGATGCATTATGTATTCCAAAGGATGCACCTAATAAAGCTGGTGCTGAAGCTTTCATAAACTTCTTATGTGATCCTGAAAATGCTAAAGAAAATGTAGACTATATTGGATACTCTACACCTAATACTGCAGCTTATGATTTACTTGATGAAGAAACTAAAAATAATCCTGCTGCATATCCATCAGAAGAAACATTATCAAAATGTGTTTTATTTACAGATTTAGATCCTGAAACATTAAAGCTATATGAAGCTGCTTTTACAGAAGTGCTTTCTCAATAAAAAATAATGCAGAAACTTAATAATAGTTTCTGCATTATTTTTTTATTTTTTATAATTTAAATTAGGAAACCATATTTTTATTTCTCTTTCAGAACTTTCAATAGAATCTGATGCATGTACACAATTTTCCGTGATTCCCTTAGCATACTTTTTTCTTATAGTACCCTCTTTTTGTTCCTTAGGATTGGTAGATCCATTTATCTTCCTAACTTTATCAATACAGTCCTTTCCTTCTAATATTAATGCACATAATGGACTTCTTGTAATAAATTCTATTAATGAATTATAAAAGCTCTTTCCGTAATGTTCTTTATAATGCTCTTCTGCTACTTTTCTTTCTGCCTTTTCCATTCTTAATGCAACAACCTTTAATCCAGCATCTTCATAAAAGCTTATTATCTTTCCAATTATATTTTGCTCTACTGCATCAGGCTTAATTAATACTAATGTTTTTTCCATACTTCCCCCAAACTTTATTATTTAATTAATAACATTATATGATGTATTTACTATTTTTATATGTGATATAATTCTAAATATATATTTTTTTATAAAAGGAGGAACTTATGATTAGATACTATATAATTGTTGATGGTCGTGTACAAGGCGTTGGGTTTAGATTTTTCTGTACAATGAATGCTCGTACATTAGACTTAACTGGTTGGGTTAGAAATATGGATAATGGTATGGTAGAAATGGAAGTTCAGGGTGAAGAAAATTCTATTGAAAAATTTATTAAAAACATAAAAAAAGGTAATCGCTTTATTAGAGTTGATGAACTTTATCAAAAGAAAATAGAAATACTCCCTCAAGAACGTACCTTTACAGAACGCTACTGAAAAATATTGCGCATCAAAGCGTTAATGCCATGATGACGAAAATTAATGATATTCTCTCCAGAAATTAGTGTAATTTTCGTTAAGAATTTAATCTTTGTGGAATTGAACTTGCGTAAAGAAGTTGTATTGAAGCGTCAGCGGCTTTTACAACTTTAGCAAGTTCAATGGAACAAAGATATAAATTCTAGGCGAAAATTTCACCGTTCCCGGAAAATAAATATTTCATTTTTCCCTTCCATGTAGTGTGCAATTTAGTCATATTGCATTAGGTTATATTTTTCTATAAGTGCTATTAGCTTATCAGCATATATTGGTTCTCCATTTTCATTTTTAACTGTACTGTATCCAGCATCTTCTAATGCCTGTGCTTGTGCTTTATAGTCCTTTCTATTAAATAGTCCATATTCAGCATACCTTGAATTTTCATATAAAAATTTCCCATGATCCTCAATTGATTCATTAATATTTTCGTATTTTCTAAAGTTAGCTATTGTAGAATCATTATAATTTTCACTTGTTGTTATTGTGGCAACTGCTCCATTCCACCTAGTATCTGCCTTTATTCCAAATAAATTATTATGTGTAACTGCTAACTCTGAACTTCCCCATCCTGATTCTAATATTGCTTGAGCCATAGTTATTGATGGTAATATTCCATATTTATTATAATTACTGATAGCTCCATCTGATATAGTTTTTATAAATTCCATCTTATCACTATCTATATATGTATTAGAATATACTTCTTGATTAATAGCCTCTTCTATTATATTTTCTTCTTGCTTATTTTCCACAACTGCTACTTCTTGTAAATCACTTCCTTCTTGTGAAATATTACTTCTTAAGTTTAAAACCATTATATATAATATAAGAATTGTAAATATACTAACTACACATATTTTTTCCAACTTTATTTTTTTATCTCTTTTAGTATAGCTTCTTAATCCATAATATTTAATATTTTTTTTCATTTTCAACTCTCCTATAAATTTAAAAATACACCTTTTATTCTTAAAGTAATATTCTTTATATACTTTTTTTAATTATTTTGCCTTTATATATATTTTTTTATTACATTTAATAATATGAATTTATTAAATGTTTATTACTAATTTAAATTTTACAACTTAAAAGGATCTATATATACTCTAATAATATATATAGACCCCTTATTATCTAATTAGCTTTTAACTTATTATCTTTATCTATCTTACTTTTCCTCTTTAACTTTTCAAAAAATTCATTAGTTTCATTTATAACTACATTTCTTAATGCTATTAAACCAATTAAATTAGGTATTGCCATTAATCCATTTACTATATCAGCTATTATAAATACTAAATCTAATGATAGGAAAGGTCCTACCCCTACAAATGCTATAAATACAATTTTATATAACATTATTCCTTTAACACCTACTAAATATTCAGTACACCTTTCACCATAATAGTTCCATCCTATAATAGTAGTAAATGCAAAAAATATTAATCCTATATTTACTATATACTTTCCTATTGCTGCAAAAGGTAAACCTTGTTCAAAGGCTGCTGTTGTCATCGCAGCTCCCTCAAGTCCACCACTAAAGCTTCTAGTTAAAACTATAGCTAAACCAGTCATTGTACAAATTATTATTGTATCTATAAATGTTCCTGTCATTGAAATTAGTCCTTGTTTAACTGGAGATTTAGTTTTAGCCGCTGCGGCTGCTATTGGAGCACTTCCTAAACCAGCTTCATTTGAAAATACTCCTCTTCCTATTCCTCTTTTAATAGTCATTGATAGAGTTATACCAACTGCACCCCCTAATGCTGCCTTAGGATTTACTGCACTATTAAGTATTAATATTATAGCTCCTGGTATAGATTTAAAATTAAATATTAATACCATTAATGCTCCTAATATATACATAATTGCCATTGATGGCACTATTTTTTCTGCTACTTTTGATATTCTCTTTATGCCGCCTAATGTAATTAATGATACTAAAATAGTAATAACTACTGCACTAATCCATAATGGTACATTAAATGTTAATTTAGCTGCTGATGCTATAGAATTTACTTGTCCAAATGTTCCTATCCCAAAAAGAGCTACTCCAACGCCAAAAATAGCAAATATTTTAGCTAATAACTTACTTCCTACACCCTTTTCTATATAATACATAGGACCACCAGACATTTGTCCATTTTCATCCACCTCTCTATACTTAATTGCTAGAACTCCTTCAGCATATTTAGTAGCCATTCCAAAAAACGCTGCTATCCACATCCATAAAAGTGCTCCTGGACCGCCTGATGCTATTGCAGTCGCAACTCCAACAATATTACCAGTACCTATAGTTGCTGATAATGCAGTACAAAGTGCTGCAAAACTTGATACATCACCTTTTGCATCATCATCATATTCCTCATCATCTTTTAAAAATAAATATTTAATAGCTAATGGCAACTTAAATATTTGTAATAATTTTAATTTAAAAGTAAAATAAACTCCTGTTCCAATCAATAATATAAGTAGAGGTGGCCCCCATACTATACCATTAATCTTATTTAATAATTGTTCAATTATTTTAAAAAACTCCATAAAAAAATCCTCCTTAAAAATAAATTTATAGGAGGAGATTAAAAGTAATTATATGATAAAAATCATCTAAATTTATTAACTAAATTGAGAAAAAAATTAAAAATTAAAATAAATTTACAACTTATTTTTTCTAGCTAAATGGCTTTCTGCTTATAAATGCTACTCTTAATTTTTAATTAAAAATACTTCTCTGCAATATTATTAATTATTCATTTTAATTTTTACTATAAATCACTTTTATCCCCTGTCCTTTTACCTGAGAGTTTCAATTTAACTTAAATTAAACCTTGCTCCTTCGGTGCTCTAATATGAGTCTCTCCAGAGGCTCGTCCAGTAACGGTCCTAATACCTGAAAGATTTACTTCTTCGGTGGATTTAAATCGCTCTCCCATTACCTTCATCCGAACATATTAAATTATAAAGTCATTATATACATTAAATAGAATTAAATCAATATATTTTTTACATTTTATCTGAATCTAAGAATCCAGCTTATACAATCTATTTATTGCACTAATTATAGATTTTATAGATGCACGTGTTATATTACTATCAACTCCAACACCAAATGTTTTCTTATCTATATCATTTCTCTTCATATATACATAGGCTGCAGCTTCTGCTTCTGACCCTTTACTTAACGCATGTTCCTTATAATCCATAATAGATATATCTATTAAATTACTATTATATAAAGCTCTACCTAATGAATCTATAGGGCCATTACCACTTCCCTCTATGTCCATTTCTACATTATTATATTTAATTCTTGCTTTAATCTTTGTGGTTTCATTGCTTCCATGATCTATATCAGATATGGACATATTTATTAATTTAAATGGTTCATCCAAATCTAAATACTCCTTTCTAAATGCTTTTAGAATTTCATCTGGCTGAACCTCTCCTTTAGCTTCTGAAATTTTTTGTACTATCTCCGCAAATTCTTGTTGCATTTCCTTTGGCAACTTATATCCAAAACAATGATCCATTACAAAAGCTACGCCACCTTTTCCTGATTGGCTATTTATTCTTACTAAAGGTTCATATTCTCTTCCTAAATCGTTTGGATCAACAGGTAAATAAGGTACTTCCCACAACTTAGAGCCTCTTTCTTCATACTTCTTCATTCCCTTATTTATAGCATCTTGATGTGATCCTGAAAATGCTGTAAATACTAGATCCCCAGCATATGGATGTCTTACATGAACAGGTATTTTGACACATCTCTCATATATTTCAATTATTTCATTTATATTCCCAATATTCAGCATAGGGTTGATTCCATGAGAAAACATATTATATGCAACAGTAAGTAAATCTACATTTCCAGTTCTTTCTCCATTTCCAAATAGAGTCCCTTCTACTCTGTCAGCTCCTGCTAAAAGTGCTAGCTCTGCATCTGCTACACCTGTACCCCTGTCATTATGAGGATGAACACTTACTATAATTCGCTTTCTATCTTTAAAGTTTTTACACATATACTCTACTTGATCAGCAAAAACATTTGGCGTATCCATTTGAACTGTTGATGGAAGATTTATTATTATTTTATTATTCTGTGATGCTCCCCAAACATCCGCAACCGCATCACATACTTCAAGAGCATATTCTACTTCTGTACCTGTAAAACTTTCTGGTGAATATTCTAAAAATACTTTTCCTTCAAAATCTGAAGCACATTTCTTTACAAGTTCTGTACCTTTTATAGCAATTTTCTTTATTTCCTCTTTGCTCATATTAAAAACAACATCCCTCTGTAGTACAGATGTAGAATTATATATATGAACTATAGCTTGTTTAGCTCCCTTTAGTGATTCAAATGTCTTTTCTATTAAATGTGGTCTAGCTTGTGTTAATACTTGAACTACTACATCATCCGGTATAAGTTTTTCATCAATTAATCTTCTTAAAAAATCATATTCTATTTGTGATGCTGATGGAAAACCAACTTCTATTTCCTTAAACCCCAATTTAACTAGTAAATTAAAAAATTCTATCTTCTCATCTATATTCATTGGATTTATAAGTGCTTGATTTCCATCTCTTAAATCTACACTACACCATATTGGCGCTTTTTTAATATTGTTATTTGGCCAAGTTCTTTCCTTAAAATTTATAGTTTCAAATCTTCTATACTTATTATAATTTAACATTTATAAAAGCCCCCTTTAAATTTAAATATAATAGATTTGCACTGAATCATTTAAAACTAAGCAAAAAAAGCACAAACCACCCCTTATATTGGAGCGTGTTTGCGCGGTACCATCCAAAATTTCACTTAATTAAAATAACGGTATTATTCCGATAAAGACTACTAATATTTCATCTTTATAGCTCATGAGCGAGTTCAAAAACATTAATTTATAGACTCACAGCATACGTCTACTCTCTGAAAAATTACTTATTTTCTACTACTCTCAATCTTTGCTTGTTTTATGACTTTTTTATAATATTACTATAAAAGTATATTTCTGTCAATAATTATTCTTCATTTTATTTATCTACTCTATTTCTAACTTTACCATTATAAAATGCCCTTATATTTTCTATAACCTCATTAAATAATCTTTCTCTAGCTTCTATACTTGCCCAAGCTATATGTGGAGACAATATTATTCTATCCTTATTTTTCATTGTTAAGAGGGCACTATTTATCTTTATTGGCTCTACTTCGAACACATCTAAAGCAGCACCTCTAATTTTCTCTTCATCAATAGCTCTTGCTAAATCTTCTTCAATAATAATAGGTCCTCTTCCCATATTAACTATAATTGCTGAATGCTTCATTTTACATAAAGCTTTATAATCTATCAAACCTAAAGTATTTTTACTTAATGGTGCATGTATAGATATAATATCACTATTATTTAATAGTTCCTCAAAAGATACTCTATTAAATTCATCATTAAAATTATTACCTGTTGTAGAATAATATACTACTTTAGCTCCAAAAGCTTCTGCAATTTTAGCTACTCTTTTACCAATATTTCCAAGGCCTATTATTCCCCAAGTTTTACCTTCAATCTCATAATAAGGCTTATTTAAACATGTAAATAAACCTGATTTTGAATACTCTCCACTTTTAACATAATTATCATAGTAAGTAATTTCATCTAATAAAGCTAAAGCTGATGCAAATGTATGTTGAACTACTGCATTAGTAGAATATCCAGCAACATTAGCTACTCCTATTCCCCTCTCTTTAGCATACTCTATATCTATATTATTAAATCCAGTAGCTACTTCTGCTATAAATTCTAAATTATTTGCATCACTTAAATTTTCTCTATTTAAAATTACTTTGTTTGTTAGTATTATATTAGCTTCTCTTATTCTTTCCTTTACCTCACTAATATCAGTAGTATCATAATATTTAATTTCTCCAAATTCACTTAACTTTTCTAAACTTACATCACCCAATGTTTTACCGTCTAATATTACTATTTTTTTCATTTATAACTTCCTCTCTTCACTTAATATAAAATAAAAAGACTATTTTTTAAAATAAATACATCTTAACAGCTTAACTTTTTAGTTTAGCTATTAAATTTTATGTATCTACTTTTAAAATAGTCTTAATATAATGGTGCAGATGGTGGGACTTGAACCCACACAAGGATTCCCTTAATAGACCCTCAATCTATCCTGTCTGCCTATTCCAGCACACCTGCATACAAACTACTAATATAATTTTAAATTACTATAGCCTTAAATTCAAGAATTTTTTTCCATTTATTCCTTTAAGGATTTTAAAATTTTAGCTATATTATCAATATCCTCAATAGTTAATTCATCATAATTATCTAACATACTCTTTACATCCTCTATAATTTTGTCTTTATAGGTCTTCTTAAACCCCTTTCTTCCTCCTATAAGTGATAATGTTAAACTAGTAGTTATAACTCCTATAATCCCTATTCCTATTATCATTAATAACACTGCAATAGTTCTTCCTAATTGTGTCTTTAGTAAAACATCTCCATATCCCACAGTTGTAAAAGTTACAAAACTCCACCATAATGCATCACCTAGAGGCATTCCTTCTACAAGAGAAATTAATACTGCACCTATAACAATAAATATTGTGGAAATCACTAATAAAAAATTTAATCTACTTTTACGTATTTCATCTTTAACTCTAATTTTAAATTTTATAGCACATATTGAAAGCATTATAAATTTAATTGTCTTTATACAATATGATGGATTAATCTTATTTGGTAAAATTGTGAATCCTAATATTTTTATATAAATTGTTATAGGAAAAATAGAAAATAAATCTATTATATTTTTTTTTATAAACTGTTTTTTACCTTTACTTATTACTAATCTAGTAAAATAATCTCCTATAAAAATTAACCTTACTATATTATCTATATAGTAAAAAGTCCATCTAACTTCATTAGGTATATTAATAAATATCTCTATTAACAATATCAATGAAAGCATAAGTGCTAATAATCCTATAAAAAAATCATATATACTTTTCTTACTCATAAAATCGTATCCTTCTATAAATATTGTTTAATATATTTATATTTATGTAAGATAATTTTAATATATGAAATGCACTGCTTACTTTTATTAATATATAGAAGCTCTATTATAAATAAAATTTAAATTTTCACTTATTAAACATTTTATATTACTAAAATTTAATACTGCTTGTACCAAAAAAGCTGTTACTTTTTTAGCAACAGCTTTTTATTTTATTTACATCTTCCATACATTTTTGTATATCTATAAATCTTATCTGCTAGTTCCGTTGTATAGCTACCTTCTTTAGCTCTCCATTTCCAATTATTACCTAGCGTTGATGGGAAATTTACTCTAGTTTCATTACCCAAATTTAAGAAGTCTTGCATTAAAGCCACTGATACATCAGCTACACTACTCCATGCTCCCCTAATAAATCCCCAGTTATATCCCTCTTTTTCAGATAAAGCTAAGTATTCTTTACAGTATTCTACATCTGATTTACTTCCAGTCATTTCAAACCAGCCTCTAAAAGTATCATTATCATGAGTTCCTGTATATGCTATACAATTATTTATATAAGTATGAGGTAAATAATTACTTTCTTCTCTAGCATCAAAAGCAAATTGTAATACCTTCATTCCCGGGAATCCACTTTCCTTTAAGAATTCCATAACTTCATCAGTTAAAAATCCTAAATCTTCAGCTATAACATTAATTTCTCCTAATTCATCTCTAATAGCATTAAACAATTTAATACCTGGTCCTTTTACCCATCTACCACTTATAGCAGTTTCTTCCCCATAAGGTATTTCCCAATAGCTTTCAAAACCTCTAAAATGATCTATTCTTACAATATCATAAAGTTTTAAGCTTTCTTTAACTCTCTTTATCCACCACTTATAGCCCGTTTTCTCCATATAATTCCAGTCATATAAAGGATTCCCCCATAATTGACCTGTAGCTGAGAAGGCATCTGGTGGACATCCTGCTACTGAAATTGGTTTTAAAGTTTCACTATAAATTAAATATGCCTCTGGATTACTCCAAACATCAGCGCTATCTTCTGCTACATAAATAGGCATATCTCCTATAATCTCTATTCCCTTTTCATTTGCAAAGGATTTTAATTCATTCCATTGTTTAAAGAATATAAATTGGATAAATGACCAGAATCCAATTTCATCTGATAATTCTTCTCTATATCTTTCCATTGCTTGTGGCTCTCTCTTCTTTATATCTTCATCCCACTCTTGCCAACTTACAAGATTAAATTTCCCTTTAATAGACATATATAAAGAATAATCAGCTAACCATTCTTCGTTTTCCTTATTAAACTTATTAAATTCTTCCTTTAAATATATATTATCTATATTCTTAAAATTATTATATGCTCTTCTTAATACAGTATATTTAACATTAAATAAAAGACCATAATCTATATATTCAGAGTTATCTCCATAATTTTCATAAATATATTCCTCTTGATTTAAAAGACCCTCTTTATTTAAAATATCAAAATCAATAAAATATGGATTTCCAGCAAATGCTGAAAATGATTGATATGGAGAATCTCCATATCCCGTTTGTCCTAATGGTAGTATTTGCCAATATTTTAATCCTGATTTAAATAAAAATTCTACATAATCATATGCCTCTTTTCCAAAAGTTCCAATACCAAATTTCCCCGGTAATGATGCAATATGCATTATTACCCCTGCACTTCTTTCCATATACCTCTGCTCCTTTTATAACAATAAATTTTATTATATATAAATTTTTATACATACTAACTATTTTTAAGTAAATTTAAATCTGCACACGATTCTCGTTCTATTAACTCTGTATCTAATAAAATATGCTGATTCTCACATTTATTTTTTAAAAGATCAAATAAAATCTCTACACTCTTTATTGCCATTTCTTCTATTGGCTGCTTTACAGTAGTAATACCTGGATTATAATAACGACTTATATTCATTCCATCAAATCCAACTATTGATATTTCTTTTCCAACAGTTAATCCACTATCTGTTACAGCCTTAGCTACACCCATTGCCATAACATCAGAAATTGCAAATATAGCAGTAATATCTTTACGCTTTTTCAAAAAATCTAAAGTTACTTCATAGGCAATTTTACTATCATAATCTCCTATAATAAGATTATCATCATTTGGTTCAATATTATTATCTTTTAGTGCTTTAATATATCCTTTATATCTCCACCAACTAATACAAAAGTCATTTTTCTCACCAATCATTAAAGCAATATTTTTATGACCTTTCTTTATTAAATAATTGGTAGCATCATATGACGATTGTAAATTATTAATTCCAACTGTAGAATACTTATCTTTACCTAATGGCGATACTGTATTAACCGAAGTTAATATAATAGGAACATCGATATTTTTAAAACTATCATCATCTAAATCTATAAAATTGCCTCCTAGGCATATTATCCCTTGTAATCTCTTTTCCTTTACAAATGAAATAATACTTTCAACCTCTTGCTCTAATACATAGTCATTTTGTTGAAGTATCATTGTATATTTATGTTCATTTATTTTACTTCCTATAACATTAATAAGTTCAGAAAAGAATGGATTAAAAACTCCTTTAACTAACACTCCTATATTTTTAGTATTATTTTGCTTTAATATCCTTGCACTATTATTAGGAACATAATTACTCTCTTTTATCACACGTAAAACATTTTCTCTAGTACTCTCTTTTACATCAGGATGATTATTTAGTACTCTAGATACAGTACTAACCCCTACTCCTGATATCCTTGCAATATCTCTGATATTCATTTATAAAACTCCCTTAAAAATATTTTGAATAGTTATCTGGTATCGTTACCTAGTTAATAAAAACATCACTATATGGATCACTTCCAAAATATTTCTCATATTGGAATGATTCATTAATATTAGTAAATATTACACCAATGAGCCACTTATGTCTATATATAAATTTTTCAAACGATTCGGTATCGTTTCCAAATATAATTGTATCTTATTCATTAGACTTTTTCAACTATTAAATTACTTTTTCTACCTATATATAAAAATATTATTTTAAATATCATTGCATCATTAAATTGTCTTACGTCGTAAGAAGTAATCTTTTGTATTTTATCTAATCTATATATTAATGTATTTCTATGAATATACAACTCTTTTGCAGCTTCACTTAAATTTAATCCACAATTAAAGAAAACCTCTATTGTTTTTAACATTTCCTTATCTAGCTTAGCTATTTTAGAATCAAAATCCTTAACTATTTCATTTTTTATTTCCTCTGGCATAGAGTCTATCACTTCTTCTAATACAAGCTTTTTATCATCAAATATCACTTCTTTAATTCTATATTTAATTGCCAATTGTAACGCCTTAAAAGTTTTATCATAAGCTATTTTTAGATCATTATAATTATAAACATTACAATATGTTATATAATAACTTTTAAAATAAAATTTATCTATTTTTTCTTTAATAATTTCCGCATCTTTTAAAGTATCATCAATATTCCCGATTATAAGTATATTATTATTATACAGAATAACTTCAATTGTACTATTTAAATATAGCTCTTTTATATCATCATAAATTTCACTAGAATATTCACTTAAATAAATATTTATTATTTTAAATGATTTATTTAGTTCAGACCAAATAATCTCAACAACCTCATCATCTATATTCTTTTCACTTAATAAAAATAAAAGTAAATCTTCCTTTTTAACTATTATCTTATCAAGTCTACTTTCTAACAGACCCGTTAATAAATTAATAGTGTTAATATATTCATCACCTATTATAAAAGTATATTTAATACCTTTATACTCAGACCTTTTCCTAAGATACTTTCTTTGAGTTTTAAATGCTGGTGAAGAATACACACCTACTCCATCTACAATTAATTGAAATTCTATTTTAGATTCATAGTATATATCATTTACCACCCGCTCTATAAACTTCACTATATCCCCCCTAAGAAACCATAATTACATCATTATTATACAAAAATAACTTTGAATTATCGGTATCGTTACCGTTTATTCTTAATTTTTTCTACCAAGATCAGTACTAAAAATCTTGGTAGAAATAGAAGAAATTTTTTTAATTTTCTTCTGCTTAAGTGTGTTGGTATCGTTCCCAAGGGCTATTATACATTAATTTGAAAACATTTTCAAGTATTTTTTTCATTTTTTTCTTTCCAAATAAAGAAAATTATTTTTAATAATACTGCTTCATTAAAATCTCTTATATCATAGTTAGTATATTTTTGAATCTTATCTAATCTGTATATTAAAGTATTTCTATGGATATATAGTTCCTTAGCTGATTCACTTAAGTTTAATCCACATTTAAAAAACACTTCCATAGTTCTGATCATTTCATTGTCTAATTTTGATATTCCATTTTTAAACTTATCATATATATCGTCTTTCATTTTATTTGATACAGAATCTATTATTCCTTCTAATATGAGTCTATTTGCATTAAATATACTTTCAATAATATTATATTTATTTGCTAATTCGATTTTATAACAAGTATCTTCATAATACTTTTTTAAATTTAAATAATTATCAATTTCACAATAGCTTATGTAACACTTTCCTGATACTATACTTTCTATTGTAGCTTTTATACTTTTAGCATGCTCTAATACATCTTCAAATCTACCAATCATTAGTATATTACCATTATAAAATAATATCTCAATATCACTATCTAAATAAACTTGCTTAATATATGATAATAATTCATCACTATAATTTTCTACATATATATTAATTAAGTTAAATTCTTTTGTAATAACTGGCCAACTTGATTTTATTACTCCCTCTTCTACTTCCTTATTTGTTAATAATAATGAAGTTATACTTTCTCTATTTAAGTATACATCCCTCAATTTTTCTTCTATACAAAATTTTAATAAATCTATTGTAACACCGGGTGTTGCATTTGTTCTTATGCAACACTCAGTGTTATTATAATAAAAATACTTTTCTATATAATCTTGTACTAATTCAAATTGAGGTGTAGAAAATTCTCCTAATTCATTAATTATTAATTGGAAGGGTATTTTACAATTGCTGTATATTTCATTTACCAGCTTCTCAATACACTTCACACTATCTCCCCCAGCAAATTAATATTATACAACTCTTATTTCTGTTTCTTTATCAAATACATGTAACTTTTCTGATCTTAAGTAAAGTTTTGCAACTTCTCCAATTTTTAAGTTAGTTGTTCCTTCAACTCTTACATTTAATGGGTCTTTTCCACATCTAGTGTAAATATAACTTTCTGCTCCCATAAGTTCTATAACTTCTACATTTCCTTTAACTATGCTATTTGGATTTGCTGCTATAAGCTCTGCATCATCACTTAAATGCTCTGGTCTTATACCTAATGTAACAGTTTTTCCAACATATCCTTCTTTAACTAAAGTATCACCTTTTTCTTTAGGGAATGTTATTCTATTACCACCAAATACTGCAACAATTTCATTTCCTTCTTTTTCAACTCTTCCTTCTAAGAAGTTCATTTGTGGACTTCCGATAAATCCAGCAACGAAAAGATTTGCAGGATAATTATAAATATTTTGTGGTGAATCTACTTGTTGAATAACACCATCTTTCATAACAACAATTCTAGTTCCCATTGTCATAGCCTCTACTTGGTCATGTGTTACATATATAAATGTAGTTTGTAATTTTCTATATAACTTTATAATTTCAGTTCTCATTTGAACTCTTAATTTAGCATCTAAGTTTGATAAAGGCTCGTCCATTAAGAATACTTTTGGATGTCTTACAATAGCTCTTCCTAATGCAACTCTTTGTCTTTGTCCTCCTGATAAAGCTTTTGGCTTTCTCTTTAATAAATGTTCAATATCTAGAATTTTTGCTGCTTCTGTAACCTTTTGTTCAATTTCAGCTTTTGGAACCTTTCTTAATTTTAAAGCAAATGCCATATTATCGAAAACTGTCATGTGTGGGTATAAAGCATAGTTTTGGAAAACCATCGCTATATCTCTTTCCTTAGGTTCTACATCATTTACTAGTTTGTCCCCAATATATAATTCTCCTTTTGATATATCTTCAAGACCTGCAATCATTCTTAATGTTGTTGATTTTCCACATCCTGATGGTCCAACGAATACAATGAATTCCTTATCTTCAATTTCTAAATTAAAATCCTTAACTGCTGTTACGTCACCTTGGTATATCTTGTAAATATGTTGTAATGATAAATTTGCCATTTTTATTCCTCCCATAAATTAACTTTACTTGATATATTTATTGTACACCTTGTAACTGTTTTCATCTATATATAATACTTACAAATATACAAGCTACTTTTTGTAATATTATCTAAATTGGCAATCTTCCTAATATCTTTTTTATTATATACTACTAAAAACCTTTTTAAAATAATTTTCCATTATTTAATTATAAATACTATAAAAAATAATACATAAAGAATAATCTAATTATAAACTCTTCTTTATGTATTAACCATTAATTACTCTATATTTTATCTATTATATGCTTATTTTATTTCTTTCTCCATTTGTTTCTTTAATTGTTTTGCAAATTCTTTTTGTTCTTTTCTATCTTCCTTTTCTAACTCTCTTATATCTTTATCTATTTCTTTAGCCATCTTTTTTGCGTCTTTTTCTTCTTGTTTATAATCCTTTTTCTCTTGTTTTAATTGATGTTTTGCTTCATGATTTAATTCTCTATTTTCCTTATTTAACTCATGATGCTCATGTCTCTCTTCTTTTCTCTCAGCTCTAGCTTCTTTTCTAAACTCATGTTCTGATTCTCTTTCTTCTCTTCTATGATCCTTATATTCTTCTTTTAATTGACTAGCTGCAACTTTGTCCCCCTCTTCTTTTAACTGATTATGCAATTCATGATAAGCCTCTTTTTCAGCTTTCTCCTCTTCTTTTACTTCCTTTTTCATTTGATGTTTTATTTCATGAGCAAATTTCTTTTCTTCATGTCTTTCATGTCTTTCTTCTTTCTTTTCTTCATGATGTATTTTCATTTCTTCTATTTTTTCTTTTATACTCATATTAAATCCTCCTTACAATAAAACTTACTTTACAGCATTTAAAGCACTTTCATAATCTGGTTCATTTATGACATCATTACAATATTCAACGTATGTAATTTTATTATTTTCATCTACTACAAATATAGCTCTTGTTAAAAAACAAAACTCTTCTATTAAAGTTCCATATTGTTTACCAAAGCTTTTTTGTTTATAATCTGATAAAGTTATTACCTTATCTATATCGGCATTTCCACACCATCTTACTTGGGCAAATGGTAAGTCCATAGATATAACATATACAGTAACATCTGAAAGTTTTGCTGCTTCTTCATTAAACTTTCTAACTTCCATATCACAAACAGATGTATCTATAGATGGAACTACTACAAATATTCTTTTTCCTGAAGTATCTTTTAATGTAACATTTTTTAAATTATTATCAACTACAAGAAAATCTGGGGCATTATCTCCTACTTGAACTCTTGACCCTACTAAAGTAATTGGATCGCCATTAAATGTTATTTGCATTAACTACACATCCTTTAAAATTATTAATCAACTGTACATTAATATATTTCCCCAAGTCCATAAATTTTAATTATATAAAAAATAAAATCCAATGATATGATAATTAAGTTCATCATTGCTAAATTTAATTATTCTTTTTTATTATTTCTACAAAAGTTTCATTATAAGTAATTTGTCCACCAATATCAGATATACCGCTATTAGTTAAGAAATTAGGGTTTCCATGTTTTTCCCACCATCCAACAAACATCATTACTATGTTATTACCAATACAATTATCTACTCTTATTTTAACATCAACTTGTCCATTATCGGATTTTAAAGATACTATTTCTTCATTATCTATATTAAATATTTTTGCACATTCTTCATTAATATAAGCTATAGCAATGCCCTCTTCATCCATAAAATGCTGACTTGATAAACTATCTCTACCATGATTAGTTAACAATCTTAATTTGTCCTCTTTTTTATCAACATATATTTTTTTATCAATATCATTAAATCTTATAATTTCAAATTTTTCACTTTTATTTGCAAACTTTTTATCTTTCCAAGCAATATCCTCATGAAGTGTAAAATAATTATTTTTTAAATACTCTAAGTTTATATAACTATTATTACTTTTTAAAGGACTTATCACTTTCTCTAAATATTCTCTCTTTATTATATATGGGTAATCTTTTATTTCTAATTTTTTAGCTAATTCCATAAAGAAATAATATTCATCCATTACCTCTTCTCTTGGTTCTATTGCTTTTTCATTATAAATTAAATATGGGTTCATCATAGAACTAAATAATAAATCTTCACTTTCAAGCTGGCTTGTTACTGGTATGAATAAATCACATTCTTTAGCTGTATCAGTCATAAACATATCAAAACACACCTTAAACTCCACTTTAGATAAACTCTTCTTTAATTTATTTAAGTTTGGAAGTTGATTTAAAATATTACTTTTTGTAACTATAGCCATTTTTATTGGTATATCGAGTTCCATACTATTATTAATATTTTTATCATTTATAAAAATATTATCTTTATAATATTTTTTTCCATTATTGCAACTATCTATAAAATCACTTATTTCATTAGTATAAAAATATCTATTATCTGAAAAACTTTTACTATTATAAGGATCTAAATTCATTATTTTAGGATATACCTTATTAGCATAATTTATCCCACCTCCACTAAAGCCTATTTGCCCTGTAATAGCTCCTAACGCATCTATGGCTCTAATAGTATTTCCACCATTTTTATACTTCTGCATTCCAAAACCTAATAATATAGTAGAATACTTTTCACTATATAATTTTGCTAACTTTATTATATCATCTATAGCTACTCCACTATTATCACTTAATTCTTGCATTTCTAAAGATAATATATATTTCTTATAATCATCAAATCCATTAACAAATTTATTAATATATTCTTTATCATAAATATTTTCTTCTATTATTACTTTTGCCATAGCAAGAGACAGTGGTAAATCCCCATTTGCATTAACTCTTATATATATATCTGCTAATTCAGCTGTGGCTGTTTTAATTGGATCTATAACTATAATCTTACTTCCATTTGCTTTTGCCTTTCTAATCATTTGCATAGTATGTATTGTTGTATTAGCTGGATTCTTTCCCCATACAAATATATTTTTACTATTTAGCATATCTTCTAATGAGTGGCTTTTAGATTCACCAAAATCTAATTTTTGAGCTGAAATTCCAGCACTCCAACATGGTCCTCCCTTAGGAAACGTTGCTCCGCCATAAAAGTTTAAAAAAACTTCTCCAATACTTTTTAGAAGAGATCCATTTCCATACTGTTCATAATAAAGAATAGATTTACTTCCAAATTCCCTTTTATATAACTTTAGCTTTTCTACCATAATATCTATGGCTTTATTAAAGGATATCTCTTTCCATTCTCCTTTTTCCTTTAAAAGTGGTCTGTATATTCTATTTTTATGATTTAATCTATCTAAATGAGATAAACCTTTCTTACATATAAATCCCTTTGTATAAGGATGCTCTTTATCACCTTCAATTTTAATAATTTTATTATCTTCTACATAAACATTAAATTTACAGCAATCTGCACAATCTAAAGTACATCCATGACTAATTTTTTTCATTTTTCCCATCCCTTCTTCTTAAAGTTATATATCACTTTTTATCTTATCTCTATAAGATAAAATTGTACTTAAAAATATAGTAATACATATTATATTGGTTATTGAAATTGAATTATTCTCCTCCCTAATGACCTATCTTTAAATAATTCTAAATATACATTGTTAATTTCAAAAATAACATTTTTTAACCTTTTAAATAATCTTATATTATTACTAGTATTTCTTTGTATAATAACTAGTATCAATATAATTGTAGAAACAATAATAAACATTTTTCCCATTTTTCTTTTGTTCTTCTCCTATTTTTTAATAATTATAATAATGCTATACTAATATTATATCAATTAAATTTTATTGGAGGTGATAATAACATGAAAAACTTTGATATAATTACTGATGATAGAAAAAACCATTCTAATCTTGTTCTTAAAGGCCTTTTAGTTGGAATTTTAACTTCTTTTGTAGTTGTATTATACAGATTTGCATTATCTTATGCAGAAGAGTTTTCATTTTTTATTTATTCATTTATTAAAACAAGAAAATACCTTATTTTAGTATGGTTTATTATTTTAATAATCTTAGCCCTTCTTATAGGAAAACTAATTGATAAAGAACCTTATATAAGTGGAAGTGGTATCCCACAAGTTAAAGGTATTATGGGTGGCTATATAAAAAATAGACCCTTTTCAATTATACTTAATAAATTTATTGGAGGTACTATTTGTATTATATCCGGATTATCCCTGGGAAGAGAAGGCCCTTCTATTCAACTTGGAACTTGTGTAGGAGATATAATAAGCAAGAAATTTAAAAGCACACGTCTTGAAAGAAGACTTCTTCTAAGTAGCGGTGCTACAGCAGGACTAGCAGCTGCTTTTAATGCTCCCTTATCTGGTGTATTATTTTCACTAGAAGAAATTTATAAATATTTTTCACCACTTGTATTAATTTCAACAATAACTTCGGCTGTTGCTGCTGATTTTATTTCAAAACAATTTTTTGGATTAAAGCCAATATTTAATTTTACAACTTCTAGTTCTATGCCTTTAAGTAATTATTGGCTATTAATAATATTAGGAATTTTATTAGGAGTCTTTGGCTCATTTTATAATTGGCTTACCTTAAGAACTCAAAATTTATATGCTAAACTAAAATGTTCTACATCAGTAAAATTAATGATTCCATTTTTACTTGCAGGAATTTTAGGATTATTATTTCCTGTAGTTTTATGTGGAGGACACGCTATAGTTGAAGAGTTAACATTAAGCTCTGCTTTAAGTTTACTTTTATTGATGTTAGTTGCAAAATTTTTATTTTCAATAATATCATTTGGTTCTGGTGCACCTGGTGGAATATTCTTTCCTCTTTTAATCATTGGTGGAACATTTGGTGCTGTATTTGGTTATATTGCAATTAATTATTTTGGAATATCTAATGAACTATTTAATAATTTTATTATAATTTCTATGGCAGGTTATTTTACAGCAATAGTAAGAGCTCCTATTACGGGAATAATTTTAATTACAGAAATGACTGGTTCCTTTTCTAATTTACTTGCACTTTCTGTAGTATCAATAATTGCTTATATAATTGCTGATTTACTAAAAAGTGAACCTATATATGATTCTTTACTAAAAAATCTTTTAATAAAAAATAATATTAATGAATATCATAGGCATAGCACTAAAAAATTAATTATAACTAATGTAGTTCATTTTGGTTCAAAAATAGAAAAAACTACATTAAATTCTCTTAGCTTACCAGAAAATACACTTATAGTATCTATTAAACGTGGCGAAAATACCATAGTACCAAAAGGCAATACAATAATTAAGGCTGGAGATACTATACTAACAATGACAGATTTAAAAGATGAATGGAAAGTTAGAGAACTTATGGATTCATTAACAACTTTAGAATAGTTTTTGAACAAAAGGAGAATTATTCAAGATAATAATAATTTCTGAATAATTCTCCTTTAATTTTATATACCAAATACAGGTCCAGTAATATTTCTCTCGTAACGTTCCATAAACCCCATTAATATATAAATACAACCTATTACTCCAAAAATATTTCCCACATTTATAGCTATGCTAGGTTGTAATAAACTATTATATTGTGTTTTTCCATATTTCTTATATAATTCATCATATCTAGTAAAAGCTATATTAGCTAGTATAACTCTGGACAAAAAATAACAAATAGCTGATTGAATTGCTGGAATATCCGGATTTACTTTTCTTTCCTTATTATTTTTATTTTTATTTTTATCAAGGACTAGCTGTATACTCTCTACAATACTTATATATGCAAGATAATCTGCATAAAATCTCATATTTATAGCATCTAACTGTGAAAGCATTAATGATAGTTCTTTACTAGCATCTATAGAAATATCTTGAATATTATTCACTTCATAAGCTCCTAAAAATCCAATATAAATAAAAAAGTATGTTAATACTTGAAATTCATCTCCTATAGTTATATCTACCTCTGGTTTTAACAAACGTTCTTTTTTATCATTTATATTTTTTTTATACAAATGACTATATCTAGATATATCTACGTTTACCAATATTATCTTCGATATTACTTCTAAGTATCCAGCTTCAATTGCTTCTACTTCTCCAATTAGCCTTTCATCCCTCTGTTTATTGAGTATATAATTAATTGAATTAACGGTTGAATCATAAAATATTATATCTGATATTGTGAATAGATAAGTTGATATCAAAGAACTATTTAATAATGATAATTCTTCTAACTCTTCTTGAGTAAACTCAAAACCTTCTTCTGTTTGATTTTCTAAACTAATATTCTTTCTTTTAAATGATCTACTATGTCTCACTTACTTTCTCCTTATCTTATGTTCATACTTCATTATATACTTATTTGTTTATTAGTGAGACTTAATTCATTTATCTTATATTTCTTCTAGCTACTTACTTATAGTTTTTCTTTTTAAATCATTCCATAGCCTTATATATAACATTCCGCTAATAGCTAATGTAACTATTATAAATATACTATTCATACTAGATCCTTGAAAACTTTCTCCTAAATAACTATATAAAAATAATGCTGGTATATTAGCTGTAATAAAAATTAATAAAAACTTACTAAGCTTCATCCCAACATATGATGATAAAAATACAATTACATCTGTAGGTGCAACTGGACATAAAACTCCTACTGCTAATATTTTGTAGCTGTACTCTTCTATCAACCCTATCATATCTGGATACTTATTTATTAATTTATTTCTTATACCATCTAATAATTTACTTTTAGCTAATAAAAATACTAAAACATCACTTGCAACTATTCCTACCATAGATAATAAAAATGCTTTACTTGGTTCAAATATTATTCCCCCTAAAAGCATTAATGTAACTCCTGGTATAAATAAGATTAATCTTAAAGTCCATATCCCTATAAATATTAACTCTGAAAACTGGTTACTTTCAATAACTCTTCGTAACTCTTCTATACTAAAATCTAATACTATTTTATCTTTAAATAAAAATATAAATATTAACGTAACAATTAATAAAAAAATCCCTATAATACTATAAAACATTTTTTTGTTTTTCATTTTTTTATCCTTCAACTCCTAGTAAATTTCTTAAATTTAATTATAATCTGAAAAGTACAGTTTTTTATGTAATTTATATTAACTTTTTATTAATATTATAAATTAATAAAACTTCATTTATATATATTTTTTGTTTCTGTATTTTACTATCAGTGCATATATTATAATAATAACAATTGCTGGAGTTGAAATAATGTCAAAGAAAACTGATTGGGGAAAAGTAATTAGAGATACAGTTGATCAAATAATATGTGCAATTAAAACCCCATCTGCAAGACCTAAACAACCAACTTGTCCAAATCCCAAAGCTAGAATCTGTATTTTAATACTTATGGCAATAACATTATTATTTTCAGGAATAGGTATCTATAGTTGGATAATAATTATAATGTTGTTCGTAATTTTAACTTTTGTATAAAAAAACTATTTGTAATATTTAATAATATATGTTATTATAAATTCTGCGAGTGATACATGCAATCGCTGCTAGCTTTTAAGCTAGGAGAGGAAAGTCGGAGCTCCATAGGGCAGGGTGCTGGTTAACGGCCAGTCAAGGCGACTTGAAGGATAGTGCAACAGAGATATACCGCCAGAAGTTTTTAAACTGAGTTCACTTTTGTGACTGGTAAGGGTGGAAAGGCGAGGTAAGAGCTCACCAGCATGGTGGTGACATCATGGCTATGTAAACCCCACCTGGAGCAAGACCGAGTAATGGCATTATGGGATTGCCCGTCCCGCCATGTGGTGTGTCGCTTGAGCTTACTGGCAACAGTAAGCCTAGATAGATGATTGCTTAATACAGAACTCCGCTTACGGATCATCTCGCAACATGAAAAACACTAGGTTTAAACCTAGTGTTTTTCTTATTTTGCTTTATTTTAAAATTATATAATTGTAAACGAATATAAAGTAAAGGGAAGATTAGATAAACCTTCCCTTTATTATAAACTATATAGTAATTACATATATAATTATATTAAATTATTTTCATCACATAATCTAAATTTTTTTATTTAATAGAGACTAATAAAAATTATAAGGATCAACTTCAACATTTGATGTTATAAACTCAACATCATCAAATTTTTCTTTTAATTTTTTCATTACATTAAAGAAAACTATTTGTTCTGATCCAAAATGTCCAACATCTATAATATTTATTCCCATTTCCTTATAATCAGAAGCAAAATGATATGTTGTATCTCCTGTAATTATAGTATCTACACCTAAACTTACAGCTTTACTTATAAAATCTTGCCCACTTCCATTTATTATTGCTATTTTTGAAATATTATCATTACCTTTAACAACTCTCAAGTTATTAACTTTTAATGATTTCTTTACTTTCTCCACCAAATCTTCTAAAGTAATAATTTCTTGCAACTTTACTATTCTTCCAAGTCCAGCACTTTCGTCTTTCTTATTTTTTTCTAATATCTTAGAATTTTCGAATCCTAACATTGATACTATTGTATGATTTAAACCATTCTCCACAGAATCTAAGTTAGTATGACTTGAATAAAGAGAAATATCATTTTTTATAAGTTCTATTATCTTCTTACCTTGTAATGTGTCTGTTGTAATATTACTTGGCCTTCTAAAAATAAGAGGATGATGTGTTATTATTAAATCAATATTTTCGCTCTTAGCTTCTTCAATAACCTTTAATGTACAATCTAAAGCTAATAGTATTTTTTTTACATCCTTTTCTCTATCACCAATCATTAAACCTACATTATCAAAATCTTCTTTTAAAAATGTTGGTGCTAATTTTTCCATTTCTCTAATTATATCATTAACTTTCTTCATAAACTCACCTTATATATAATTTAGCATTGAAGTAATAATATTTATTTTTTCTTTTATCTCTTCTCTTCTCTTATTTGCACTTACAGTAGCTTCTGTTATAAATCCTAAAATTCTATTGTATTCATCTAATTTAAATTGTAAATAATCTTTCATTAACGGATTTTTACTTCTTAATAATATAGGACTTATCTCATAATATATGCTATCTAATTGAGTTGCATTACCTTCAGCACTTCTTACCTTAAATAATTCATAATATATTCCTTCATCAAAACATAAATCTTCTTTTATAATCTCATAGTTATGTGTATATAAATATTCTCTTAATACCTCTGGGTTCTGAGCAGGAACTAAAACTAAATAATCAACTGATTTTACTTTATCTATATCTGCCTCTAATATATCTCTTATTAAATTTCCTCCCATACCAGCTATAACAACTTCATTTGCTTCACTTATATTAAGTGGTTCAAATCCTCCACCTAATCTAAATTCAAGCTCATCTCCAACGCCTTCTAAAATAGCATTAAGTCTTGCCTTATCTAAAGGATCTTTGTTAATATCACAAGCAATTGCCTTTTCACAAAGCTCTTTTTCTAGCGCTATTAAAGGAACATATCCATGATCAGTACCTATATCTGCAAGTGTATCAACCTTCTCTAAGTTTTCGATTATAAATTCAATTCTTTTACTAACATCCATTTTAACTACCTCTAATATTATAATTATTTAATCTTTCGTTATCATTTAAAATAACAATTATATAAATATTATTATTTTCTTATATTTATATTTTCTTTATTAAATTATGCTATTTCATAAATTTTATTTGATTTAATATATCCTATCTAATACAAAAATTAGCACCACTTATGGTGCTAATTTACTAATCTAAGTAATCTTTTAACTTCTTACTTCTAGATGGGTGTCTAAGCTTTCTTAACGCTTTGGCTTCAATTTGTCTAATTCTTTCTCTTGTTACGTTAAATTCTTTACCAACTTCTTCAAGAGTTCTAGCTCTTCCATCATCTAAACCAAATCTTAATCTTAGTACTTTTTCCTCTCTTGGAGTTAAAGTATCTAATACATTTATTAATTGTTCTTTTAGCATTGTAAATGCTGCTGCTTCTGCTGGTGCAGGAGCATCATCATCAGGAATAAAATCTCCTAAATGAGAATCTTCTTCTTCTCCTATAGGTGTTTCTAAAGAAACAGGCTCTTGTGCTATTTTTTGAATTTCTCTAACCTTTTCTACTGGTAAATCCATAACTTTAGATATTTCTTCTGGGAATGGATCTCTTCCTAATTCTTGTAACAATTGTCTTTGTACTCTTATTAATTTGTTTATTGTTTCTACCATATGAACCGGTATTCTAATAGTTCTAGCCTGATCAGCTATGGCTCTTGTAATCGCTTGTCTTATCCACCATGTAGCATAAGTTGAAAATTTAAATCCCTTTCTAAAATCAAATTTTTCTACAGCTTTTATTAAACCAAGATTTCCTTCTTGAATTAAGTCTAAGAATAACATTCCTCTACCAACATATCTCTTAGCTATACTTACAACAAGTCTAAGGTTTGCTTCAGCAAGCTTCTTTTTAGCATATTGGCTTCCTTCTTCAATTTTTTTAGCAAGTTCCATCTCTTCTTCTGAAGACAGTAGAGGTACCTTTCCTATTTCTTTTAAGTACATTCTTACAGGATCATCAATTGCAATCCCTTCTGGTACTGATAAATCTATTTCTTCTTCAACAATGTCAATATCATTAGCTGCACCTTGAACTTCTATTCCCATTGATTCTAAAACTTCATAGATTTTTTCAATTTGCTCTGGACTTAGATCTATATTTTCTACCTCGTCTAATATTTCTTGATATGTTAAAACACCATTTTTCTTCCCTTTATCAAGTAGGTTTTTAACAATATTCATTCTATTATTTCTATCTTGGCTATCCTTAGGCTTATTCTTATTTACTTTTGTTT
Source organism: uncultured Clostridium sp. (assembly GCF_934754925.1). Classification (GTDB taxonomy): domain Bacteria; phylum Bacillota; class Clostridia; order Clostridiales; family Clostridiaceae; genus Clostridium. The sequence goes on along the minus strand of NZ_CAKVJA010000008.1, from coordinate 21,881 downwards.
TTTCTTCCACTAGCTGACTACCTCCTTTCGTTATATGACCAACTATAATACTCTCTTACTTTCCTTCAACTTTTTAGTAATACTTGCTAACTCAATGGCTAATTTTATTGATTCCTCAATCTTACCTTGGTTTTCAAGTTCTTTTTGTTCTTTTCTTAGTTGATCTATTCTTTGCTTTAATTTATATGAATGTATTTCATTAATGAAATCATTAATTTGAACTTTAATATCATCTGCAAAGAATATATTTTCTTCTCTGATTTTTACTAATTCTCCAATAGATTTTGTATTGTTTAGCTTTGATTCAATAAATGAATCTATATTATTTATATTTTCCCCTTTAGCTAACATAATAACAGTGAAAATTTCTTTATGTTCTAGCAAAATAAAGTCGTTTTCTGATATTCTTTCCTCTATATACTGTAGATACTCTTTATTTTTTAACATAATTTTTAAAATTGCTCTCTCTGCTTTTAAAAATCCAGGTTCTACATATAATTTTGACCTATCTTCTTCCTTATTATTCCTAAAATTATTTTCTCTATTATCTTTCATCTTACTTTTGAGAATATCGTATAAGGTTTGCTCTTTTATACCAGTATTTTCTGATGCTTTTTTTATATAAACATCCTTTTCCATAGGATCCAAATCTGAAATTATTTCCATAATTCTTTTTGCATATAGTATTAGAGATTGGCTATTTTTAAAATCAATTCCATCTTCAGCTTTCTTCATTCTATAATCAATTAAAGGTTCTGCTGCATTAATTAATTTTAAAAAGGCTTCTTTTCCATTACTTCGCACATATTCATCTGGATCTTTTCCTTGTGGAATATTTAGCACTCTAACATCAAACCCAGCAGTTCTTAATATTTCTAGTCCTCTTAATGTTGCCATTTGACCTGCCATATCTGCATCATATGAAATTATAACTTTATCAGCATATCTTTTTAGCAGTCTAGCTTGATTGATAGTAAGTGCAGTTCCTAATGATGCTACTACATTAGTAATACCATATTGATGTAAAGATATTAAATCCATATATCCTTCAACAATTACAAAATACCTTTCATTCATATTGTGCTTTAAAGCAAAATTTAAGCCATATAAGTTAGTTCCCTTTTGAAATACTAAAGTTTCTGGAGAATTTAAATACTTAGGTTTTGAATCATCCAATACTCTTCCACCAAATCCAATTACTCTTCCTTGATAATCAAATACTGGAAACATCACTCTATTCCTAAACCTGTCATATTTTCTACCTTTTTCCTTATTCACAGAAATCAGTCCAGCTTCTTCTAATAAAATATCACTAATTCCTTTTTTTCTTAAATAAAACATTAAACTATTCCAACTATCATTAGCAAATCCTAAACCAAATTTTTTAATTGTTTCTTCTTTAATGCCTCTATTTAAAAAGTATTCTTTTGCATTTTGATTATTCATAAGATTTGAAAAGAAAAACTTTGCTGCTTCAACATTTACTCTATACAACAAATCCTTCTTTTTAGCTGTTATACTCTTTTCTCCATTATTCATTTCCAAAGGAATATTGGCTCTGTTAGCCAAATATTTTACGGCTTCGATAAAAGGTAAGTTTCTTTCCTTCATCACAAATGAAATAACATTTCCAGCTTCTCCACACCCAAAGCATTTATAAATTTGTTTTTCTTGTGATACTGAAAAAGATGGTGTTTTTTCATTATGAAAAGGGCATAGTCCTGTGAAGTTTCTTCCTGCCTTCCTTAGTCTAACCCTTTCTGAAATTACATCCACAATATCATTTTGTGATTTTATTTTTTCTAAAATTTCTTCAGAAATCTGCAAGGAGATCCCTCCTTACTATAATAATATTTATCCACTCCATATAATTCGACATATTATTATAAATTCCTTCTTTCTTTTTAAATTAAATTTATTTAACATGTCATTATTATTAGATTTCTATTTTAATTCTACCCTAATATTATTTATTCTATTTCTATTATTAAAATCCTTTTTATTCTACAAAATTTATTGTTCCCAATTTTTTTGTATTATACAACTTTTTTACTAATAAATTACAAACTTTGGCACATATATTTTATTAAATATTGAAAGGCAATAATCATCTGTCATTCCTGCTATATAATCTGCCACTCCTCTTTTTAGTCCCTCTTCATTTGCAATCTTCTGATATAGTTCTGGTAATTCTTCAATATGTCTATAATAATGTTCTATTACATGAGTTAAAATAAATTTTGCTTTTTCCCTTTCTTCTTTCAATACATTACCTAAATATATGTTAGAAAACATATACTTTCTCAATTCTATCATCGCTTCTTTAACTTCATCGCTTTGTTTTATATCATATATTCCATTTTTTAAATTTTTTTGTGTTTCATTTATCATATCTGTTACTAAAACTTGAATTCTTTCTGAATGAGTATTTCCTAAAACACTAACAGCATCTTTAGGTAAATACTCTTCCCTTAAAATCCCTGCTCTAACCGAATCATCAATATCGTGATTTAAGTATGCTATTTTATCACTATATTTAACTATTCTACCCTCTAATGTTTTTGCAACATTATCTTTACTTCCTAATCCACTGTGATTTAGTATTCCATCAATAACTTCTTTTGTTAAGTTTAATCCTTTCCCACTTCTTTCTAGCTTTTCAACTATTCTTACACTTTGTTCGTTATGCCTAAATCCATCATCTAAAAAGTTATCAAGTACTTCTTCTCCATTGTGAGCAAAAGCTACATGTCCTAAATCATGACCTAACGCTATTGCTTCTATTAGCATTTCATTTAACCCTATTCCAGCCCCAATAGTTCTCGCTATTTGCGCTACTTCTAAAGTGTGAGTAAGTCTAGTCCTATAATGATCTCCAAAAGTACGTATGTATACTTGGGTCTTATGTTTAAGTCTTCTGAAAGATTTAGAATGAATTATTCTATCTCTATCTACCATAAAACAAGTTCTAATATTATCAGCTTCCTCATCCCGTAACCTTCCACTACTTTTATTACTATGAATAGCTTCTGGAATTAATGTCAAGTCTTCATTCTTTTCTATTCTTTCTCTTATATTCACTTAACTCACCTCCAAATAACTTATTCTATATTCTTCTCAAAAACCCTCTAATTTATATCCTAATAATAAATTATTATGTGGTAATTCATTTCTATGATATGTATATTTATATATTTTTCATAATATTATTATAATAAGAAATTTATACAAGGAGTTTTGCAATGAGTAACGATAATAATGTTATAGATATTGATAATATAAACAAATATATATTACCTAAATTTCTTTTACAAGATGCCACTATTACTATGGTTAAATTTAAAGATACTGATAAACAGAGAGCTGTTTTTAAAATATCTTGTAATAACAAGAATTATTGTTTAAAAAAGGTTTACTATGATGAAGAAAATTTACTTTTTGTTTACTCTGCAATGGAATGGCTCTATAGAAATAATGTAATGGTTCCTAAATTATTGCCTTCTATAGATAATAATAGATATATATACTACGAAGATATGCTATTTATTCTAACCCCATGGGTTGAAGGTGAAAAATGTAATTTTGATTCTCTTAGCGATATAAGGCTTTCAATTAAAACTTTAGCTAAATTACATAAATGTTCTAAAAACTTTTCTCCCATTCCAGGAAGTACAAATAGAGTTGGATTAGAAGACTACTATTTATCTATAAATAAACATTTTAACGATATTCTTCAAACTGCTAATTTAGCTTCAACATATAAAGACAGGTTTTCAAAACTTTATCTCAATAACTTAGATAGCAATTTATCTTTAGCAAAACTTTCACTTGAAATAGCTTCCTCAATAAATACCTCTAACTTAAATATATCTTTATGTCATGGTGACTATGTAAATAAAAATATATTAATAAATAATACAGATGTATGGATAATAGACTTTGATAAATGCAAAATCGATTATTGCGCTCATGATTTATCTTATTTTTTAAGAAGACTTTTAAAAAGGGCAACTACAAATTGGAATCCTGCTCTAACTATAGATATAATTAATACTTATTTAAAATTTAATAACTTGAGTGATTCTGATTTAAAATATATTTTATCTTATTTAGCCTTTCCCCAAAAATTTTGGAAGATATCTCGAGATTATTACAAAAACTTAAATAAATGTAATAAAAATGCCTTTATATCTTTATTTACTAAAGGACTAGATAGATCCGCTGATCAACTTGATTATATTTATAATATGATTGAAATATTCCAACAATACTATAATGTCAAATTTTAACTAAATTATGCACCATATGGAAGCGAAAAATGAAATATTTATTTTTGGGGAACTATGAAATCTTTTCCGTAAATTAATATTTCATTTTTTTCTTTCCCCATGTATATTCTTATAACTTCTCCATTTATATTAAATTTTTTAATAAAAAAGGAACGCCATTGCGTTCCTTTTTTATTATTACTTTTTATATTATCTTGGATTTTTTACTTGTGCTTGTGCAGCTGCAAGTCTTGCAACTGGTACTCTAAATGGTGAACAAGATACATAATTTAATCCAACATTATGGCAGAATTCAACTGATGATGGATCTCCACCATGTTCTCCACAAATACCTAATTTAATATTTGGTCTTGTAGCTCTACCCTTTTCTGCAGCAATTTTAACTAATTGTCCTACACCCTTTTGATCAAGTTTAGCAAATGGATCTTGTTCATATATCTTTCTTTCATAATAATCAGATAAGAATTTAGCAGCATCATCTCTTGAGAATCCAAATGTCATTTGTGTTAAGTCATTTGTTCCAAATGAGAAGAATTCAGCTTCTTTTGCTATCTCATCAGCTGTAATAGCTGCTCTAGGAATTTCAATCATTGTACCAACATGGTAATCTAACTTAACTCCCTTTTCCTTCATAACTTCTTCTGCTGTCTTAACAACTATATCTTTAACAAACTTTAATTCTTTAACTTCACCAACTAATGGAATCATAATTTCAGGTACTATATCATATCCCTTAGTAGTTTTTACTTCTATAGCAGCTTCTATTACTGCTCTAGTTTGCATCTCTGCAATTTCTGGATAAGAAACTGCTAATCTACATCCCCTATGACCCATCATTGGATTGAATTCATGTAAACTTTCAACTGTAGATTTTAGTTCTTGGAAAGTTAATCCCATAGTATTTGCAAGTTCTGATATTTCATCATCTGTATGAGGTAAGAACTCATGTAATGGTGGATCTAAGAATCTTATTGTAGCTGGCATTCCTTGAAGTGCTTCATATATTCCAATAAAATCTTTCTTTTGCATTGGAAGTAATTTTTCAAGAGCTGCTCTTCTTTCTTCTTCATTCTTAGCTACAATCATTTCTCTCATAGCCATAATTCTATCTTCTTCAAAGAACATATGCTCAGTTCTGCAAAGACCTATACCTTCTGCTCCAAATTCAACAGCTTGCTTAGTATCTCTTGGATTATCAGCATTAGTTCTAACATTAAGTTTTCTTATTTCATCTGCCCATCCCATGAATGTTGCAAAATGACCAGAAATTTCAGGAGTAACAGTCTTAATAGCTTCTCCGTATACACTTCCTGTAGAACCATCTATTGAAATATAATCATTAGCTGTATAGACTTTACCATTTGCTTCTAGTGTTTTCTTTTCTTCATTAACCTTTAAATCTCCACATCCAGCTACACAACAAGTACCCATACCTCTTGCAACAACTGCAGCATGAGAAGTCATTCCTCCTCTAACTGTTAAAATACCTTCAGCTGCTATCATACCTTCAATATCTTCTGGAGAAGTTTCAAGTCTTACTAAAACAACCTTTTCTCCTTTTTCTGCTCTTTCCTTAGCTTCTTCTGCAGTAAATGCAACCTTACCACAAGCAGCTCCTGGAGATGCTGGAAGTCCTTTTGCTATTACAGTAGCCTTTTTTATTTCAGTTGCATCAAATGTTGGATGTAATAAAGAATCTAATTGTTTAGGCTCAACTTTAAGAATAGCTTCTTCCTTTGTTAACATTCCTTCTTTAACTAAATCAACTGCAATCTTTAAAGCAGCTTGAGCTGTTCTCTTTCCATTTCTTGTTTGTAAGAAATATAGTTTACCTTCTTCAATAGTAAACTCCATATCTTGCATATCTCTATAATGATTTTCAAGTGTATTAACTATATCTATAAATTGTTTATAGATTGCTGGATTTTGTTCTTCTAATTTAGCTATTGGAAGTGGTGTTCTAATACCAGCAACAACGTCTTCACCTTGTGCATTCATTAAGTACTCACCATATATTTCTTTTTCTCCTGTTGCGGCATTCCTTGAGAATGCAACACCTGTTCCAGAAGTATTTCCTTTATTACCAAATACCATTTGTTGAACATTGACAGCAGTTCCCCATTCACCTGGAATATCATTTAATCTTCTATAAACAATAGCTCTTGGATTATCCCATGATCTAAATACAGCTGTAATAGCTTCAGTTAATTGTACTGTTGGATCTTGAGGGAATTCTTCACCTTTTTCCTTCTTGTATAATTCTTTATACTTTACAACTAATTCTTTTAAATCATTTTCATCTAACTCAGTATCATATTTAACACCTTTTGCTTCTTTTGCTTCATCTATTAAATTTTCAAATAATCTCTTTTCTATTCCCATAACAACATCTGAGAACATTTGAATAAACCTTCTATAAGAATCATAAGCAAACCTTGGATTTCCTGTTGCTGCTGCCACAGCTTCTACTGCAACATCATTTAGCCCAAGATTTAATATTGTATCCATCATACCTGGCATTGAAACTCTTGCTCCTGATCTTACAGAAACTAATAATGGATTTGTGTTACTTCCAAATTCTTTTCCTGTTATTCTTTCTAATTCTTTGATATTTGCATGGATTTCTTCTACAACTGAATTTGTAATTTGTTTTCCATCCTCGTAATACTTGTTACAAGCTTCAGTTGTAACTATAAATCCTTGAGGAACAGGAATCCCTATTCTAGTCATTTCTGCTAAATTTGCCCCTTTACCTCCAAGAAGGTTTCTCATTGAACCATCACCTTCACTAAAAAGGTAAACATACTTTTTATTCTCCATCTCAATACTCCTCCGTTCATACAATAAATATATACTAACAAGACTTAGTCTCGTAGTTACCATAGTTACTCTTTAAATTACCCTTAATTTGCTTCTCCAAGATTAACAAATAGTTTTGTTATGTTAGTCTTAGAAATTTTACCAATTATCTTTAAATTAACTTTACCATTGTCTGATTCGCAGGACTTTTCTACTATTGGTATACTATCAATTTCATGTTCTATTATTTTTTTAGCTAGTGAATAAGCACTATCCTCTGGATATCCATAAATTATATTAGGCATTCTTGTCATAATAACACCTACGGGAACTTTATGTATATCAGTTCCTCCAATTGCTATTTTCAGGAAATCCTTTCTTGAGGCTGCTCCAACAAGATTACCATTGTTTTCAATAAATAATGTTCCTACATCATGTAAAAATAAATGAACAATTGCATCATATACTGTAGTAGCATCGTTAACGGTTACAGGCTTTGACATGATGTCTCCAACCTTTATTTTGGATAAGTTTTCCAATATCTCCCCGTCAATCTTTTTCCCTAAATACACATAACCTACTTTAGGTCTAGCATCTAAAGTACCAGTCATTGTAAGTATTGCTAGGTCTGCTCTTAAAGCAGCTCTTGTAACTCCTAGCTTCTCAGCTATTGATTCGCTTGTAATTGGCTGCCCATCTTTAACTATCTTAATTATTGCCTCTTGTCTTTTTGTAAACTTCAATGCTATCCCTCTTTTCGACTATTTAAGGAATATTCAGACAATTAAGAATGTTTTTTATTTACAGTATAATTATAACATTTTCTCACCTTTTGACTATGCTTAATTTTCTGAAAAATCATTCATTTTAGCTGAATATTCCTATTCTCCCTAATTATTCTAGACTATATCATTGTTTTTCTTTGATTTTCTATTTTTTACCATCTTCATCATCGAAATTTACAGTATAAGTAAAAGTAGTATTTGTATCATTTTCTTTTTCTTTAAATTTATTTGGCATCTTTATACCATCTAAATTTACATCTTGAACTTTTTCTTTAACCTTATCTGCAAAATCATTTGCTTTATCTTTCGCTTCATTAACAGCTGCTGATATATACTTATTAACGACTTCTACTGTACCATCAGCTTTTGTTATTTCAATTGTAACTTGAGTTACTACTGCTGCCACTACAACAAATGCTAATATAGGAGGAATTATTACTGCTATAACACCTGCAGCTATCCCTGCATTCACTGGGACATCAATTAACTTTTTACCATCTTTAGTTATTTTAATTCTAGTTACATTTCCTTTATTTATTAAATCCTTTAACCAATCCTTAAACTCATCAATAGTTTCAGATTGCTTAGTTTCATTTACATTATTATATTTTAACTTTTCTTCTAGTAATATAATCGCATTTAAAACATCTCCATTAGATATTTCTAATGCATTCTTTGCTTCTGCATAACTTACTCCAGTTCTTTCTCTTACTTGATCAACCTTTTCCAATGTAATATCCATATTTCTCTCTACTCCTTTATATAATTTAACATTTCTAAACTTTTAGGTTTTCTTGAATAATTTGAATTTATTATGAATGTTGTCACCTTTTCTATCTGCTTTTTTACATCTTTATTTATATTCAATCTGTAAATTTTATCCATGGGTGTATTGCTTAAAAATCTTAAAGCGTTATATCCTGCTCTTGAAATATAAATTCCATGTTCTTTATTACATTCCATACATACTCCTCCAAAATGAGATAATGAAATATAATCACTAGTTCCTATTGATTTTTTACAAATACTACACTTATCGAACTGTAATCCATATCCTGTTGCATTTAATAATCTTAATTCAAAAGCTCTTATCAACAACTCATAATCCATTGCATCAGTATTTAATAAATATAAACAAGTAATAAACTCTCTAAATAATGTTTTATTTACTTCTCCTTCCTGTACACATATATCTATTAATTCACAAATATATGAGGAATACGTAAGTTTATCTAAATTATTTAGTAATCCTTGAAATGAATTTATAATTCTTCCTTCTTGGAGATTATATAAATTTCTTCCTTTAAAAAATATATAATCCCCAAAGCATAAGGGTAAAGTTAAGCTTAAATTTTTGCTTTTGCTTTTCTTCGCCCCTCTAGCTATAAATGTTATTTTACCTATTTCTTCACAATATGCCCATATAAGCTTATCATTTTCTTTATAATCTATAGCTTTAATTATTATAGCTTTGGTCTTTTCAATAGACAGAATTCTCAACTCCTATCTACTTTGTCTTTTTATATCCTAATTCCTTAAGTAAAAGTCCGTTATCTCTCCACTCTTTTCTAACTTTTACCCAGATCTTTAAATTAACTTTAGCTTTTAAAAATCTTTCTATTTCATATCTTGCAGTTTCTCCAATTTTCTTTAAAGATGCTCCATTTTTTCCAATTATTATACCCTTATGAGAATCCTTTTCACATATTAAGTCTACTTCTATATGATATGTTCCATTCTCTTTTTGTTTCATTTGTATAATATCAACAGCTATTCCATGAGGAATTTCATCTCTTAAATTTTTTAATGTTTTTTCTCTTACTATTTCTGCAACAATAAATCTTTCATTAACATCTGTAATCATATCCTCTGGATAGTATTGAGGACCTTCTGGCATTTTTTCTACCATTAATTTCACAAGTGTATCTACATTTTTTCCTTTTAATGCAGATATTGGTACTATCTCTGCAAAATCATACTCTTTTGAATACATATCAAGTGTTTTAGCAACCTTTTCATGGCTATTTTCATCAACCTTATTAACAACTAAAAACACAGGGGCCTTTTGTTGCTTTAATGCTTCTAGTATAAATTTATCTCCTCTTCCTATTTCATCGCAAGGATTAATAATAAATACAACTAAATCAACTTCCTTTATGGAACTAGTTGCTGCATTAACCATATAGTCTCCTAACTTATTCTTTGGTTTATGTATTCCTGGAGTATCAACAAACACTAATTGATAATCATCTCCAGTTAATATTGTTTGTATGTTATTTCTTGTAGTTTGAGGTTTATTTGAAACTATTGATAATTTTTCCCCCATTATTTGATTAGTTAATGTTGATTTCCCTACATTTGGTCTTCCTACTATTGTTACAAATCCTGATTTATACATATTAGCCTCCTAGCCTTTTAAGTCTTTTTTTGAAAAAACACCTGGTAATATTTCTTCAAAATCCTTTATTATATAGTCATTTTCATTTTTTATTATTATTACTGGAATTTTTTCATCCACTACAAATTCTGCTATCACCTGTCTACATATCCCACATGGATAAGTATATGCATTAGTATCTCCAACTACAGCTACAGCTTTTATCTCTCTATTTCCTTCATGTACGCCTTTAAAAATAGCAGTTCTCTCTGCACAATTAGTTGCTCCAAAAGACGCATTTTCTATATTAGATCCTGTATATATTTTTCCATCCTCAAATAATATAGCTGCTCCAACCTTAAAATTAGAATATGGACAATACGCTTTTTCTCTAGCTTCTAAAGCACTGTGTATTAATTCTTTATATTCCATTCTTAATTCCTCCATTTAAATAGTATATCACATATAATAAAAATTCCAATTGCTGATTTAATCTAGATTATAAATTTCTATTTAATTAAATTGCATAAATAAATATTTAAATTATAAGTTTAACTTATAATTTAAATATAGTGAATATTAATAATGTTAATAGTATTCCTAATACTCCCCCCACTATAACCTCAAATACAGTATGAACCTCTGAGTCAACTCTACTTTGAGCTGTAATAAAAGCCATTAAATAAGCTAAAATTATACAAATAGGTTTCTCTGTTATTAATGCTATTGCGGTAGAAATAGAGAAGGCTAACGCACTATGTCCACTAGGCATTCCACCCTTTAAGGGTGTTCCTTCACCAAAAATAGCTTTTATTATAACAACAGCTAAAATAACTATAACTAATGCTATAAATATCATATATGGCTCTGAGTGTTTAATCTTGTAAACTACTTCAAAGGAAAAATTAGAAAGTTTATCCCAAAACACAATATACCCTACTAATAATGCATTTATTGCTGTTACAAGTACAGCTCCTGCTGCTGTGTTTTTTGCAACCTTCGCTAACGGATGATAATAATTTGTATTTAAATCTACCGCTGCTTCCACAGCTGTATTAACCAATTCTGCACTAATGACCATTGTAATTGTTATTGCTATTGCTAAAAACTCTGCCTTTGATATATTAAAGAAAAAGCAAGCAAGCAAAACGGCAATTGATGCTATTATATGAATCTTCATATTTCTTTGAGTTCTTACAGCATCAACTATACCATTAATTGCATGATTAAAACTCTCTAATAATTTTCTCATCTCCATAAATTTACTCTCCTTACCCCACATTTACCTAGTTATATTTAGGCTTTCTAAAATTTCTTCCTCTCTTTTTCTCATTCTTTTCTTTTCTTCATCTTCCATATGATCATATCCTAATAAGTGAAGAATTGAATGTACTACCAAATAACATACTTCTCTATTAAATGAATGATTATACTCTATACTCTGTTCTTTTGCTCTTTCTAAAGATAAAACCATATCACCTAATACTAACTCATCTCCATCTAAATATATTTCGTTAAATTTAGTATTCTTATAAACCTCTTTAAAAACTTTATCTTTTGGATACTCTAACATTGGAAATGATAAAACATCAGTAGCCTTGTCTATTCCTCTTGTTCCTCTATTTATTTCTCTTATTTCTTCATTATCTACAAACAAAAGTGATATTTGATAGGGAAAATTCATCTCTTCAGCCTTTAAAGACTGCTCACAAACTTCATTTATGATATTAACAAGTTCATCATTTACTTCTATTTTATTCTGTCTATTATCTGTATATAACATAACTTCTCCTTTCTTTTTCATAATTTAAATTACGTATATTTTAAAGTAGCGTTTCTTATTATAATGCTTTTTTGTAAACTTCGCAATTTATATAAAAAAGGAGGTAAACCCCCTCCCTTTTTCTATTTTTCACCATTTTCTTTTGGATACTCTATTCTATGATGATAGATTCCCTTTAAAACTTTTAAGAAGCAAGTTTTTATAATCTCTAAATCTTTGAATGTTAAATCACACTCTGTTAATTGATCTGAGTTTAGTTTATCCTTAACTATATTATTTACCATATTTTCAATCTTATCAAAAGTAGGCTCTTGAATAGATCTTACAGCAGCTTCAACACTATCAGCCATCATAATTATTGCAGCTTCCTTACTTTGAGGCTTAGGACCTGAATATCTAAAGTCATCCTCTTTTATACTATCCGGATTATCACTATTATTTTTTAATGTATAATAGAAATATTTAACTAATGTTGTTCCATGATGTTGTATCATCATATCACTTACTACACTAGGAATATCATATTCTTTTGCTAACTCTAATCCATCTTTAACATGAGATATAATTATGGAAGCACTTAAACTTGGTGAAATCTTATCATGAGGATTTACTCCACCTATTTGATTTTCTCCAAAGAAAAGCGGCCTTTTTATTTTGCCTACATCATGATAATAAGCTCCAACCCTAACTAACATTGGATTAGCCCCTACTTCTTCTGCTGCAACCTCTGCTAAGTTTGCAACCATAATACTATGATGATATGTTCCTGGTGCCTCCATTAGTAATCTTTTTAACAATGGACTATTTGGATTAGAAAGTTCTAATAGCTTCATATTTGTAACTAAACTAAAGCTTGATTCTAAAAATGGTAATAAACCTATAGCCAATATTCCTGAAATAAAAGCTCCTAATGCAGCTAATACCATATCAAATAATATCTTCTTTATATTATTTGATAAAAGTATTCCACTTGATAAAACAACAACTGAAACACAAATTGCAACATAAATAGTTGAATATAATATATCATTTCGTTGGCTAACTTTCTTTAATGAAGTTGATGCTACAATAGTGCCTACAATTCCAACTAAAATAATTTGAGGATCAAAACCTGATATAACTGCAATAAGCATCAAATTTAAAGAATTTATTATAACTGAAACCTTATAATCTAAAAATACAGTAATAAGTATTGGTGAACATGTTATTGGAATTAAAAACAAAGATACAAATGCAAATATTCTAGTACTTACTAATGATAATAAATTTAATAATAATATTAAAGATACAAGCTTAGTATTATAAAGGACTTCGGGCCTTTCCTTTTTTAAATACATATACTGTAAAACAAATACAAATAACACATAAAACACTATTATTATATAAGTATATATATAATCCTTACTTACACCTTCTCCTACTAAGCCTAACTCTGTAAGTATAGTTATTTGCCTTTGTGTAATTGGCTCTCCTTCTTTGACTATAGTTTGATTTTTCTTTATCATAACCTTTGAAACGCTTTTTAAGGCTTCTTTAACAGCTTCATCTGTCTTTGTTTGGTCAAAAAAGTAATTAGGGTGTACTTGACTATCACATATTTCCTTTAAAATATCTTCAAGATTAGTATCTAAGTTCTGACTTTCTAAATAATCCTCAATAGTTGATTTTGCTTCATCTATTTCATCATTATTCCCTTCTTCTATTTGATTTTCATAAGCCCTATCAATAGCTGCTAAAGCTATCCACTGTAACTCTGTATCCTTATCAACCGTTAAATCTAATAATATTTTATATTGATTATCCGAAAGCTTAAATGCCTCTATCTTTTTTAATTCATTAATTTTATCTTTTTCTTCTATTTCACTACTTTTCAAATTTATTAGCTTATCGAAAAAAGTCTTTATATTTTGGCTTGCTTCAATTTTTACTTCGCTTTTAAGAGTAAATTTCTTCTCTACCTTTGCTGTTACCTCTTGTTCTTTTGCATTAGTAGCCTCTTCATCAATAATATCCCTAGGTGCTTTTATATCAACACTAGCTATATCACCTTCAATAAAATTATATCTCTTAGGAGTTACAACTGTCATAATTATGAAATAAACTAAAATTGCTGTAACAGTAAATAAAAATATTCTTTTCCATTTATCCTTATGTATATTTTTACCTACACTTTTTTTATCTTTCATTTTGTTCACCTTCTCATCTTACCCTAATTGTCTAATAACTTACTGTATCCTCACTTACTATGTTTTGCTCCACAACAAATACAACTTTCACCAATAAATTTTCATCATCTTTCATTTCCTTATCTACTAATTTATCTACTATCTTCGCATCTCTGCTTAATTCATTTAATAAAGATTTTTCTAGATTATTTACTGCATTTTCTATAGCATCATCTTCTGATAAATTTATATCTTTTTCTATTCTTTCATAATATAACACCTTATTAAATATTTTACCACTCACTTCTATTTTATCATAATGTTCAAAGTCTTTTATAGCCTTTTTTAGATAAATTTTTTTACCAAAAATACTTATAAATATATCGCTGTCCTTTTCTCCACTTCTTTCAAGTTGAGTTCCATTAACCTTTACATTCATAGATTTCTCATAGAATGTATTTGCTATAACTATTCCTCTTGGAGGTAAAATATATTCTCCCCCCTCATTTCCATCTATACCTTCTATGACAACATCTCCAGCCTTAACTAACTGTCCACTTTTAACTTTTGCTCTACCAGCAAAAGTATAAACTCTCTTTATTTCACCTTCCATGGTAGCAACCAAATTTCCATATTCATAGCTTTGCTCTTGTGGTGGATTTATCTTCTCTTCAACTACTACCTTTAAAGTAGACCCTTCAATTCTAGCTCTTAGCCATAATATTTCAGAGCTCATATTTTCTAATTTCTTTTCTACTTCTTTTACATCAATAGAACTTTTTGCAATTCCCGGTTTTATACCTATACTATTCAACTGTTTTCTCACTTCAAATGGAGGTATATTTTGTTGAACATCTACTTCTACGGCCCATATGTAAGTAGATAAATAATATATAATGCATAAAAACATAACCCCACCAATGACTAATGATAGCTTCTTTTTTATATTACCTAAAAAAAATACAAATCCTTCACTTTTTATAATATTTATTCTGCCACCTAAACTTTCTACACACTCCTTTACTTCTAAATAACTTAAATAATCAATCTCTAATATTAATGTTGCAAAATCCTTTTTCTTAACTTTATAAACTCTTATGTTCTTTTTCCAAAATAAATTTAATATTCTTTCAGTATTTAACACCTTAATCTCAACTAATATTTTTCCCTTTTTCATCTTATCAAAAGCCATTTTCTATTCACCCCACATATTCAATTGAATCAAAATAACCTTTAATAGTTATAGTTGATGCAGCTATATATAATATTTCAAACTCACGTCCCTTTATTTCTATTGGTGACATATTTGTATTTATTTTTATTTTTTCTCTTTCAAATAGCATTATCCCTTTATGGTTTTCTATGGTAACTTCATTTCTTCCTATAACAATAATCTTAGGTACATCTAATAATACATCTTTAGGGAGATCAAGCTTTTCAATTAAAACTTCTTTACCTCTATTAATTTTATTTTCCATAGTTTCTCTCCTTTAAATAATACTCTCTCAATGTACTTTATGATTTTATCTTAAAGAAAATCACAAAAATAAAAAAAGAACTCAATTTACATTGAGTTCTTTTAATTATTTACTATTTAAATACTCTTTAACAATCTGACTAACAAGTTTTCCATCTGCTTTACCTACAACCTTTGGTCTAACTGCTGACATAAGCTTACCCATGTCTTTCATGTTATTAGCACCCACTTCTGTAGCTGTTTCTTTTACAATTTGTAAAATTTCTTTTTCACTTAATTGCTGAGGAAGGTAACCTAGCAAGATTTCAATTTCAGATTTATTCTGATCAACCAAATCCTGTCTATTTCCCTTTTCAAATTCAAGCATCGCTTCTTTACGTTGCTTGACTTCTTTTGCTAATATTTCTATAACCTTATCGTCCTCAAGCGTAACACCATCGGTTTTTTCTACTAGCAATATAGCAGATTTAGCACTGCTTAATACATTAGCTCTAAATTTATCTTTAGACTTTAATGCCTCTTTCCAGTCTTCTTGCAGTCTTTCTTTTATTGTTGGCATACTTAAATACCTTCTTTCAAAAATTAAAAACTACTTGAATTTTCTCTTTCTTGCAGCTTCTGATTTTTTCTTTCTCTTTACGCTTGGCTTTTCGTAATGTTCTCTCTTTCTAACTTCTGAAAGAACCCCAGCTCTTGCGCATTTTCTTTTAAATCTTCTTAATGCACTTTCTAGTGTTTCGTTTTCTCCAACTTTGATTTCTGACATCTATTATCCCTCCCTCCGCTAGCTCAAATTAGTATCTTTAACTCAGCTACGGGCTTAATAACACATATTGTATTATACAATAATGGTCACAAAAATGTCAATATTATTTATACTATTTTTCTATTAACCTGGTGGCCATTTTAATTCTCTTGCGCCTAATATATGAAAATGTATGTGATTTACTGTTTGCCCACCATCAGCTCCGCAGTTATTCACAATTCTGTACCCTGAATCTGCAATACCTAGTTCCCTTACTATTTTATTTATTACCATGAAGATATGTGAAATTATTTCACAATTTTCTTCATTTAACTCATTAGCACTGCTAATATGATCTTTTGGTATTACTAAAAAATGAACTGGCGCCTCTGGGCTTATATCGTAAAATGCAAGAACTTTATCATCTTCATATATCTTCTTAGACGGAATTTCTCCAGCTATTATTTTACAAAAAATACAATCTCCCACAAACTTCACCTCCTTTATCTAGTGACAAGTGGCAAGTTTTCAGTGACCAATTAAGGTTGAAACTCTAATGAGTTTCTTTAAAATATTTCTTTAATTCAGTTTGCTGAATTTACCACTTAACTTGCCACTTGTCACTTATCACTTGTCACTCTCTAAACCATGCTAGCTACTGCATAATCTTCTATTGCTTCTTCAATCTTTACATCTACTATTTTACCAGTAATATCAGCTGACATGCAATGTACTATTACTTTTATATAGTTTCTTGTGTAGCCTTCATAAAAATCTGGCTTATCTTTAATTTCTTTTTCTATTAAAACATCCATTACTCTTCCAATAAACTTTTGAGTAAATGCATGCTCATTTTTATCATTTAACTCTATTAAAGCCTTACTTCTTATATCTTTTATATTTCCATCTAATTGATTTGGCATATCTGCTGCCTTAGTTCCCTTTCTTGGGCTATATTTAAATACATGAGTTTTAGTTAAATGAATTCTCTTTAAATATTCATAAGTTTCATTAAACTCTTCGTCTGTTTCTCCTGGGAACCCAACAATTACATCTGTAGAAATTGATACATCAGGTAATGTTTCTCTTAACATATTAACAGATGCCTCATATTCTTCAGCTGTATATCTTCTATTCATTCTCTTTAATGTTGCATCACATCCACTTTGAAGTGATAAATGGAAATGTGGGCATAATTTTTTAAAGCCTTTAATTTTTTCAACAACCTCTTCTGTGAAGAATGCTGGTTCAATAGAACCTATTCTAATTCTCTCTATTCCGTCTATCTTTTCTATTTCTTCTATTATATCTATTAAATTTATATTACCTTCTAAATCTAATCCATATGAAGCTGTATGTATTCCTGAAAGTATGACTTCCTTAAATCCATGAGCAGCTAATTCTTTAACTTCTTCTAAGACCTTATTTGGATCCTTTGAACAAACTGATCCTCTAGCATAAGGTATAGTGCAATATGTACAAAATCTATTACATCCATCTTGAATCTTTAAAAATGCTCTAGTCTTATCTTGATAATCTTCTATTTTTAAATCTTCAAATTTCTTATTTTGCAGTACTGGTTGAACATGTACCTGTGGCTGACCTTCATCTTTAGCCTTATTAACATAATAAACTACATCACCCTTGTTTCTTGTACCTAGAACTACATCTACTCCTGGTATTTCTGCAACCTCTTTAGGTGCCATTTGAGAGTAACATCCTACAGCTGCAATTATTGCATCTGGATTAGTTCTTCTTGCCCTACTTATTATTTGTCTTGATTTTTTATCTCCCATATTAGTAACTGTACAAGTATTTATTACATATACATCAGAAAACTCATTAAAATCCACTACTTCATATCCTTCTCTAATGAATTTTTCCGCCATGGCTTCTGATTCATATACATTAACTCTACACCCTAACGTAGCAAATGCAACTTTCATTAATCATTTCCTCCTAAATCACTTAGCTCATATTGTATTAAAGATGTTGCAACAAACCCAGCTGTTTCAGTCCTTAATATTCTTTTTCCAAGAGTAACTATATGAGCCCCTTTATCTTTAAGTCTTTCAATTTCATATTCTTCAATTCCACCTTCAGGCCCTACAAATATTCCAACACTTTTAACATTATCAATAATATTTTCTTTTCTTAATTTATTAATCAATGTTTTTATACCAAAATTATTTGCATTTTCATACGGAACTATTAATAAATCTAAAGAATTTATTCTTTCTAAAACTTCCTCAAATTCAATAGGCTCTGAAACCTTTGGAATTATGCTTCTCTTACTTTGTTTTGCAGCTTCTAAGGCTATTCTATTTAATCTATCTAATTTTTTAAATTCGCCTTTTAATTTTACATCTACTCTATGAGTTATTATTGGAATAAATTCAGTAATTCCAAGCTCTGTTCCTTTTTGAACTATTAAATCCATCTTTTGAGATTTTGGTAGTCCTTGAAATAAGTATATCTTAATATCACTCTCATTATTCAATTCCAATTTTTCTAATATTTCTATTAAAACTTCCTGTTTAGAAACAGATGTAACCTTTCCTAAATATTCAATACCTTCACAATTGTTTAATGTTACCTTTTCACCCTCAGAAATTCTAAGAACCTTATATATATGTTTAACATCATCACCAATTATCTTAGCTACATCTCCATTAATTAATTCTTTTGGAGTAAAAAACTTATGCATTACTTCATTCTCTCCTAAAAATTATTTTAGTTTTGCAACTATACAGTTCCATTCACCATCTCTATTTTTTTCTACAACCTCAAATCCTGTAGCTTCAAGCTTTTCACAAATCATATCAACTCTATCATGAATTATTCCTGATGTTATGAAAACTCCACCATCTTTTAAAACTCTTTTTACATCATCTGTTAATATACAAATTATCTCTGCTAGTATATTTGCAACAACTATATCAGCTTTTCCATCAATAACTTCTACAAGATTTCCATGAAGTATTTCAATATTATTTAAATTATTATAGCCAACATTTTCGATTGAAGATTCAACGGCAACTGGATCTAAGTCTACTCCGACAGCTAACTTTGCTCCAAGCTTTGCTGCAGCTATAGCTAATATACCTGATCCACACCCAACATCAAATACTGTGCTTTCTTCTTTAACATATCTTTCTAAAGCTTGAATACACATTCTTGTAGTTTCGTGTGTTCCTGTTCCAAATGCCATACCTGGATCTAAATCTACAACTAATTCTCCATCCTTAGCTTCATACTCTTCCCATATTGGTTTTACAACAATTTTCTCACCAACTTTTGATGGTTTATAGTATTGTTTCCATGTATTAGCCCAATCTTCTTCATGCATTTTTTCATGTTCAACTTTAGCTTCTCCTAAATCAATACCCATTTCCTTTAATTCTGTCAATCTTTCGTTAACATACTCTAATACATCTTCAATATTATCTTCTTCTGCAAAATACGCTTTTACAACTGCAACTTTGCCCTTATGCTCTAAAACATTTATATCTGCAAAATCCCATGTTAATGGTCCTTGTTCTCTTCCTAAGATATCCTCTGGATCCTCTATTGCTACACCTTTACAATCTAAGCTATAAAAAATTCCTGATATTGGCTCTAATGCCTCACTTTTAGTTATTACTCTAACTTCTATCCATGTTCCATCCATTACTGAATCATCCTTTCACTTCTTTTCTCTTTGACTAATACTATATTTTACACGTATGTTTACATAAAGTCTAGAATAATTTATATACAAAAGGATAACTATATTTTTATATATAGTTATCCCCAAATAGCCAATTTAAATTGCTATATCTTTATTATCATTTTCTTTTTTCTTTCCTTTAGTAAATCTGGCTTTTCTAATCATTTTATCATTAGCCATATTATATGTAATTGTTCCTATAAAAACAAATATTATACCCAACTGTGGAGCATACAAAGTGCAATCTACTATTCCTTGAACAATTATCATTGCATTTATAGCTGCAATTAAAGGTAACATTTTATTATGCTTCTTATATAATTTTATCATATCTTTATATAAATTGAATTTGATATATAAATATATTGTAAGTCCTACAATACCTAAAGTTACTAAAAAAGTTAACCATAAATTATGAGGGTGTATTAAAAAAGTAATTATTTGATTATGTAAATTGGGTTCATCACTATAAACAAAATTTGATCCATGTTGCATCATCCCTAGCATTCCCCACCCAGTAATAGGCTTTTTAAATACCATATTTATAGCTCCAATCCATATACGATATCTTGAATTAAAAGATGTTACTAATTCACCAATAGGTGTTGTATTAGCAACTTTATTTTGAATTATAAAAAATAAAATAGAGCTTATTCCTACGGTAATAGAAATTGCTATTAACCCTCTTATATCCTTTTTTTCTTTTAATATATAATATATAAATATTGATACTACTAAGGCAATAAATGCCCCTGTTGATTCAGTCAATAACAAAGCTACAATTACCAACAAAATTGAAACATTATAAATTATATAGTCTTTTTTACCTTTATCTATACATTTTAAATAAAAAATCATCAATATTATGTTACCGAACCAAGCTCCTGCCATATTAGGATTTCCAAAAAAACTAAAAACTCTATGTTGAGGCATTCCTATTAAGATAAATATTATCTTTTCTATCACCCCTCCAATTGCTGCAATCACACTTAAATACACTATATACTTAATAACTATATTTATTCTACTTATCTTAACAAAATAATTTTGAGAAAATACATTCAGGGCAAAATATAAAAACAATATAAAAGAGGATAATAAAGATAACAAATCCTTATTTAGAATACTACTAAATACAGAGTATGCAAACAATAAAAATAAACCTATATTCCAGTAATTCTTCTCTATTTTTAATTTTTTTCTAAATAATAAGTTCACTGCATATACAGCTGGAATTACAGCTGTAAAAGGTGAAAAAACAATCATAATAATAAAATATATCATAATTTACCACCAATATTTTTTATTTACACCCCTTGGTGTAACTGCCTTAGTATACACACAATAAAAACTTTATTCAAAAAACATTAACTATCTTTTTATTAAATTTAGCACAAATATTTTAATATATACTTAGTATCTCCAATATTTTTTTTTATTTATCTAATAAAAGGACGTTTACATATATATATATACTAATAATACTTCTATAAATTATATATATTTCTAACTTTTCTTTTTGTTTGATATTCTTTTAAGTTTTTTTGTATTTATAGGCATTTTTATCAATACATATATAAAAAGATTGCAATATGCAATCTTTTTATACCTAATTATATATAGCAATTAAAAATTTAGTTTTTATTCCTTGAGCTGTAAACATTTCTTCATGCTCAGTTGTAACATTTCCCTCAAATCCGCTATTATGTAAATCATATGTAATATACTTAATTTCTAAGTTACTTTCCTTAA
>NZ_CAKVJA010000007.1 GCF_934754925.1 uncultured Clostridium sp. | reverse complement strand
TATTTATAGAGGTTAATCAAATTTCAACAGTTTATTAAAACAAAGCCAAATATATCAATTCTTCACACCCTTTATAAATATAGTTATTCATAATTATAAGTACTACATATATATCCTAATATATTAAAATTGCAAATCAAGGCTTACTAAAAAACATAACTACTATGTCTATTATATAAGCAACATGCTCCCATATTTTAGGAGTAAAAACAACTCCGATTATTGTTAGTACACTTCCAAATATAAGCAATATAAGACCATTGTTTCCTTGAAAGCTATTTATACATCCAATATAAACAGAAATAACTATGAAAATTAAACCTAAAATTATTGAAATAATATTTAATTTAAATTTCATATTATGCTTCAAACCATCCCTTTATTCGTAATTTAATTTCACTATTCATTCTTCTTGTTTTATTTTATATTAATTTTTATACTAATATATTATCAATTTTTTCTTTATTACTTCAATATATTTTGAATTTTTTGTAAATCCATACAAACTTTATTTATTTTTTACATTTTACTTGCTTTTTAATTATATGTATTAAAAATACACTTTAATAATGTTATTATACGAAATTGAAAACAATTACTATTGACATATTTATTTAGCTTTTATAAAAAATTAACCTATAAGAATATAATTATTTTATAAGTATATTCTTATAGGTTAGAGTTAATCTTATCATAATTTTTTTATCATTATTTTACCTAACATACTAATCTGCATTTCCCTTAACTTCATAAAATAATTAATTGCTAAACTAGCTATCACTAGTATAATAAATGTAAATTTGAAGTTAGTTAATAGCATATAAATTAATAATAACCATATAATTTGTGACATTTCTTTTGATTTAAATTTTAATGATAATGCTTTAATAACAAAAGAAAGTGAATCTTTTAATATAAAGTATATAATCACTACTCTTATTGCCATTATAACAGTTTTAAAATATACAAAATTAAATTCAAATCCTGTTATCATTAATACTTCATATAGAATTAAATATAAAATACCAAATATATAAGTTTTCTTACTGCAACATATATATGCTCCATACTTTTTAAAATTGCTAATAATCATATACTTTTCATTAGTATTTTCATTTAATATATTAAGCTTTTTACCAATAAATAAGGCTCCTATATAAACTATCAATATTGTATTTATAGGAATTACAGCAACAAATATACTAAATACTATAGACATATATTCTTCGCTTAAAGGAAATAATGCTTTATAACTATCAAACTCTTTCATAAAGCTATATCCTGTTAAATTTGAAAAATATATATCAATTAATAGCATAACAAAGCATCCTAAAATGGATGAATACAGAAAGTCATCAAATATAGTTCCTTTTTTTCTTATGAAATATCCACATATTAATCCCATTATTATTCCTTGACTCATCCATATTGCAGATGCTATATCTCCTACTGCTAATGTTACAATAAGCAATGAAGTTATAGACGATAATAAAGTATATTTACTTCCTAACCTCATATATGTTAAACAAATAAAAAGTGGAACAATCATATCAAGATATAATGTATATGCTATTCCAGTATAAATTGCCATCATACTAGTTACAACAAACAAAGCAGATAGCATTGCTGATTCTGTTAGTTTTCTTGTGTTCAATTTAATTCACCACTCTATTCTTTTTAGGACAACTTTATAAAATCTTAAAAAATTGTTCTATATCTTAAGTTCTTTAATAAATTATACTACTTTATTTTAAGGTTAAAAGTAAAATTTATTTTAATTTTCCTTTATTGAAGATCTTTCTTTATAATAATTATTTAATCCTTCAAATGTTGGATTAATACCTACTTTAAAACATTCCTCTACATAAGCTTTTAAAACATAAATACTCATTTATTTAACACCTCTTTTAAGACTTTTTTATTGATTTATGTTTTAATATATGTAATAAGAGTTATGTAAATTACTAAAAATAATAAAAATAATAAAAAAATTTAATTTGTAGGTGAAAAATGAACTATATAATTTTTGATTTAGAATACAATCAGCAGCATCCTGATGATATTAATGCTTCAGAACCTAAACCACCATTATTATTTGAGATAATTCAAATTGGAGCAATAAAAATGTCTAAAGAGTTAAAATCAACCTCTGTATTTAATTCTTTAGTTAAACCTAATATACATTTAAAACTTCATCCTTATGTAGAAAACTTAACTAAAATTAATATTGAAGATTTAAATAATTCTTTGGACTTTAAATCTGTTTATAGTGACTTTATTAATTTTATTGGAAAAGAAGAAAATATTCTTGTAGTATGGGGAAGCTCTGATATAAAAGAGTTAGTTAAAAATATAGAATTTTACAATCTTGATTCTTGTAAAATCTCAAATAAATATATAGATATTCAAAGTTATGCTAGCAAATTATTTAAGCTACCTAAAGGACAAAAGATAAGCTTAAAAAATGCTGTTGAAGCCCTTAATATTCCTGTGGAAGGTGACTTTCATGATGCATTTTATGATGCTCATTATACTGCTGAAGTTTTTAAAGCTATTTATACAAATAAGTTATCTCCAAGTACTTTCACTAAAAATACTGAGAAAAAGCCTAAAGTAAAAAAGGAAAAGCTTGATTCTGAAGCTTTAATAAAAGAATTTGAAAAAATTTATAACAGAAAAATGTCTAAAGAAGAAGTTAAGATGATTCGATTAGCATATTTTATGGGTAAAACTAAGCAATTTATTTTAAAGGATGAATAATTTTCCAAAAAGTAGATAACCTAATACTAAAGGAGGCTTCGTAAATGTTGCTTATTTTAGTAAATATTATTGGAATACTTATAAAATTAGTATTTTATACCCTCTTTTTTTTAATAAAAGTAATATTTAAAATATTTGTTTTTATTTTTAAAAAGCCATTATTAAGATTTCTATTCTTACTTATTACTATTGGTTATTTATTTAAAGTCAATTTTAATATTTTAGCAACTATATACTTTATTTATCTAATGCATTTATGTGCAATAAAATTTAATATCTATAATAAAATTTATACTGACTTAAACTATATTTATAATAAAATGCGTAATTCTTATAAAGTTTCAAGTTATTTAAAATGTCTTAAAGATGACGGTATTATATTAAATAACATATATTTAGAAAGTAACAATGATGATTCTTGCTCTATAGATGAGCTTGTAATTACTAATGGTGGTATTTTTGCCATTAAAACATTAAATTATGCTTATGATGATTATACTGAATTTAATATTCCTAAGGTACTATCCTTAAATAATAGTAAATACAAAGATGACACAGTAGTAGATCTTAGTTCGATAAATTCTATATCTGAAGAATGTTTGAAATGTTATACTATTTTGCAAGACATCTTATCTTGTGATATACCAATAACTAACATTATTGCTATTCCACAAGAAAACTGTGTTGTAAAAGAAGATTATTCATTAGAAACTCCAATTGTAACCGCTAAGGATTTACCTTATTATATAAAAAATAAAATAAATAAAAATGTTAATTATTCACCATTATTAATAAAAGAAAGTTTATTAGAAAATAAACTTTGGACTTTTGATATAGTTATTTCAAGGCTTCAAAACTTTCTTAATCATAGTAAAATTATTATATTGTTTTTTACTATATTTCTAGGTATATATTATGTCTATATAACTTTTATATCTTATATATTTTTTAAACTAATTACATTATAGAATATAAAAAAAGTAACTAACTTTTTATCATTAAAGATATCTAAGTTAGTTACTTTTGTTTTATAGTTAAGTTATCCTAGCATTTCATATTTATCCATATTAGTTTGTTTTACAATTTTATTATAAACAACCTTTATATCATCTGCATTATTATCAAAAGCTAATGCTTCTACTAATGCATCTAAAATAATAATTACTTCTTTCTCATCTAACTTTATATCCATAAATTTTCCTCCATACCTTAATATTATTTACTAAGTTCAATAAATTTCTCTATATCTTCTTCTATAGTTTTTAATGAATTTCTCCAAAACTCTTTATTATGAATATCTATACCAACTTCTTTTGTTATATCTGCAATTTTATTTTTTCCTGTAATTGATAAAAGTCTTTCATATTCACTTGTAAAACTTTCACCCTTCTTTAAATACTCAGCATATAATCCCTTTGCAAATAATAATCCAAATGCATAAGGGAAATTATAATAATTATAATCTGCATCATAATAATGTGGCTTCCATGCCCACATATAAGGATGTAAATATTCTTGATCTAAACCATCACCATAAGCTTCTCTTTGTGCTTCTAACATTAATTCTTTTATTTGACTAACTGTTAATGCACTTTCTTTTCTTGCTTCAAAAACTGACTTTTCGAATAAAAATCTTGAATAAATATCTACTATTACTTGTGTACAATCACAGATTTCAGCTTCTAATATAGCTAAAGCTTCATCTTTATTGGCTTCCTTAATTGCTGCTTTTTTTATTATAGTTTCACAGAATGTAGAGGCTGTCTCAGCAATAGGCATTGGATACTCTGAATTAAGTATTGCTTCATTTTTTAAGCATTCTCCATGGAATCCATGTCCAAGTTCATGTGCCATAGTAACTACATCACCAAAGCTACCACCATAATTTAGCAATATTCTACTTTCTCCTATAAAGTGAAGTCCAGCACAAAATGCTCCTCCAACTTTCCCCTCTCTAGGTTCTACATCTATCCAATTGTTATCTATAGCCTTTTGGGCAAAATCTCCTAAATTATCACTAAATGTTCTAAAGTTTTTAACTACAAATTTTGCTCCTTCATCATATGTAAATTTCATATCAGCATTTGATATTGGAGCATATAAATCATAAAAAGGTAATCCATTTTTATGTCCTAACATTTCTGCTTTTCTTCTTAAATACTTTCTAAAAACAGGTAAGCTTTCTTTCATAGCATCTAACATTGCATTTAATGATTCTTCATCCATTCTTGAATCTAATAAAGTTTTTTCTAAAGGTGACTTATATCCTCTAAAGTCACAAACTGTTAATACTTCTCCCTTTATTCCATTAAGAGCAGCTGCAACTCCTTCTTCTACCTTCTTATAAGATGCTATTTCTGCTTCATAAGCTCTTTTTCTTACTTCCTCTGATTTATCCTCTGCCATATTTAAGACTACTGTTAATGGATACTCTTTTACTTCATCATTTTCTTTAATTTCAACCATAAGTGATGATATTAAATTATCCTTAAGCTTACTCCATGCATTAGAGCCTGTATTTTTCATATTTGCAATAATGCTTTCTTCTTTATCACTTAATAAATACTTGCTTTGTTCCACAATACTTTTTAATACATATTCATGTGCTTTAAGTAACTCTGATTTTTCAATTATATGTTCAATATTATCAATAGTACTTATATACCTTTCTACTTTAGTTGAAGCCTCAACCATATGAGTTAACTTTTTTTCAAATATATCAGAATATCTTAATGCTTCTGTATCTTTTGTATTAACACTAATACTTAACTCTATAAAGGCACCTATTTTACTAATTAATTCAGTTAACTT
Source organism: uncultured Clostridium sp. (assembly GCF_934754925.1). Classification (GTDB taxonomy): domain Bacteria; phylum Bacillota; class Clostridia; order Clostridiales; family Clostridiaceae; genus Clostridium. The sequence continues at coordinate 70,724 of NZ_CAKVJA010000007.1, read as the reverse complement.
TGAATATCTCTTTATATACTCTTCCAACTTTACTAATATATCATTATTATCTTTTACGATTTCATTAGCCCATTCATTAACTTCGTTAATTTTATTTGTAAGTTTATCCATATCAATTTTAAATTCTTGACTTTCAAATGATGGATATAACTCTTTCAAGCTCCAATTCAAACTCATTTATGATCCTCCTCTTATTTTTACAAATTCTTATTATAATTATATACTGTTGTTGAAAATAATTCCAACAAACATATAAAAAAAAGTAAAATAAATTGCAAAATTCACAATTTATTTCACTTTTGTTAAATTTCTATTTTCTAACTCTAACTTGAAGTTTTTCTATCCAACCTTTATTATACTTCAATGAAATATAACCTATTATACTTATAATTAATGCTCCAACTGCATCTACAAATAAATCTATCATAGTATCCGTTAAAGCAGCTCTTCCTATTAACTGTGTACCATTTTCTAAAGCAAACTTTTGCATGTTAAGACCTAACAAACCATCAAAAGTAAATTCATAAAATTCCCAAACAACTCCTAAAGTTACTGCAAAACAAAAGGAAAATAAAGCTACAAATAAAGGACTTAAATTCATAGGAACTTCTTCAGTCTTATTTAATAAAGTTACAATTGAAAAACCTAATGCACCTATCATTGCTCCACTAAATGTATGTAAAATATTATCCCAATTTGAAATATTATAATAAAAACTCTTTACTTCACCTAAATATATTGCAGAATATAAGAATATAGTATATAAAATTAACATATTTGATGGTATTTCAATTCTTAACTTATGTTCTAACATTCCTGGTAGTAACATTGCAACTACCCCTAAAATACATTGCGACAGCATTAAAGCATAATCACTTTTTACACGAATAAATGGCTGGTTAGGATCTGCAACTGTTGGTGCTTTATTAATTGCAAACACTAAAAAGACAATTGTAGAAACTAATGTTATTATCACAAAATAACTTAAAATTTTCTGCCAATTAATTTTACTTTTCTTCATATGCTTTCTCTCCTTCATTTAAAATTTATAAATATTAATTTGTATTAGTTCAAATTATAATTCTATAATAAATATGAGTAAAAGTAAAATATTATGTGAATTTTATCTATATTTTATATATATTTGCTTATTTTTTTGCTTTTTATATATTTACATCCAGAATATTTTATTATATTATTATTAATAACATAAGATAATTAACAGGCATTGATGGAAAGAGTAATTTTAATGATATCTTTAAGCGAGTAAGGGATGGTGTAAGCCTTATAAGATTAGTTTTAATGAAAAACGTTCCTGAGCTTCTAACCGAACAGTTGAGTTTTTTAAGGAATCACCTTTTCTTTACATCAAAGGTGTAAGTTCCATTTGCCAAATTAAAATTTGGAATCTCACTTAGTAGACTTAGACGGGACCCTACCGTTACAATGGGACAGTCTTAAATTTATATTTAAATTTAGCACTGATAAAGAGGCTTTATGCAAATTAGGTGGTACCGCGGAATTTACCTTTCGTCCTATATTTTTTAGGATGAAAGGTTTTTTTATATTATTTAGGGGGTTGTTTTTATGACAAAAGAATTAAAATCTAAAGTTTTCATACCTGAAAACTACAAATCTAACTTATCATTAATAGAAACAGAAATAGCAATAAAAAAAGTTAAAGACTTTTTTGAAACTAAACTTGCTGAAACTTTAAACTTAACAAGAGTTTCTGCTCCATTATTCCTTGAAAATAACTCAGGTTTAAATGATAATTTAAATGGAGTCGAAAGACCTGTAAGCTTTGACATGTTAGCAATTGAAGATAGTAATATAGAAATTGTTCACTCATTAGCAAAATGGAAAAGATTTGCTCTTCATAGATATAAATTTGAAGCTGGATCTGGTTTATATACAGATATGAATGCAATTAGAAGAGATGAAGAGTTAGATAATATACACTCTATTTATGTTGATCAATGGGACTGGGAAAAAGTAATTACTAAAGAAGATAGAAATATAGATACTTTAAAGGATACAGTTAGAAAAATATTTTCTGTATTTAAATCAACAGAAGATTTTGTTTCTAGTGAATATCCATCTATTGAAAAGATTTTACCTGAAGATATTACCTTTGTTACTTCACAAGAATTAGAAGATATGTATCCTTCTCTAACATCTAAAGAAAGAGAAAATGCTATTACTAAAGAGCATAAAGCTGTGTTTATATTAGGTATTGGAGATGAGTTAAAATCTGGGGAAAAGCATGATGGAAGAAGCCCTGACTATGATGACTGGAAACTTAATGGAGATATTTTATTTTACGATCCATTATTAAACTCTGCTATAGAACTTTCTTCTATGGGTATTAGAGTTGATAAAGCGGCCTTAGAATATCAACTACAGAAATCTGGATGTGAAGACAGACGTAACCTTCCATTCCATAAAGCATTATTAGAAGAAAAACTTCCTTTAACTATGGGTGGTGGAATCGGTCAATCAAGAATATGTATGTTCTTTTTAAGAAAAGCTCACATAGGTGAAGTACAAGCTTCTATTTGGGATGAATATACTCATAAACAATGCGAAGCTGCAAATATTGAACTATTATAAAATCTATATAAATTTTTTAATACAAAAAAACCACAATAATTATAATAAATTATTGTGGTTTTTTGTTTATTAATTATATTTTAAGCAACCTTCACCATATACACCTAAAAAAAATTATTTCAAGAAAATATTGACATTTTTTATTTGAAATTGTAAAATTACTCTTGTGTTAGTAATAGTTAACTATAAATTTAGTATTACTAAACTTTTTGAATATTTTTTATAGGAGGTTTTATGAACACCGCATTTTTATTAAGAAAATACTTATCCGTTGGATGGATGTAAATCAAATTATTGGAGGTTTTTATTATGAATATTGAACAATTAGGAAGACACATTTTAGTGGAGTATTACAACTGTGACAAAGAATTATTAAAGGATCATGAGGCTATTGAAAAACATATGAATCAAGCTGCTTTAGAAGCAAATGCAACTATAGTAACTAGCTGTTTTCATAAATTCAATCCTTGGGGAGTAAGTGGTGCAGTTATAATACAAGAATCACATCTTACAATACACACATGGCCAGAATATGGTTATGCATCAGTAGATTTATTTACCTGTGGTGATAGCGTCAATCCTTGGAAAGGATTTAAATACCTTGAAAAGGCATTAAGTGCAGATAGAAGTGAATCTACAGAAGTTTCTAGAGGGCTAGTTGATAAAATTAGAACCTTTGGCAATGGTGAATATAATAATTTAACAATAACTCATAAGATGGAGGTTTAAAGAGATGAATATGGAATTATGGTATACTGAAAATCAAACAGAGAATGTTAACTTTTCAATGAAAGTAAAAAATCATCTTTATTCTGCTAAAAGTGATTTTCAAAAAATAGACATAATAGATACCTACGAATTTGGTAGAGTATTAGTTATTGATAATTGGACAATGGTTACTGAAAAAGATGAGTTCATTTATCATGAAATGATAACACATGTGGCGTTAGCTACAAACCCAAATATAAAAAATGTCCTTGTAATTGGTGCTGGTGATGGCGGTACTGTTAGAGAATTAACTAGATATAATAATATTGTTAATATAGATATGGTAGAGATAGACAAGCTAGTTGTTGAAGCTTCTATTGAGTATCTACCTTTTACATCATGTAAATTAAATGATCCTAGAGTTAACTTATATTTTGAAGATGGAATTAAATTTGTTAAAGACAAAAAGAACTTATACGATTTAATCATAGTTGATTCAACAGATCCTATTGGTCCTGGTGAAGGTCTATTTACAACTGAATTTTATACTAATTGCTTTAATGCATTAACTGAAAAAGGTATATTAATTAATCAATGTGAAAGTCCTTATTATGATAATAATGCCTACGAGATGAAAAGATCTTATGGCAAATTAAATAAATTATTTGATATTTGCAAAGCATATCAATACCATATGCCAACCTATCCATCTGGTCATATGATATTCTGTTTTGCTTCAAAAGTATTAGATCCTGTGGCTGATTTAAACTCTGAATTATGGAACTCTTTAGGATTAGATACAAAATACTACAATACAGATATACATAAAGGGGCATTTGCTTTGCCTAATTATGTTATAAAAATGCTTAACGATACTTTAGAATAATATATAATCCAAGAAAAAGTAAAAAAATCATAGCTAAAATAGCTATGATTTTTTTATTTATATTATGCCAGCAATAATTCCTCCACCAACAACTTTGTTTCCTTGATAGAAAACAACAGATTGACCTTTTGTTATTGCTCTTTGTTTTTCTTTAAAGCTAACTTTAACTTTTCCATCTCTTAAAGGTGAAATAACCGCTTCTGCTGGTTTTCCTGAATATCTAACCTTTGCTTCAACTGTTATTGGCTCTTCAAGCTTATCAAATGGAATAAAGTTAACATCCTTAGCAACTAAGTCAGTCTTAAATATATCCTCTTCTGGACCTAATACAACTTCATTAGTTCTAGGATTTATATCAGTTACAAATACAGGTCTTCCAAGAGCTATTCCTAACCCTTTTCTTTGACCTATAGTATAGTAAACTATTCCTTTATGTTGTCCTAATACATTTCCGTTTTTATCAACAAAATTTCCTGGAACAACCTCTAATGGTCTAGCCTCACTTATGTATCTACCATGATTATTATCTGGTATAAAACAAATTTCTTCACTATCTTTTTTATTATATACTGATAATCCAATTTCCTTAGCAATTTCTCTTATTCTATCCTTAGTGTATTCTCCACAAGGCATAAGAGTATGTGCTAATTGCTCTTGAGTAAAGTTATATAATGCATATGTTTGGTCTTTTCTATCATCATCTGAACGAATTAATAGATATCTTCCATTTTCATCTTGTTCAATTTTAGCATAGTGACCTGTTGCAACATAATCAGCACCTATTCCTTGAGCTTTTCTTAATAACTCATCAAACTTTAAATGCTTATTACATGCTATACATGGGTTTGGTGTTTTTCCATCTATATATTCTTGAACAAAATAATCAATAACTTTTTCTTTAAAGCTATCTCTAAAGTTCATTACATAAAATGGAATACCAATTTTATTAGCAACTCTTCTTGCATCATCTACAGCTGAAAGTGAACAACATCCACCTTCTCTTTCTGTATAATCTTTATCTTCTTGCCATATTTGCATTGTAACACCAATAACATCATAGCCTTGCTCTTTCAAAAGGTAAGCAGCAACGGAGCTATCAACTCCGCCACTCATACCTATAACTACTTTTTTCTTCTTTTCCATCAAATCACACCTTAAGTTTTTTATTCGTGTCCGTGTACTGCATCATGTAATTCATCATGATCTGTTTCTTCGAATTCCCATCCTTCAGTGCTTAATCCAGCATTTCTTCTATAGTCATTTATTGCTTTGTGTATAGCTTCTTCAGCTAATACTGAACAGTGCATTTTTACTGGTGGAAGTCCATCTAAAGCTTCAGCAACAGCTTTATTTGATAATTCCCAAGCTTCTTCTAAAGTTTTTCCTTTAATCATTTCTGTAGCCATTGAAGATGAAGCTATAGCTGATCCACATCCAAAAGTTTGGAATTTAACATCTTTAATAATGTTATCCTCTACTTTTAAATAAACTCTCATTATATCTCCGCACTTAGCATTTCCAACTTCTCCAATACCGTTTGCGTCTTCAATTTCTCCTACATTTCTTGGATTTCTAAAATGGTCCATAACTTTATCTGTATATATCATAATTATTTTTCTCCCTTCTTAACAAAATCACTCCATAATGGTGACATATTTCTTATTCTTTGTATAATTCCAGGTAATACCTCTAAAACATAATCAACATCTTCTTCGCTTGATCCATCACCTAATGTTAATCTTAATGATCCATGAGCTAATTCATGTGGTAAACCTATTGCTAAAAGCACATGTGATGGGTCTAATGATCCTGACGTACATGCACTTCCACTTGATGCACATATTCCTTCGAAATCTAATGATAATAAAATTGATTCACCTTCTATATAAGTAAATCTTACATTTACATTACCAGGTAATCTCTTATCCCCTCTTGGTCCATTTAAATATGAGTATGGAACTTTTTCTAATATTCCATCTATAAGCTTATCTCTAAGAGCTGAAATTCTTTCCATATGAGCTTCTAAGTCTTTTGTAGCTAACTCTATTGCTTTACCTAATCCAACAACTGATGCAATATTTTCTGTTCCTGCTCTTCTAGCTCTTTCTTGACCCCCACCGTGGATTAAGTTGTCTATTCTTACACCTTTTCTTATGTATAAAGCACCTATTCCCTTAGGTCCATATATTTTGTGACCTGCTAAAGATAAAAGGTCAATATTCATTTCTTTTACATCTACTGGAACATTTCCTACTGCTTGAACTGCATCTGTATGGAATAGAACCTTTCTTTCTCTACAAATTGCACCTATTTCTTTTACCGGTTGAATAGTTCCTATTTCATTATTTGCAAACATAATTGATACTAAAATAGTCTTATCTGTTATTGCATTTTTTAATTCTTCTAAATCAATAAAACCTTCTTCATTAACATCTAAGTAAGTTACTTCAAATCCATTCTTCTCTAGGTATTCACAAGTATGAAGAACTGCATGGTGTTCTATTTTAGTAGTTATTATATGATTTCCCTTTTTTCTATGTGCTGATGCAATACCTTTTATTGCCCAGTTATCTGACTCAGATCCACCCCCTGTGAAGTAAACCTCATTCATATCACAATTTAAAGCTTTAGCAACTTGCCCTCTTGCCTTATCTATTGCCATTTTAGTTTCTCTTGATATTCCATAAAAAGATGATGGATTACCAAACTTTTCTGTAAAATATGGTAGCATTTCATTTAAAACTTCTGGCTTTACATAAGTAGTAGCCGCATAATCCATATATACTGTCTTCATATATTATTCACTCCTCTGTAATGTTAACGCTTCGTTTTTTTCTTTAATTTTATTGTAGTCATCTACTATATCTTGTAACGTTATGCCTTCCATAACCTCATCTATACTATTTTTTATCTTTGTCCATAAAAGTCTAGTTGCACAACAATCTATATTATTACAAGCAACCCCTTCAATACAATCAGCAATCTCTATAGGACCTTCAAGTACATACATTATATCTGAAACCTTAATATCCTTTGGCTCTCTGCCTAAGATATATCCCCCTTGAGCGCCTCTTATACTATTTATAAGCTTTGCTTTCCTAAGTGGAGAAAATAACTGTTCTAAGTAATATTCAGATATTCCTTGCCTTTGTGAAATAGTTTTTATTGATAGAGGAGAATCCCCATAATGTATCGCTAATTCAACCATGGCTTTTACTCCATATCTTCCTTTAGTTGATAATTTCATTTTCTCACCCCTTATTCAGACTTTTTTGCTCTGCTTTATGTTTATATCATACTAAATTACTCTGCTTTTGTCAACAATGATTTAATTCAACTTTTAATTTAATAAAAAAAACTTTTTTATGTCAAGTTTTTTAGTTAATTTTTATTAAGATAAAACAAATTTTTTTAATATAAATTACTCTTCAAGCATTATGTCTAAGATTTCCTTATCAGTTTCCTTCATTCCCTCTTTTCCTAATCTACCTACTGCAGTTATTGTTTCTTCAATGCTTTCTTTTAAAATACCAGTTTTAGGACTATAACCTTGATCTTCCATAGCAAGATAATGGCCCATCATACTTGCATCAACACTTGTAGCAATCTTAGCTGCACATGATGCTTTTGCGCCATCACATACTATTCCTGAAATATTAGCTAAAGTATTTGCAACAGTTTTATTAATTTGCTCTAATGTTCCACCCTCTAAATATGTAATTGCCGCTCCACTAGCACATCCTGCACTTACAGCTCCACAAAAGGCTGAAAGTCTCCCTATTCCAGTTTTTTGATGTATTGTCATAAGATTAGAGAATATTAACCCTCTATATAATTGTTCCTCTGATAAGCCTTTTTCCCTTGCATATATTATTACAGGAATTGACGTTGCCATCCCCTGATTTCCACTTCCTGAATTAGTCATAACAGGCAATGAACTTCCACTCATTCTAGCTTCTGAAGCTGATGCTGCATAAACTTTAAGTTTAGTAACAATAGAATTGGGATAACATTTCATAAGCATCTTTCCTATACCTACTCCATATTCTCCTTTTAAGCCTTCCTCTGCTATTGTTATGTTATATTCAATTTGTCTATCTAATAATTCTTTTACATCATTAATATCTACATTATTTGCAAAGTCAAATATATCATTAACATTTAAAATGCTTCTATCAATAAATACTCCTAGATACTTACTTGGATCTTCATTCCCTTCAAATAATACTTCACCATTTTTAATTACTTTAGAAATATTGTTATGTGCATATTTTATTTCTACTATTGCACTATCCTCTCCTGAATATACTTCCATTATTATATGTAACTGAATATCTGTATCTAACCTTTCAACAAAACAATATTCTTCACTCATAAGCTTATTAGCTTCTATTATATGTTCTTCTTTAACTTCACTAATAACCTCTAATTCCTTACTTGAATCCCCTGCTAAAACACCAATAATAGCACTAGCTTTAATCCCTACTAAATCTCCAGTGTTAGGTACTGTTACACACATTGCATTTTTAATTATGTTTCCACTACATTTTGCTGTAACTTTTTCCGGCATTTTCCCTAAAACATCTCTCGCCTTAGCTGCTGCATATGCAATTGCAATAGGCTCAGTACATCCCATTGCAGGTACTAACTCTTCCTTTAAAATTTGTAAATAATCATTATATTTATCTTTTTTCATCGTTTCTTCCCCCATGTTATTAAATTATTTTTCTACTTCTTAACTCTATCCCAATAATCTTTTGTGGCCTTTTCAAACTTATTGTCCCCATATTCATAATAGGTTCTATGTTTTATATTATCAGGTAAATATTGTTGATGTACATAATGATTTGGATAACTATGTGGATACTTATATTCAACCCCTCTTCCCATTTTACAAGCACCACTATAATGTGCATCTTTTAAATGGTTAGGAATATCACCTATAGTCATATTTTCTAAATCATTCAATGCAGAATCTATTGCTAAATATGCTGAATTTGACTTTGGACTTGTTGCTAAAAGTATTGTAGCCTCTGCAAGTGGAATTCTAGCTTCTGGAAATCCTAATTCTCTAGCAGAATCTACTAATGATTTAACTATTAAACTTGCTTGTGGATATGCTAATCCAATATCTTCTGCCGCAATTACTTGAAGTCTTCTACAAATAGATATTAAATCACCAGCTTTAACAAGTCTAGCCAAATAATGAATTGCAGCGTCTGCATCACTACCACGAATTGATTTCTGAAATGCGCTAAGTATATCATAATGTGCGTCACCATCATTATCGTAAGAAATTACCTTACTTTGAGTTGAATCCTTAACAACACTTAAATCAATTACTACAAATTTATCACTATTAGGTTTAGTTGAATTTAATGCAATTTCTAACCCATTAATAGCCTTTCTTACATCTCCATTACAATAAGAAGATAAATAATCTATAGCTTCTTCCTTCACATCTAATTTTATTTCATTATATTCTTTACTCTTAATAGCTATTGCTCTATTAAGAGCCTTCTTTATATCATCTTTTTCTACAGGTTTAAATTCAAATATAGTTGATCTAGAAAGTAAAGCTTTAAAAATATAAAAATAAGGATTTTCTGTAGTAGATGCAATTAATGTTATTCTACCATCTTCTATATATTCTAAAAGTGATTGTTGTTGCTTTTTATTAAAGTTCTGAATCTCATCTAAATAAAGAACTACACCATTAACACCTAAAAAAGTATCTAACTCTTTTGTTATCTCTTGAATATCTTTTAATGAAGCATTAGTTGCATTAAGCTTGTAAAACCTTTTTCCAGCCTTTTCAGCAATAATATTTGCTACTGTAGTTTTTCCTACACCTGGCGGTCCATAAAATATCATATTTGAAATTCTACCACTCTTTACTATTCTATCTAAAATCTTATTTTTTCCTAATATATGTTGTTGACCACATACTTCACTTAATTGTGTAGGCCTAATTAAATCTGCTAATGGTTTCATTTTTTCACCTCAAAGTCTTTTAATATTTAAAGTATAACATAACATAAGAAAAGTTATAGACTTATTTATAATAAAAAAGGGTTGTCCACTTTTTATTGTGAACAAACCCTTTGTTACATTATCTTATATTACTATTTATATTACTATTTGTAAAACTCTTGAGTAGCATATACTTTATTTCCTATTTTATATACTCCAACTCCTATACTTGAGAAATTAGTAGATAAAATATTTGCTCTATGACCTGATGAATTCATCCAATTTGTCATAAATTGTTCTGCAAGAGCATCCGCACTTACATTACCACCAATATAAGCTATATTTTCTCCCCATGCTCTATATGATACTCCATCATTTTTCATTTGAGTTGTTATAAGATTTCCATTTAAGTCTTCATGACTAAAATAATTATTATCTCCCATATCTTGAGATTTAATTCTAGCATATTTTTGCATTGTATTATTATATGTTAACGCTGGAACTCCTGCCTTAGCTCTTTCTTCATTTACTTTATTATATATAGCTTGTTCCACAGCTGCCATAAAGTTTGTATCTGCATTAGTTGAGTTATCTTCTGTTGAATTATCCGGTGTCTCATCAACTACTGGTGTATCCGGAGTACTTGGTGTCTGCTCTGGAACGCTTGGCGTTTCATCTACTGTTGGTGTATCTGGTGTGCTAGGAGTTTCTGTATCTCCTGTTGGTGGCACAATTGTATCACCTGGTGTTTCATCTATACTTGGATTATTAGGAACATTTGGCGTTTCAGTATCTCCTGTTGGCGGAACAACACTATTATTATCATTATTATTGTTACCATTATTATTGTTACCATTATTATTGTTATTCTCATTATGGTTAGGCTTGTTCACTGTTCCTCCAATAATTATTGTTCCTCCTGAACAATTACCCCACCATATTTTTTTAAAAGTTACTCCTTGAATTAAGCTTCCTGATATACTACATTTATTTGCTTTTTTTAGTGAAGCTTCTTTAGTTGCTGCAAAGGTTGGTGTAACGGCTCCCCCTATTACAGTTAATGTAACTATGCTGGCAATTAGTTTATTCTTCATCTGTACCACTCCTTTTTATTTTTTCGAACAGTTTAATTCTGATCAATATCTTATTAGTTCAAAGTACTTTTTACTTTCACTAATGTTGCCACTTACAGTTATAACATAGATTTTTAAATTTTATTGTAGTGGTTTATCTCCTTATATACCTTTTTTTTCATTATTAATATTTTATTTCTTGATTTTCCACCTATATTACAATTAAATTTTCGCATATTTTCTTGCTTTATAGCCTTTTGGTAATATATTGTATGTAATATATTACTATAAGTTTTTAGTCATTTTTTATAAAATTTTCGTTTTCATTTTGTGCAATTTTCAAGCTATTATATTCTTTTATACTTTCAATATAAAATTTTCCTTTCTTTTTTATCAGTATAACCTCTACTGGTACATCAATTCCTTCTGCTGTATCATATCCCTCTTCTACCCCATCACTTTCTAACGTTGTTGCTTGAGCCTTCATATTTATCAATAGGCATAAATTATATTTACCATCCTCTTTTGTAACTCCCATCAATTCACTTTCATATTTATTCAATACTATATTACCTATATAATAACTATAAAATATTACATAATTAGATTCATTAAAAGTTTGATTATCTATATAATCACTAACTTCATCATTATAATCCCCATCATATGATAGTACCTTATCAACAATATCTTTCATCTCATTTATATCTTTTTGCGATATATTATCCCTAGTACACATAACCATTGTTAAGTTAAACATAATCATAACTACTAGTATTGTATTTGAAACAAGCTTTCTCATCTATTTCTACCTACCCTTCATTTATTAATTTCTATACTATTCTTATGTAACGTTATTTAGTTATATGAATAGTACATACTGAAATTTAAGTGAAGCTATAAATCTTAATTTAATTACATAATTAATTATGATAATAAAAAAACAGTAATGTATCACTACGATACATTACTGCTTTTTATATTAAGTATTTGGATACTTAATTCCGCTCCAATATATATTATTTTTTAATATAGCTTTATCTGAAAGAGTAACTCCGTCTAATGCCCATTTCTTAAACTCTTCAAATCCTGTTCTATCTACTATATAACCAATGTGTTCCTTACCACCTGGTGCATTTTTATCTATATATTGAGTAACATACTTATAAGTATTTTGAATTACTTTAATTATGCTATCTTCGTCTACCCAAATTATAAAATCTTCTGCTAATCTTGGGTTTTTCTTACCTGTTCTACCCATTATAGCTAATCTATAATACTTTTCTTTACTTCTAGTCCATGCTCCTGTAGGACAGTTAATTACACATTCACCACATCCAATACATTTGCTATGGTCTCTTACTGGTGTGTAATTTTCGGCATGTAAAGCAGCCGTAGACTTTTTAGTACATGCTCTAACACAAGCTCCACAAGATATACATTTACTTTCATCTAATTGCGGCTCAGTCATTCCTATGATACCAAAGTCATGCATTCTAACTTTCATACAGTCGTTAGGACATCCTGTTAATGCAACTTTAAAATGTAAGTCATGTGGGAATATTGCCTTTTCTATCTTTTTTGCAAAATTAGTTGTATTGTAATTTGCAAATGGACAGACATTGTTACCTATACATGCACTTATATTTCTTGTACCTGCTGATGTGTATCCCTTTCCTGGAATTTCTTGATTTATTTCTAATCCTTCAATAATTGGTTGAAGTAATTCATTAACCTTGTCCATGTTTCTCATATCTATTCCTGGAACTTCGAAACCTTGTCTTGTAGTTAAATGAACTGTTCCATTACCATATGTCTCAGCAATTTCTTGAATAAGACCTAAATATTTAGCATTTAAATGTCCACCTGGTACTCTTATTCTTGAAGCTGTAAGTCCTCTATGTTTTGTAACTCTAAAGGCATTCTTTTTAAGCTTTTTAGTATTGATATCCATTAATTACTTCCTCCTAATCAATTAAAGATTTTCCTACTGTATAATTAAATACTGGACCATCTAAACAAATGTAAGTATCATCTATTTTGCAGTGTCCACATTTACCTATTCCACAGCACATTTTTCTTTCTTGAGAAATCCAAATGTTTTCTTCTTTGATTCCAAGTTTTAAGAATTCTAAAACTGTAAACTTCATCATCATTGGAGGTCCAACAACTACTACTTGTACATTTTCCATATCTTTAATTTCAAGTTCAGGAATATATTTAGTAACTAAACCTACTTTACCTTCATAACCTTCTTTAGCAGTATCAACTGTTAAAATAAGATTCATTGTCTTTTCCCATTCTTTCATGTCTTCTTTAAATAAAACATCTTCTGGTGATTTAAATCCTGATATTAAAGTCATACCCTTGCAATCTTGGCTATTTCTTGAGAAATATTCTACTATTCCTCTTACTGGTGAAAGCCCTGTTCCCCCAGCAACTACTATAACTTCTTTGTTCTTATAGTTTTCTATATCAAAGCCATTTCCATAAGGCCCTCTTAAGAATAATTTATCTCCTACGTAGTTCTTAAATATTTCATTAGTAACTTTACCAACTCTTCTTATTGTTAAGTCTACATATCCTTCACCAATTCCACTTACTGATATTGGTGCTTCACCATACTTTGGAAGAGATACTTCAAAGAATTGACCTGGTTTAACATCTCCTTTATAAGCCATTCTAAAAGTGTATTCTATTGGAGTATGCTCAATTACCTCTAAAATTTCTGATCTAAATGGTATGTATTCATTCTTAGTCATTATTCTTCACCTCGTTCATAGCATCTTCTAACTTGTTTATTATAGTAGAGAAACTGATATATTCTGGACAGATATCATCACATCTACCGCATCCAACACACATGTGATATCCCCATTTTTTCTTGTAATCATAGACTTTATGAAGAGTCTTAAATCTCATCTTTTGTCCTTTTTCTTTTCTAAAGCTATGTCCACCTGCCATATCTGTATATCCATCTACATGACATGAAGCCCAAACTCTTCTTCTTTCACCTGCGTTTTTATTATCTTTATATGATATATCTTGCATAGTGAAACATGTACATGTTGGACAGACAAAGTTACATCTACCACAAGTTATACATCTTTCATTATATTCATTCCACATTGTAGATTTCATAACTTCTAAACCTAAGTTTTCTGGAATATTAACCTTAACAGGATTTTCTGTAACAAAGTCAGGTGTAACTTCCTTTTCTTCTTTTTCTATAGAAGCTATTATATTTTCGATTTCTTCATCTTTAATATCTAAGTACACATCTTTTCCATCAACTTTAATGTATGCATTGTACTCATCAGTTTTATTTGATCCCATGCTTACACAGAAACAATTTTCAAAGCTCTTTTCACAACCAATTAAAACGAACTTTGCATTTTCTCTCATTTTCTTGTAATAAACATCTTCAAATCCATTTCTTAAATAGATATCATCTATTCTCTTTAATGAATGTATTTCACAGCTTCTTAAGAATATTAAAGACGGTCTTTCATCTACTTCAGCTTCTTTACATTCATCATCTGTAAAGAAAAATAAAGTTTGTCTTGTAGGTAAAATTGTTTCTTTATATGAATAACTTGATTTTTGATCAAATTCAATTTCTTCTATAGTTGAAATTTCCCCATATCTTACTCTATCAGTATCTGAAAAAGTTCCTGCACCTTCAAAAACCTTTGGAGCATAGATTTTATATGTTTTCTTTAACTCATTTAAAGCTAAATTCATATTTTCTAAGTTAAGTTTATATCCCATGTAAAACACCTCTTAGCTTATTTTTTCGCGTTCTTGTTAATTGATTAACAAGATTTCATAAGGCTATTATATTTTTTTTATAAAAAAAAAGATGTGACGTTTATCACATCTTATTAATTTTCTTTAATAAGTAATTATTAATAATCTATCTAATTTTCTTTAAAGAATTTCACTAACTTATCTCTATTTGGAACTATGATTTTTTTATTTTTATTAATAATTAAACCTTTATTACTTAAGATTTTTAAAGCTCTTGATATTGTTTCTCTAGGTGCTCCAAACATATCTGCTAAATATGTAATCGTTATATTTAAATCAATCAATGTACCTTCTTCTATTTCTATTCCATAGTCTCTTGATAGTTTCCATAATTTAGCCGCAACCCTTTTTTCTACCTTTATAGGAATAGAATTCTTACCTTGTCTATATAATCTTCTAACCTTTATTGCTAATGAATTAATTATTATCTTTGATAGTTCGAAATCCTCCTTCATAACTTCTAAGAATTTAACTCTATCAAAGCACAAAATTTCTGCACTTTCAAAAGCTTCACAATTAATTGATGCTGGTAGATTATCAATTATTACCTCATTTATTACAGTATCTTTTCCTAAAATAAATATTACTTTCTTTTGAGCTGATTCGCTTTGCTTATATAGAGCAACCTTTCCACTTTTAACTACATATATACTCTTTATAACTTCCTTATCTCTAAATAAATGGTCTCCTTTTTTTAATTCCTTTATAAAACAAATCTCATTTAATTTACAAATTGTACTCTTAGCTACTTGAGAAAATAGTGAACTTTCATCTAAATTTAAACTGCTCTTTTCCAAAATCTTATCTCCTAGTATTATTATTGTGAATATTATATCACAACTATATAAAAATATATCTTTTTCTTTTATAAATATTATAGATATATTTTTATTAATATATAGTTATATTCAATAACTTAAGCCTATAATATAGAAAAAATATAATTATTAGGATAAAAAGAGCATATATCTCAATAAAAAAGCCCTAGCTTTCACTAGGACTTTTCAAATATATATTATTGATTATTTATTTTTCTTTTCTTTTTTAGCTGTAGCTTCTACTGCTGCTTCTTTAACAGCTTCTTCTTTTTCACCATAGTAGCTAGTGATATACATTTCTTTTAATTCTTTCATTAATGGATATCTTGGGTTAGCTCCTGTACATTGGTCATCAAAAGCTTGCTCAACCATTTCATCTAATGTTTCGAAGAATTTAACTTCGCTTACACCAGCATCTTTAATTGTCTTAGGCATATTTACTTTGTTTTGTAACTCATCTATAGCCTTTAATAATAATTCAACTTTTTCAGCTTCAGTGTTTCCACCTAATCCTAAATGATCTGCAATTCTAGCATATCTCCATGCTGCATTTGGATATTTGTATTGAGCAAATGCTGCTTGCTTAGTTGGAGCATCAGTAGCATTGAACTTAATAACTTCTTTCATAACTAAAGAGTTAGCCATACCGTGTGGTAAGTGGTGGAATGCACCTAGCTTATGAGCCATTGAGTGGTTAATTCCTAAGAATGCATTACTGAATGCCATACCTGCCATACAAGATGCATGAGCCATTTTTTCTCTTGCTTTAATGTTAGTTGTACCTTCGTTATAAGCATCTGGTAAATACTTGAATACTAATCTAATTGCTTCTAAAGCTAATCCGTTAGTGTATTCTGATGCCATTACTGAAACGTAAGCTTCAACTGCGTGAACTAATACGTCAATACCAGCACAAGCTGTTAATCCCTTAGGAGAAGTCATCATTAATTCAGCATCAACGATAGCCATATCTGGAGTTAGTTCGTAATCAGCTAATGGATATTTAACTCCTGTTTGTTCATCAGTTATAACTGCGAATGGAGTAACTTCTGATCCAGTACCAGCTGAAGTTGCTATAGCAACCATCATAGCCTTTTGACCCATTGTTGGGAATTTGTATATTCTCTTTCTTATATCCATGAATGTCATTGCTAAATCATGGAAGTTAACTTCTGGATGTTCATACATAACCCACATGATTTTAGCAGCATCCATAGCTGATCCACCACCAAGTGAAATTACAACATCTGGTTGGAAGTTATTCATTTCTGCAGCACCAGCTCTAGCACATCTTAATGTTGGGTCTGGTTCAACATCTGAGAATATTTTATATTGAATTCCGTGAGCTTCTAAAACTTCTGTAACTTTGTTTGTATATCCCATTTCGAATAATACCTTATCTGTTACAATGAATGCTTTCTTTTTACCCATTTCACCTAATTCAGCTAAAGCTACTGGTAAACATCCGTATTTGAAGTAAGTTTTTTCTGGAACTCTAAACCAAAGCATATTTTCTCTCCTTTCAGCAATGCTCTTAACGTTAATTAAGTGCTTAGGACCAACGTTTTCTGAAACTGAGTTTCCTCCCCATGATCCACATCCTAATGTTAATGATGGTGCTAACTTAAAGTTGAATAAGTCTCCGATAGCCCCTTGTGCTGCTGGCATGTTAATTAATGTTCTAGCAGTTTTCATTCTTTCTCCGAATGTTAATACTCTATCTCTGTTCTTTAATTGATCAGTATATAGAACTGATGTATGACCCATACCACCTAATTCAATTAATCTATCAGCTTTATCTAAAGCTTCTTCAAATGACTTAGCTTTGTACATAGCTAATACTGGAGATAATTTTTCATGTGAGAATGGCTCTTCTAATTCAACTGAAGTAACTTCCCCAACTAAAACTTTAGCTGTTTCTGGAACATTAACTCCTGCCATCTTAGCAATCTTATAAGCAGATTGACCAACCATGTCAGCGTTTAATCCACCTTTTTCATTTAAGATTATATTTCTTACTTTATCTATTTCTTCGCCTTTAAGGATGTATGCTCCTCTTTCAGCTAATTCTCTCTTAACTTCATCATAAACTTCTTCTAAAACAATGATTGATTGTTCTGATGCACATATAACCCCGTTATCAAATGTCTTAGAAAGTAATATTGAGTTTACAGCCATTTTAATGTGAGCTGATTCATCAATGATTGCTGGAGTGTTACCTGCTCCAACCCCTAAAGCTGGTCTTCCTGATGAGTAAGCAGCTTTAACCATTGCTGGACCACCTGTAGCTAATATTATATCTGATTCTCTCATAACGTTTTGTGATAATTCAACTGATGGTTGATCTATCCATCCGATTATTCCTTCTGGAGCCCCTGCTTTAACTGCAGCTTCTAAAACTATTTTAGCAGCTTCTATTGTAGAGTTCTTAGCTCTTGGATGTGGAGAGATTATGATAGCATTTCTAGTCTTTAAAGCTATTAAACACTTGAATATTGCTGTTGATGTTGGGTTTGTTGTTGGAACGATAGCTGATATAACACCGATTGGTTCTGCTACCTTTGTGATTCCACTTGTTTTATCTTCTTCTAAAACTCCACAAGTTTTCATGTTCTTATATTGGTTGTATATATATTCAGCAGCAAAGTTGTTCTTTACAACTTTATCTTCTACTATTCCCATTCCAGTTTCTTCTACAGCCATCTTAGCTAACTTAATTCTGTTGTGGTTAGCTGCTAAAGCTGCTTGTCTGAAGATTTCATCTACTTGTTCTTGAGTGTAAGTAGCGAATTTCTTTTGAGCTTCTCTTAATTGTTTAATTCTTGCTGTTAATTCTTGAGCGTTTGTAACTTTCATTTATTACATCCTCCTAAATAATCAATATTTATAATAATTTTCATTGATATCTTAATTTTCAGGGACTTTGTTAAGTTTTTGTTTTGATTGTTAATTCTTTAACTTGTCCACACCATTATTGTACTCGTTTGTTTATTTTTTGTCAAACTTTTTTTGAGCTTTTTTTTATTTTATTTTAAACTTATATTTCCAACAACTTCTAAACCCTTGTCTTTTCAATCATGTTAACATTTTCAATTGCTTTTATATTTTTTTGACATTTTTTAAATTTCCAGTATTTATTTTTTATATTTATATTTTTATTCGACTAATTTGTCTTTTTATTAACCTTTACCCTCTTTTGTTATATTAATAACAAACTTCATTTCTTTTCTTATTATATTTTGTTATAATCTATTTTTATATTCAAAAAAAAGATTGAAATCTTAAATTCTTCCTATTTTATAGGAAAACTTAAATTTCAATCCCTTTTTATCAGTTATACTATGCCAATGAAGTTAGTAAACTTTTATCACTTACTTCATCAATAATATTAGAGTTGCTGAACATTTCCATTAATTTTTCTGTTGTTAATTCTCGCTTCTCTTTTCCTTTAATATCAAAAAGTACTTTTCCTTCATGCATCATAAGTAATCTATTACCACACTCTAATGCATGCTTCATATTATGAGTTACCATTAATGTAGTGATATTATTTTCTTTTATAACTTCTTGTGTAATCTCCATTATCTTAGCTGATGTTTTAGGATCTAATGCTGCTGTGTGCTCATCTAACAATAAAAGCTTTGGCTGTGACATAACTGCCATCATAAGAGTTAATGCTTGACGTTGTCCTCCAGATAATAATGTTACTTTATTATAAAGTTTATTTTCCAGTCCCAAATCAAGCTTCACAAGCAATTCCTTATAATATGATATTCTTTTTTTATTAATTCCAAAAGAAAGTCCATAAACTTTTCCCTTATTGTCTGCCAAAGCTAAATTTTCTAAAATAGTCATATTAGGAGATACACCTACCGATGGATTTTGATAAACTCGCCCAATTTCCCTTGCCCTAGCATACTCCTCCTTGAATGATACATCCATTCCATCTAATAATACCATTCCAGAATCTATAGGTATATTACCACTAATTAGATTTAATAAAGTTGATTTACCTGCACCATTTGAACCTATTATAGTTATAAATTCACCTTTCTTTACTTCTATACTAAAATTATTAAAAACTTTATTTTCATTTATGGTGTTAGGATTAAATACTTTGCATAGCCCTTGAATCTTTAGCATTTTCTTCACCACCTTCACCATTATTACCATTTAATCTTTTTCTTTTATTCTTTATTTTAAATACACCACTATTTGATGCTAATGCTATAGCAACTAATATGGCTGTTAATATCTTTAAATCATTTGGATTTAATTTCATCCATAATGCTATTGCCACAACTAACTTATATATTATTGCACCAAATATAGATAATGTTGTAACCTTTATAATAGATAATTTTCCAAATATGGATGTCCCTATTATTACTGCTGCTAATCCCATAACAACAATTCCAGTTCCCATGGTAACATCAGAAAACCCTTGATTTTGTGCTGTTAAAGCTCCTGACAATGCTACTAATGCATTGCTTATAGATAATCCTAAAACCTTAATTATATTCTTATTTACTCCTAACGATGACACAACTTGTTCATTATCACCAACTGCAATTAATAAAAATCCTGTTTTTGTCTTTAAAAATAAATCTAATATTACTTTTAATAAAATTACTATCGCTAAAATAATAAATATTGAATTAATAGCAGGATTCCTAAAAATATAATTAGTATTAAATAACGGTATATTGGATTTTCCCATTATTCTCAAATTTACTGAATATAATCCCATCATAACTAATATACCTGACATTAAATTACTTATTTTTAGTTTTACATTTAAAAAACCAGTTACAGCACCAGCACAAGCTCCTCCTAACGTAGCAACTAATATAGTAATCCATGGATTTATTCCGCGAATTAACATAGCTGCTGAAATTGACGCTCCTAACGGAAATGTTCCATCAACAGACAGATCAGGAAAGTCTAATATCTTATATGTTATATAAACTCCCATTGCTACCAAGGAAAATAATAGTCCCTGCTCTAATGCGTTAAGTATTACCTCCACTATTGAACCCCTCCAGTTACTTTATTAGCTTTTGCATCAATATCTTCTGGAATTGTTATATTTAACTTTTCTGCTACATCTGTATTAATAGTAATAGACATATCGCTTAAAGTAGTTATTTTAATATCACTAGGTTCTGTTCCATTTAGAATCTCTGCCGCTTTATATCCAGCTTCTTTTCCTAATTTAAAATAATCTATACCAATAGAGCAAAGACCACCCTTTGATACCCCTGCTTCCTCTCCACATAGTATAGGAACTTTTTTATTGACACAAATATTTCCAACCAAATCATAAGCTGAGGCTACTGTATTATCTGTAGGTGCATATAAGGCATCTATTGATCCTATTGCTGAATTTAAGTTTTGATTTATTTCATTGACAGTTGTAACTGATATTTCTTTAATATCTATTCCCTTTTTATCTGCTTCTTTCTTAAGTTCTTGAACTTGAGCTAATGAATTAGCTTCTGATGAATTGTATATTACACCTAACGTTTTTATATCTGGAACTAATGTTATTAATAGATTTAATTGCTCCTCCATAGAAACCATATCAGATGTTCCTGTAACATTTGTATCTGAACTTTCCCAACTTTTTGCTACTCCGGCTTCAATAGGATCTGTCACTGCAGTAAAAACTATTGGAATATCTTTTGTAGCATTATAAGATGCTTGAAGACTCGATGTAGCTATAGCAAATATCATATCTACATTAGATGTAACAAATTGATCTGAAATAGTTTTAGCAATTGATATATCACCTTGAGCATTTTGATAATCAATCTTTAAGTTCTTTCCTTCTTCAAATCCCTTTTCCTCTAAACCTTCTATAAACCCTTCCCTCGAAGCATCTAGAGCATCATGTTGGACTAATTGATTTATTCCAATTGTATACATCTCTTGAGATTCATTTGAATTTTTACTTACATCCTTTGTTTTTCCACCTTCATTTGAAGAATTTGTCTTACTACAAGAAACTAATCCTGCAATAATTAAAACTCCACTTAAAATTAGTGCTAATTTTTTCTTTCCTACCATGTTTCCATCCCCCTAAAGTTAAAACAACTCAAACTTTTTCCTACTATTCTACTTTTCATAATAAAAGAAAAGATAATATTTTTTTCTTTTCTTTAAACATATTATTATTTATTTATTTTTTTGTTACTAAACATTGAGTTATTTTATTAAATTGTTATTATTTATGTTATCACATTTTCAATATATTGTAAATATTTTAATTTTTATCCATATTATTCGTAAAAAATAGATTAGTATAAAATTTTTTTCTATACTAACCTACTATATTATTCGGGCACAGCCCTATGGCCAATCCCAATTACAACCTCATCTAAATGTAGAAGACCTACGCTTAAAAATATACAAACGCTCATATGTTGTCCTTTTCTAGCTATTCCAACTTTTCCTCCAACATTTTGTCCGCTAGCTCTCTCTCTAATTTGCATTAATGCATCTCTAGTTGCTCCAATAATTCCACCTTCATGTAAGTGTTCATCCCTTATAACATTACTTCTTTTAGATGCCACTAAAGCACGCTCTAATATTTTAGATGTAGATTCATTAATATTACCGCCTATATTAACTGCTGTAACTAATATTCCCGATTTTTTATATAACTCCTTTAATTGCTCTTCTTCTTCTCTTGTTGATATTGCCATTTGTGTAGCAATCTTAGCAACCTCCATACTTGAACTATAACTCATTCCCATACCCCTTTAAATATTAAAATATTTTACAAAACGAAGTTTATAATTTAATTAACTAACCAAGAAGATTATATTTTTCTTCAAAAAAGTTAGTCATTCTCTTTAATGATGTTATAAGTACAGTTTCCTCAGTCTCCGGAAGCTCTTGTATAATACTTTTTATCATATCATCATGAAACTGTGCATGACTATCAAATGCCATTTCTCCTTTGTTTGTCAGTTTTATTAAAACTACTCTTCTATCTTCTTCTATTCTTCTTCTCTCAACATACTCTTTTTTTATTAATCTATTTATAGCAGTAGTTAATGTTCCTACTGTAATATCTAAATCTTTTGCTACCTCTGTCATAGTCATCTCTCTATCCTTACCAATAGCTTCAATAATATGATTTTCAGTAACAGATAGATCACTAAATTCGCCTTGCTTTATAGCTGCAGCTTCAATTTTTAAAATATCATTAAATAATTTTACTAATAACATATTTAAAACGTCCTCAGACTCTTTACGTATCATTTGTTTCACTCTCCCAAAAATAAAAATACACTATTATTATAAAATACATTAATACATTTTATCCAGTATTATTTGAAATTATTTATCATTTATAATTTACTAATATTGTTTATTACAAATGAATAAGAGGAGATATAAAATACTCTCCCCTATTTATAAATTTATATTACTATCAAACTTATAGAAATTATCATGATTATAAATGATATTATTCCAAACCAAATTGACTTTTTAAGTAATTCATATTTTGAATATCTAGTTATCTTTTTTATATTTCCTTCTGGATAAATAAGTTCTACTTCATCTCCTTCATTCAAATCTGACATTTCATCATAGTCGTGATAATCAATTCTTAATTTTTCATTTCCTAAATCAATTTCTAAAACAGGATTTATATCTACATTATATATTTTATTTCTTTCACTTCCATAAGTTATATAACTGAAACCCTGTAATTCTATAACCTTTGCTTTTTTCTTTATACCTTTATTAATTAAATTCATTTGTTTTACAAATAATTTTACAGAAATTATCATGAGTATAGAAGCACCTAGTAACATTATTGCACTAAACATTTCAATTCACCTCACAAATATATTTTTTATATAATTTTCTTGGGTCTAATATATTTTATGACGCTAAAATCACGATGTTTACCTTTACAAAATATTTAATTATTCTATACTTATAATATTTATTAGCTGTAATAGTTTCATTTTTAGTTAATTTAAATTGCACTTTTTTAGCTTAGATTATGATTTAATTAACAAATAATTATTTTTTTTAATTCACTTTAATTTTTTTAGATTATTAGAACTTTATTATTCATGAAAAAAGGAATGTATTTAAACATTCCTTTTTAGTATAATTAATTTATCCACAACATTTTTTATATTTTTTACCGCTACCACATATGCATGGATCATTTCTACCTATTTTAACTTCATTAACAACTCTAGCATTTGCTTTTTCTATTTCATCTTCAGTATATCCCTTTAAAGACCATTTTCTAATGCTTTTTGCAAAAAGTTCTAATTCATATACAAAAATATTTCTTTCTTCTTCTGATTGTATTTCATAAGCTTGTAAAAATATATCTATAGCTTCAGACTTTTCTACTTCATTTTTTATAGCAACTATAAAGCCATCCATTTCTTCCTTTAGGATACTCTTATCAATAACAAATAATTCACCAAGAACTTTCTCTAATTTAGCTCCTTGTTTATTTTCTTCAACAAAATCAACTTTACCTGCTTTTACTAATGATTTCTTATCAAATTTATAATAATCATTTTTACATTCTTCTTGAAGCTTTAATATCTTTTCTACATCCTCTACATCTATATTGCAAAGCATATCTCCATCAACAACATAGTCATATCCAAGCTCTTCCCCATTTGTTATTAATGTATTTATATATGATTCATCAAAGCTTGTTCCAAATATATTTTTTATATTAGATTTGATAAAATCTATTTTGCAAACACCATAGTAATAAACCATTCCTGAAATAGCTTTTATTACTTCTTCATTTAATCTAGCTTTATCTTTTAAATCCTTATTTAAGTGACCGCTAATTACGCTCTTTAATTCTTCTGGAATAACTACAAATGCCTCATCATTTTTAACTCCTGAAAAAGCTAAGCCTCTATTTCTTAAATAATTAATATAAATCATCTCATTACATTCATATTTTTTTAGTCCGTTCACCTTAAGTAATTCTTCTATATATTTTAAAGAACTTTCTTCCATTAACTCTAAAGCAACTTTAGCATTCTCTAATACTACAGTAACCATTTTTTCAACAACATCAGCCTTCTTTAATGTTGTAATTCCTCTAACCGCATATTTCTTAGCTATTTTAACTAATTCATCTTTAGTCATTTTTTCTAAGAAAGCTCTTAAAGTATGATCCTCATCTATACTTTTCCACATTTTTTCAACTGTTTTATTATCAGCCTTCATTATTTCTTCTTGAAGTTTATTCTTATCTTCCATTTAATTTATGTCACCCCATATTATATTCTACAAAAAAAATCACTTATTCTATTATATATATTTTTTCGTTATAGTCAAAATTATTTTTTACCAAAAAATCGAATATCTATATGTTAATTTTTTATCATATATAAGTGATACTGCCCCCTTTTAATTTAGTTGCTATTATCCTGTATTAAATATGTATACAGTTAACTTTAATATACTATATCACTTATCTCCATTAACATTTCCCTTTATTTACTTGTTATTCTTTTCTAAAATATGATAGAATAATTTAAAATAAATTTTTATTTTCAAACTATTTGATTTTAGTAATTCACAAAGGAGAGTAACGATGAAAAAAAAGAAACTTTTAGGAATATCATTAGGGCTTATTAGTATTATTCTAGTAATATCCCTAAGTCTTGTTGGAAATTACTTTTATAATTTAGCTTTAAATCCAAATACTCCAAAAGATATAGTATTTGGAACACCAGAAGAAGCAGAAGCAACAAGTGGACAAGTTTTGGATTCTGATATTTCCTGGTTATTAAACAATTCAAATTATACTGATGAATATTTAATATCTTCAGATAACTTAAAGCTTCATAGTTATCAAATTAAAAATAAAACCTATTCTGATAAATGGGTTATTACTGTACATGGTTATACAAGTGAAGGAATAAATATGAGCACATACGCTAAACATTATTATGATAATGGCTATAATGTACTTATTCCTGATTTAAGAGGCCATGGATTAAGTGAAGGAAGCTATATAGGAATGGGATGGGATGATAGATTAGATATTATCTCTTGGATAAACTATATATTAAATGAAAATTCAAATGCTGAAATAGTCCTTCATGGAGTTTCTATGGGAGCTGCTACGGTATTAATGACTTCTGGTGAAGAGATATCTCCTAATGTGAAAGTAATAGTTTCAGATTGTGGTTATACATCAGTTTGGGATGAATTTGCATATCAATTAGATACCCTATTCTCATTACCTGAATTTCCAATACTTAATGTTTCATCTATTGTTGCTAAAATAAGAGCTGGTTATTTCTTAGGTAAAGCTTCATCTATAGATCAAGTAAAAAACTCTAAAACTCCAATTTTATATATTCATGGAGATCAAGATGATTTTGTTCCTTACTATATGATGGAAAAACTTTATAACGCAACAAGTTCCGAAAAAGAAATGTTAACAATAAAAGGTGCAGAGCATGCTAAGGCCTCTGAAGTAGATCCAATAACTTATTGGACAACCGTAAATAATTTTATAAATAAATATATAAATTAATATTATTTTCATAACTTTAAAATGAGGATTCAAAACTTTTATTTTTGAATCCTCATTTATTATTATGTATTATTCACTACTAAATAATCCAGCACCTTTTATAATTTCTTGCTCTTGAAATAAACTTGAAACAGCTTCTCTATAATCTTTAGCTTTTTGTGCTTTCTTAATTTTTTTATAATACTTCTTATTATCTGTAAATATATGTGACATATATCCCCAAAGTTCTTTCATTCTATACATGGCATTTTTGTCTTCATTTAAAAGAATTGTATAATTTTCAAAAATTTCATCATGGAACTTTTTCAAAATTTCCTTACTAATAAAATTATTATCTCTAATTTCACCGATTAATCCTGGATTAGCTAATATGCCTCTTCCAAGCATTACTTTATCTATTTGTGGAAACTCATTTACTATGTTATGATAATTTTCAGTAGTAAAAATATCACCATTATAACATACAGAATGTTTACTTAAAGATAATGCTTCTTTAAACATTTTTAAATTTGGTGTATTTCCGTAAAAATCCTCCCTAGTTCTAGGATGAATTATTAATTCTTCAAGAGGATACTTATTATAAATCTCAATAAGCTTATAAAATTCTTCTGGCATTTCTTTTCCTAATCTAGTTTTTATTGATATTTTTATATTATCAATTTTATATATTTCATCTAAAAATCTCTCTAATTCATCTGGATAAGCAAGAAATCCTGATCCTCTCTTTTTTGAAACAACTGTTCCTGCTGGACATCCTAAATTTAAATTAATTTCATTATATCCTAATTGCTTTAACTTATTTGCAGTTAATATAAATCCTTCTGCATCATTAGTTAATATCTGTGGCACTACATTTAAACCTTCATTGTTTTCTGGTAATAAATCTCTTAGCTCTTTAGTTTTAAGACTTAAACTTTGATTAGGTACAATAAAGGGTGTAAAGTATTTATCTATATTATGAAAGTATTTTTCATAAGCATTTCTATATATATGCCCTGTAATTCCTTCCATTGGTGCTAAATAATATTTCATGTAATTACTCCTCGTTTGTAAATATTCTAAAAAATATTATATCAGTCAAACACCTTATAATCTACATTAATATTAATAATAACACTCTTTGCTACATTTACCTTTAAATAGCTTATTTTTTATGGCCTTTTTATAATCCCTATCATTATCAATGTTTTCAATCATATTAATGGCTTCTTTTAATCCTATAATATCCTTTTCAATATCATCTACATACTTACCTCTCCCAACAACTTTTAGGTGAGTAACTCCTGCTTCCTTTAACTTTTTCAATTCGCAAATACCACATCCTGTATTTCCTAAAATATATGACTCGCTTTTATTTTCTATATATAATTCTTTCTCTTCAAAATCCTTATAGTAAAGTTGAAGCTTCTTATCAACATCCTGAAAATAATTAGATTCCTCATTTATTTTAACTAAATCATATGGCATCTTACATAAATGACACATTTCATCACAATGCAAAGAGCTACAAAAGGCACCACTATAATGACATTTTTCATTTAAAATAAAAGCTTCATATTGCAAGTTTTTTATCCTATTATTTTTTATACATGATTCTATATCTTCAATTGTATTTTTTCTATGAAAAACATATCTAGCTATATTTAGTTTATTTAAAAAATCTATTGCTAGGCTATTAATTTCTGCACATTCTCCACTTAAATGTATAACACACTTTATTTCCTTTTCTTTTAAATATAATATAAGTGCAATATCAGCTATAATAAATTCATTAAATCCAATCCTTATTAAATCTTGTATTATATTAGCTATTTCCTCATATTGCTCTTCTATATAATATAAATAATTAAATGCTATGCTTACTGGAACATTATAAATATCTACCATTTTCTTTAATATCTTCATGTCTTCTAAAGAATTTATTTGGATATTATAATAAAGCACTTCTCTTCTATTTAAAGGAAAAAGACTTCCATACTTTTTATTCCACTCATAAGGAACATATCCACAAAAAACTTCATCTGCCCCTGCTTTAACTAATCTTATATAATCATCAATACACCCAAGTCCTGCTACTATTTTCATTTTATTTTCCTCATTTATATAAAATTTAAAACTATTCTATCTATTCCATTATCTATATAATGCTCTAACTTCTCAAAATCCTTAAGTAATGTGTCATCAAAAGCAAATATTGAATTATATCTTCCTACCATTTTTAAGTGCTTTGGATATGAAAATATATATTCCTTACAGTACATTGGACATCCTTTAACAAGTTTTTGATTACCTCTATTCATTGTTGTACACATTGCATATAATGTACAATACTGAGATGTATTAGTTACATAAAAAGGAATATGTAAACTATGATTTCCTTCTGCAATTTCAATATCATATCCACAATTTTCATACTCATATCTTTTTATATTATTTTCATTTAGAAATCTATTAAAAATATAACTATTAAGATTATTTTTTCCTATTAACTTATTGTTTTCCTTATACCCTTTTTTATAAACATACCTTGGATCCTTCTTTCTTTTATTTAATAATACTCCTAGGTTAAGAATAAAATAATCACTTTTATCCTGTACTAACTTTATCATTCCCCAATCATTTATTACAATTTCTATATTTTTATTATTTTCAATACACCAATCATATATCTTCTCTATTATATATCTAGTTTTTTCTATATAGCACTCTCTTATATATGTAAAACATATTGTAATTTCTAGATTTTCTTCTTTAGCCTTGTTAATCATTTCAATTAACAATTCAAGGCTTGGAAATAAATTATGACAAAACTCATTTCCAATATAAATTCTTGATATATTTTTATGCATAAGCTTATGCTTTTCTATAAAATTATTTTTTAAGTAATTATCAACAAATACCTCTATGTCTTCATTTAAATATTTATTATACAGCTCATAATTATCTATATTAATGGCTAATTCTACTGAATTTAAAATACTATAATTAAAGCTATCATAATTTAAATTAGTCATCCACTCTTGCTTTTGACTTATATAATCTTCATAGAAATCATAATCTTTTTCTGAAGGATATCCTACCATCTCATTAGAAAAATAATTATCATCACTATATGACTTTAATCTAATATATCTAGTATAATTGTTAAAAGTATTTCTCACATTTTGTAAATAAGCTTCGTCCTTAATAGAAAAAACATAAGTTATATAAAACTCATGCTTCTCCTTATTTATCAAATTATATTTTTCTATAGTTATTTCTTCATATCTATTTTCATCAAATATATGAAATATAACCTTTAATTCATTTATCTCCTTTATCTCTTGTGCTAATCTTATAGTTAACCTTTCAGGAGATATTTTCATTATTCTTACTTCTTTAATATTTAATAAACAGGTTATTAACCCTGATGGTAATAATTCTACTTCTTCTCTTTCCAAAATTTATTTCCTCACAATATCAATCACTACATATTCACAATGTTTTTCTGTTCTTAATGGATATCCCCAACCTCCTATTCCACAAGAGACTATTATATCCATATTGTCTTTTTTTTCATATCCATATTCCATTTCATTAATATTAAACAATTCCATCAACTGTCCTATTGGCCATATTTGACCATAATGTGTATGCCCAGAAATCATTAAATCATATCCACTTTCACTATTTTCTTTTAATTCACAAGGCTCATGATCAACTATTATTTTATAATAATCATCACTTACTTCTTTTGATAGTTCTTGTGATGATTTTCTAGTTTCATTTGCATAAGATCTATCTTTTCTTCCTATTATACACAGTTCATCATTTATTTCATATATATCATCGGCAAGTATTTTTATTCCTGAATTTATTATTGCTTCCTCTAACTCTTCTTCAGTATAGTTAGGATCTATTGTATATTTAGATTTATCATGATTACCATATACATAATATATCCCATAATTACTTTTAATAGTTGATAATATTTTAAATGCATCTTGCATTTCTTTTAAAGTCGTACTTTCATCTACAATATCTCCACCTAATATTACTATATCTGCATTAGTTTCTGATATTTTATCACAGTATTTTTGCAATGTCTCATTATCCATAGTAGTGCCAAAATGGAGATCTGATATAAAATCTACTCTATAGGCTTTGCTCCCAATATTTTTATTTGTATACACAGTATAATCTTTTTCAATTATATTATGAATATTTATATATCCATATACAATTAAAATTGCTGTTAATAATAACGGTATAATTCCACTTCTATAAGTTACTTTAATAAAACTATTATTAGTAAATTTCTTTATAATAAAATAAATTAATTCAACTACCCATGCAATTATAACAATATGAAATACTACAACTGCCCATGTTCCCCATACCTTTAATGCTGGTATCATTATAAGTAATGTTAAAACTAAACTTATAATTTTTTGTTGCTTGATTTTCTTATCTTTCATAAGCAAATTTAAGATTCTTCTAATAAAAAAATATATATATATTCCAAAAGGAATCATAAATATTACTGGTAGTACAATATAGAAAAACATTTTTTATTCCCTCTTTCTCAATATTTCTTTTTCCAAACACTTTAAAAACTACTCACTATATATTTCATTCATTATTTGTGCAGATACCATATTAAAATAATACTGCACCTTACCCTTAGTACAATAAATTAAATCTTCTCATTTTTATATTTATTTTTTGCTTTTTTCAAGAAAATGTCAAGTTGTTAAATACATAATACCTGCAAAAAATCCACAACAATTGTTGTGGACTTTATATTATAAATATAAGCTTTTATTTTGAGCAATATATCTCAATTGCCTTTGCCATGAATTCTGAAGTTCCTTCTCCATATTTATCTATATTTTCTTTAAATCTTTCATCTCCTATATACATTAATCCTAAACAACTTAAAATTTCCTTTGTGCAATTATAAAAAGGTAACTAATCCATCTATTCTTTTTCTTTTTTCTATAAGCAATTCCTTATGCTTATTTAACGCTTCAATTTTATCATATTTTGGATTTATCATTATTTCTTTTATTTCATTTAATGGAAAATCTAATTCTCTAAAAAATAGTATTTGTTGTAACTTTTCTAAATCCTCAATTGAATACATTCTGTATCCAGCTTCCGTAGTCTTACTTGGTTTTAAAAGTCCAATTTCATCATAATAATGAAGTGTCCTTACTGTAACTCCGCTTAACTTTGCTACCTCGCTTATTTTCATTTTTATTCAACCTCTTTTTATAGATCAGTAGATATTTTCAATTGAATTATTATAGCTATAATAAATTTTCCCTACCACAATATAACTATAATCTATAACGTAACGTTATAGTCAACAAAAATTTAAAATAATATTTTATCCATTATAATATCTTATATTCAAAAATTTATAACTTACTAATATAATCTATTTCATTCTTGCAGAGGTTTCATGAGAATATTATACTTATAATTAGTAACATATTTTGCTATATATTAATAAATAAAATTTGTAATGAAAGGATTATATATGAGAAAAAAAGATATATTAGAGCTAAAAAAACGTTTTAAAAAAGACCACTGTACTTTTACAAAAATGTGTGGTTGTTACGTTAATGGCGAAAAAAATATTTTATTAAAATTTAGGGAAACATTTTTAAATTTAGAAGAAGATGATTATTTTAAATACTTAGAAATTGCTAAGAAAGTTTTATCTGGAACTATTGGTAACAATATTTTAGAACTTAATTTTGAACTTAACGAAGAACACATAAACGAAAAACAACTTTCTTTTATGAAACTAAAAAACAGTGGATTAAAAGATGATGCTTTACTTGATGAATTCTACAATTCAATTATAGAAAGTTATGATTATACCGGTAACTTCCTAATACTTATATTCCACGATGCTTACGATATTATTACTAAGACTAAAGATAATGCAAAACTAGATGAATCTGAAGAGGTTTATGAATATATTCTTTGTGCTATATGCCCTGTTGAACTATCTAAGGCGGGACTTAGATACTTTGAGGAAGAAAATACTATTAAATCTCGTACAAGAGATTGGGTTGTTGAAGCACCAAGTAATGGATTTGTATTTCCTGCCTTCATAAATCGTGGTTCAGATGTTAACTCTATTATGTACTATACAAAAAATTCAAAAGATACACATCCTGAATTAATGGAAAATGTTCTAGGCTGTCCTTCAAAACAAACTCATACAGAGCAAAAAGAAGCATTTAATGATATTATCCGAGATGCTCTTGGTCCTGATGAAAAAAAATCTGAGCATTTCTTTATGGAAATTCAAGAAAGCCTAAATAATAAAATTGAAGAACATAATAGTATTTATGAAGAGTCTGATACACCAATAGTTTTAACTAATGATGTTGTTCAGGAAATACTATCTCTAAGTGGTGTCCCTGAAGAAATTACTACTAAAATAGAAAAATCATATACAGAAAACTTTGGCGATACCCCTCCTGTAGCTGAAATATTAATAGATAATAAGGCTCTTGCCGCAAAAGCTCAAAAGAAAAAAGAAGAAATGCTTGAAAGACAGGTAAAAATCCTTGAAAATAAACTTGAAAGAGTAAGTCAAGCCTCTTCCCCAGATTCAGAAAGCGAAAAGATTTCATCAGAATTAGAAAATGAAGCTGCTATAGAAGTAGATTCTTCTAATATTACTTCAGAAGATATTAATGATTCTATATCAAAAGATAATTCTGATACCGACCTTAATACTAACATAGGGACATCTGAAGCTTTAGATGAAAGTATTGATAATTCTAATACTACAAATGAAAACTATGATATTGTACTAAAAGTAAAACCTGAAAAAGTACCTCAAATAAAATCACAAATAATTGACGGTAAAAAATACCTTGTTATTCCTGTTGATGAAAATGAACAAACTACTGTAAATGGAATTGATAGCTTAGTTTAATATAATTTAATAATAAAAATGGTATGTATCATGCTTTCTGACACATACCATTTTATATGTTTAATGCTCTATTAAATCTACCTTTTCAACTTCATTTATACACATTATATCTGTTAATATATCGCTAATATCAAGTTCATCATCAAGATTTATTTTAAATCTAAGTCTAACACCTTCACCCTTAGATCTCTTTTGCATTTCAATAGATACTATATCTCCCCCAACATTTCTTATCATGTCCTTTATAGCCTCAACTGTTACTGATATATTCTCACTTATTCTAACTTCTATATGGGCATGTGAATTTCTAGATATAGTAATTAAATTTTTTATTCTAAATATATCATTTAAAAATGCATATGCAACAAGAGTAACAAGTATTGAAGCAAGATATATACCTGATCCTACCGCTAGACCTATTATAGCTACTAAACATATAGATGCTGCTGTAGTTAACCCCTTTACGCTTCTTTTATCTTTTAATATTGTTCCTGCACCTAAAAAACCTATACCTGAAATATATTGTCCAGCCAATCTGAACACATCATTATCCCCACCATTAATACGATAATATTCTAAAGATGTTATTTGAATTAATAAGCCAACAAGTCCAACCATAACATGAGTTCTTATTCCTACTACCATGCCTTTTTTCTCTCTATTATATCCTATTGCTCCTACAAGAATTACACATACAATTATCTTAAATATAATAACTATTGATACTTTAAATGTTTCACTATTAATAAGCTCACTTATCATAAAATATTCACCTCCAGAAGTTTAATAAAAACTGTATACTTTTATAATTTAATTTATTATTTGTAATATAAATAAATTTTAAGAATATTTGTATTCTTAATTTTATTGACTGAACACTTAAATATATTATTTCATAAAATAATATATTTAATAATACAAGAAGAGAGAATATTTATGCAATTTAATAATATCCTAAAAAATATATATCATAATATTATTTTTTCAAAATCTGTAATATCTAATAAATTTAGAGTTCCATCAAATTACAATGATACCTCTACAAAATTTGTAAATAACAATAATTTATCTAGCACTACCAAATATCTTATTTGGGTAGATACTAATAATTTTCATGTGAATATTTTTTCAGGCTCTAAAAATAACTGGAAGCTAGTGAAGAATTATATTTGCTCTATTGGAAAACCATCCACCCCTACACCATTAGGAACATTTAAAGTTGGTGCTAAAGGATTTTCATTTGGCGAAAATCATGGGTATATTTGTTATTACTATACACAATTTAAAGGAAATTATCTTTTCCATTCAATTATTTATAACTTAGATAATACAGTTAGAGACGGACGTCTTGGATATAAAATTAGTAATGGCTGTGTTAGACTTGCTAAAGTAAATGCTAAATGGATTTATGATAATATTCCATATGGAACTACCGTTTTTATAAGTTAAAGAATTGATTATAAAAGTTGAGAATCAATAATAAAACTATATATTTATAATTTAAGCTGTATCCCACATATTTGGTAGAATACAGCTTATTTTTATTATATACGTATATAATCACTTCTCAATATCATCTCTAATTTTCATTTCTCTACTGTAATTTAAGTTGATTTTCATGTTTATTTATTAAATCTTCAATTATATATGGGAGCTTTTCAATAATATGAGATGCATTAACACAAAACATATCTTTTGATAATATATCTCCACAATATCCATGAATATATGCTCCTAATATTGTTGCCTTTAAAACCTCATATCCTTGCCCTATAAAGGAAGTAATAATTCCTGTAAGTGCATCTCCCATACCTCCTGATGCCATTTTACTACTTCCTGTTGAGTTTATATAAACTTCTCTACCATCAGTTATTATAGTATTATATCCCTTTAATAATACTACTACATTATATTCTTTAGCAAAATTAACAGCAATATCAATTCTATTTTCAACTAACTCTTTGATATTAATACCTGTAATCCTAGACATTTCTCCCATATGTGGTGTTATTACAATCTTTCTATTACTATTCTTTAATAATTCTAAATTATCCTTTAATACATTTAATGCATCTGCATCAAGAACTACAGGACATCCTTCCTTAGAAAGAATACTTCTTACCTGTTTAAATGTAAATTCATCATTTCCCATACCAGGTCCCATTGCAATACTATCACTATTTAATATAACCGCTTCAAATGTATTATCCTCATATGACATTGACATAGCTTCTATTAATTTAGTCTTTAAAATATCTACTACAGATTTCTTTGTACAAAGAGTAACTAACCCTGAACCAGTTCTTACAGCTGCCATAGTTGAAATATACGCTGCACCTGTAAATTTTTCAGATCCTGCTATAATAGTAACCCTTCCAAAATCACCTTTGTGTGAATACTTATTTCTCTTTTTTATAATACTTTTTATATCATTTATTTCTGTCATGTATTCTTTATTATGAAATTTATTAACTACATAATCTGGTATACCTATTTTTTCAATTATTATATCACCTGTATATTTTTCACTTTCATAATCTAAAAATCCCTTTTTATAAACTTCAAAAGAAACAGTTTTATCTGCTTCAATAGAATTACCTAGAATCCCAAAGCTATCGCATTTCATTCCTGAAGGTATATCTATAGAAAGTGTGTAAGTGCTTTTTTCATTTATTATTTTAATTACTTCATCATATATTCCTTCTATTTTTCTGCTTAAACCTATTCCAAAAATTGCATCAATAGTCATGCTATTTTCACTTAGTGCTTCCCTTAAATTTATAATATCTTCACTTTTAATAATATGCTTTATATTAATCCCCATATTTTTTAAAATATTATAGTTTGTTTTACAGTCTTTACTCATTGAATGATTACCTATTATAAATATATCTACTTTCATATTCATACTAAAAATATGACGTGCAACAGCTAAGCCATCACCTCCATTATTTCCAGTTCCACATACTATAGTAAATGATTTAAATTTTTCAAAATCTATATTTTTATTAACCTTTAATGCAGCATTTTCCATAAGAATAATTGAAGGAACTTTTAAATTATTTATACAGTAATTATCTATATTTCTTATTAAATCTGAGTTTCCTATTTTCAAAATCTCATCACCTTTTATAAAATTAATTTATATATTTATAATTATACCATCATTTAACTATTTTATATTAATTTTAATAATTTGTTTCTTTAGATTATCTTTCTAAAATTTTGGACATTTGTCCTTAATTTTTCTATTACCACTTTCTAAAAAAATTTAATATGATATAATTACTTTACTTAACTAATAAGGAGACTTGCAATGAACAACTTACCTTATTTTTTAGACACTTGTCCTAATTATATAAAAAATAAATTTATGTATGTTAAATTTAATACTTTCGATAAAATACTTATACAAAATGAAGATCCTAACTTTGTATATATAATAAAAAAAGGAAAAGTCAAAGTTTATTCACTAACACCAACTGGAATTAAATATCTAGAAAGGACTTATTGTGAAAATGATTTATTTGGGGAGTTAGAAGTATTCGCTAATAAACCTATATTAAATTATGTAGAAGCACTTGAACCTTGTGAAGGAATTAAAATTTCCAAAGAATCCTTTTTAGAATGGATTAAATATGATAGTGAATTTTCTTTATATATTCATACAGAGCTTTCTGAAAAGATGTATCATACTTCTATTAATAGCAAAGCAAATGTTGCTTATAATTTAAAAGATAGAGTACTCTTCTTTTTATGGAAGTTTTTAAATGAACATAATCTAAATACCGTTCATAAAGACATACTAGTAGAAGGTGTAGGTTCTAATATTAGAAGTATTAATCGAATTATTAAAGAGTTAGTAGATGAAGGTATTATTGAATATAATAAGGGATCTATTAAGGTAAAGGATATAAATAAACTTGCTGATATAAATTTCTCCTCTAATAGTAATAATAACTTAGTAAGTATTTTTAATAATAATTCAGGAGGTAACCAATGATTAATAAGAAATTATTGATAGAAAAAGCATTCGATGCTCAAAAACATTGTTATACACCATACTCAAATTTTAATGTAGGTGCTGCTCTACTTTGTAAAAGTGGTGAAATTTATCAAGGATGCAATATAGAAAATGCTGCATATACACCAACAAATTGCGCTGAAAGAACTGCTTTCTTCAAAGCAATTTCTGAAGGTCAAAAGGAATTCACTGCTATTGCAATTGTAGGAAATAAAGCAGGCATAAAACCTGGAGACGGAGATTTCTGCGCACCTTGTGCTGTATGCAGACAAGTAATGGCTGAGTTTTGTGATTTAAAAACTTTCAAAGTAATAATTGCTAAAAGTACAGAAGAATATTTAGAGTATACATTAGATGAACTTTTACCATTAGCATTTACAGGTAAAAATTTAGAATAAACTATTAAAAGCTATTGATTTTTTAATCAATAGCTTTATCTATATAAAAAATCTATTAGAAGTTATCTTTAATTTACTCTCTAATAACTATTTATCTTATATACTATAATATTTTTCTATAAATACCTTATGACTTCTAGGTATATTTTCTGGCAATTCGTCATAACTAAAAAAACATAAGTCCTTTGTTTCAAAATTATCTATACTTAATTTACCACTATAACTTTTACATACATATCCTATAGTTATAAAAAAAGCTTTATCTCCATGAGGAAACTCTATAAAACAATCTTCTCCTGAAGTTGTTCCTAAAAGAGTTAACTCTTTTATATTTAATCCAGTTTCTTCTTTTGCTTCTCTAATTGCAGTAGTTTCAAGAGACTCACCTAACTCCGTAATTCCACCTATTAATCCCCATTTGTAAGGGAATGTTCCTCTCTTTTGTAATAATATTTGATTATCTTCATTTATTATCAATACATTTACCCCTGTTAGATTTATTGGGTCATGACCTACTCTTTCTCGTATATATTTAACATAATCCATATTTATAACCTCACTACTATTCATTAACCTAAACAATATAATTAACTTTTTCTCACTTCTATTATACCTATAACTTTTTGTTATTAAATAAAAAGAAAGATAATTTTTAAATTTAGGGCATAATATATAGGTCATTTCATTAATATTTATGTCTTTAAGG
Organism: uncultured Clostridium sp.; assembly: GCF_934754925.1. Classification (GTDB taxonomy): domain Bacteria; phylum Bacillota; class Clostridia; order Clostridiales; family Clostridiaceae; genus Clostridium. The sequence continues at coordinate 32,217 of NZ_CAKVJA010000007.1, read as the reverse complement.
TGGATTTATATGAAAAATAACAATAACAAAATACAAAAGATACCACCATTTGAAAAGCCTTTATTTATAATGATAATAACTTTTGTTGGTGGATATATGAATGGATATACTTATATTACAAGAAATAATATATTAGCTAATATGCATACTGCTAATATGTCTAAATTAGGAATTAATATTGCTCTTGGAGAATGGTTAGAGGCACTACACTACTTCATTCCAATTGTAACCTGTATATTAGGTGCTGCTTTTAGTAAATTAATTGAAACTATACTTATAAACTTTAATTTTAAAGGAGATTGGAGAAAGTTTGCTCTTGTTTTAGAAGGAATTGCATTATTTTTAATAGGGCTAATTCCTAGTTCTTTTCCTGATATTATTGTTACTAATTTAGTTTCTTTTTTAATGGGATATCAATTATGTTTATTTAGAAATTGTCTTGGTGTTCCTTTTAATACAACTATATGTACTGGTAATATTAGAACTGTTGGATTATTCTTATTCGGTGCATTAGATAAAGAAAGCAATGACTCTTTTAAAAAATTAATTACTTTTACAATACTTACTTTTTCTTTTGCAGTTGGTGCTATTCCTGGTACTTTAATATCTCTTGCTTTAGGTATTAAATCTGTATGGGTTTGTAGTTTTATATTATTTCTACAAGCTTTTTGGATATATATTTATGAAAAGAAACTTTAAACAAACTCATCTTTTTTAAATACTATATAGTATGAAATCTAATGATAGGAGATGAGATACATGTCAAAAAATTGTTGTAATATACAATCAGATTGTTGTAATAATAACCGCTATAATCCCTGTAATAACTCTGGTAATACCTTATCGCCTTTTGGTGGCTCCTGGTTTTACATGCTAGCAATATTATTATTGTTTGCTGGTGGTGGCTTTGGACCTAGTAGCTTTTGGGGAGACTATAATAAGATATTTAGTTGCAGTGGATTTAATAATGCTTGGTGCAATAGTATTGGAACTAACAACAACTTTAGTACTGGAAACTTTAGTAGTAATAATCTTTCTAACAGTAACCTTGCCGGCCTTATTGGTGGTCTTTCTGGCAATAGTAGTTCTAACATTAATAACATCACTGATTCCTACAATTAATATACTGCAAAAAAAGCTATTGGGATTAATTTTCCTAATAGCTTTCTACCTTTTTATTATAAATATAAAACTGATATGAAATTACAATTGTTAATATAAACTTATGAAGCATATGTATCCAATTTCTAAAATTTCACTACCAAAGCCTTCACTTATGAAATCCATGACAGCTTCTGAATTATTACCAATAACTCTTGAAAATACAACTATATAATCCTTTATATCTTGAATATCTAATCTTTGACTTTCACTAATACAATATTTTAAGAAAAGTGCATATCTAATTAATAAATATTCTAATATAATTATCTCAAAAGAAAGTGTAATTTCTTCGATATTATTACTATTACAATTTGCTAAAATTTTAGATACTATACAATTTTCAAGTAAATGGTTATGCTCTTCAAATACCTTTTTATACTCATCCCATTGTTCACAAAGATACTCTATGTCTATTTCTTCTGCAAAATTTGAAATATCACCTAAAATAGCTTCTAATCCAGAAACATCTCTATAATTTTCTACAATATCTATAAATAAATTATTAATTTCTTCTATAGACTCATATATATTTAAATCTATTTTATTATACATATTTTGAAGCTCTTTTAAGTATTCTCTATTTTTATATTCCTTAATTTCTGCTAATAATTTTCTCTGATTAATATGTATATTTTCTAAAATAGTTAATAGCATTTGAAAACTAATTACTAATTTATAATCTAATGAAAATTCATCTTGCTTAATTATATTCACTAAAGTTTCTCTAATTTTAAACTCTAATGATGAATCTAAATAATTATTTTCCTCTTCAGGTATCATATCTATTTTTTCGCTAATATTGCTTATAATTTCTATAACCTCTGGACATGCACACGATAAAGAAAATTCAGTTCTATCTTTAAATTCATTTTTTATTCTAGGAAATGTATGACATGTTAAGGATATATATTCTTCACCATGATTCTTTACTATTTCACATAAACCATTTTCATCTAATAATGGACATATGTCATGAGTATCTTTATTTATAAAATATTCTTTCTTATTTTTAGACTCTTTTATTTTTAAATTTTTTAAAATATAACCAAATTTAATTTCTTCATTTTTCCACTTATTTAAAGTATTATCATCTACATTTATATCCCAACCTTCGCAGCATGTAAATTTACATTTATCTGCACTGCACTTAAAGCTGTCATAGCCTGTAATTTTTGATATATTTATTTTTTTATTCATTTTTGTCTCCAATTCACATTTATTTAAATCTATACTTTCTATAAAAATTAGAATTCTAAGAAAGATAGCTAATAAAATATCCTTCTCACTAGCTATCTTAACTTACTTATAAGTATAAGTATATAATTATTTAAATTCATTTTCATGTTTCCTAAAAAAATTATAATATTCACGTATATTTTTTAATTCAGTCCATCTATTTATATCAATTAGATTTTCATATAAGACGTATATTCTTACCCTCTCTTATAGAAAGCTCTAATGAAAGCAAAATAAAAAGCAACCCAAACATTTATATTAAGGTTGCCTTACTATTTTTATATTTATTATCTACCTATGTCTCTTCTAAAATACTTTCCTTCAAAATTGACCATCTCAGTCATCCTATAAGCCTCTTCCCTAGCCTCTTCAACAGTTCTACCTCTACCAACAACAGATAAAACTCTTCCTCCACTAGTTCTAAAAACTCCATTTACTAATTGAGCTCCAGCTAAGAACACCTTATCCTTAATACTTTCATCAATAGTTATTTCAAACCCCTTTTCAAAAGTTCCTGGATACCCATTAGAAGCTAAAACTACATTAACACAAGCTCCATCATACCACTTAACTTCAACTTCATCTAATCTACTATCTAAAGCTGCTTCAACTAAATCAAGTAAATCACTTTCCATTAAAGTTAATACAGATTGAGTTTCAGGGTCACCCATTCTTACATTGTATTCTAATAAATAAGTTCCCTTTTTAGTTATCATTAAACCAAAGAAAATAATTCCCTTAAAATCAAACCCTTCTTCTTGGATTCCTTTTAAAGTGTTAGCAACTATGTTTTCTTCAAAATCCTTCATTACTTCTTCAGTAACAAACGGATTTGGTGCTAAAACTCCCATGCCTCCAGTATTTGGCCCCTTATTACCATCAAAGATTTGTTTATGGTCTTTTCCTGAAATAAAAGGTATTAAAGTCTTACCATCAGTAATTGAAAGGATTGAAGCTTCTACACCTTCAAGGAATTCTTCAATAACAACCTTTTGTCCTGCCCCCTTGAAGATATCAGAAATCATAAAATCATCAATTGTATTCATAGCCTCTTCCTTAGTTGCTGCAATTACAACACCTTTACCAGCAGCTAATCCATCTGCTTTAATAACTATTGGATATTCACAGTTTTCTAAATAAGCTTTAGCTTCATCACATTCTGTGAAAGTTCCATATTGAGCTGTTTTAACTCCATATTTCTTCATAAAATCCTTTGAAAAAGCTTTACTTCCTTCTAATTGAGCACCAGCAGCATCTGGTCCAAAACATCTAAGTCCTGCTACTTTAAATTTATCTGTTATTCCCTTTGTTAATGGATCTTCTGGTCCAACAAAAGTTAAATCTATATTATTTTCCTTTGCAAATACTACTAATTCATCTATATCAGTTATATTAACATTTTCACATTTATTTTCAATTGCAGTTCCACCATTACCAGCCGCCACAAATATCTTACTTACTTTTTCACTCTTAGCTAACTTCCAAGCAATAGCATGTTCTCTTCCACCAGAACCAACTAATAATATTTTCATAATATTAACCTCTCTTATAACAACAAATTACTTCCAATTAATGTATGGACCCCGGAGCCACTTCCATATATTGTATTTACCACTGTGGTAACTTCTAGTGCTTAAAATGTCTTATTCCTGTAAACACCATAGCAATTCCATGTTCATTACAAGCATCAATTGATTCTTGGTCTCTCATTGAACCACCTGGTTGAATTATTGCTTTAATTCCATATTTAGAGCATTCATCAACTATATCTCTAAATGGGAAGAAAGCATCTGAAGCTAGTATAGTTGCTCCTTCACCTCTTCTTAAAGCATCCATTGTTGGCCAAATTCTATTAACTTGTCCTCCACCAATTCCTACAGCAACACCATCTTTAACTGTAACTATAGCATTTGATTTAACATATTTAACAACCTTCATACCAAATACTAAATCTCTCATTTCAGCTTCAGTTGGAGCTTTTTCTGTAACAACTTTTAATTCATCTAAAAGTTTAGTATCTTCTTCTTGAACTAAAATTCCTCCATCAACAGTTACCATGAATTTCTTATCACATGGCTTAACGTTACATTTAATAACTCTTAGGTTTTTCTTAGTTCTTAAAACTTCTAAAGCATCTTCATCAAAATCTGGAGCTGCAACTACTTCTAAGAATATTTTAACCATTTCTTCAGCAGTAGCTTTATCAATCTTCTTATTGATAGCAACTATTCCACCAAATATTGAAGTTGGATCTACATCGTGTGCTTTAGTGTAAGCTTCTACTGCAGTATCACCTATTGCAACACCACATGGAGTGTTATGCTTTAATGCACAGCAAGCTGTTTCTTCAAATTCATTGGCAACTTTCCATGCGATATCTAAATCCTTGATATTGTTGTAAGAAAGTTCTTTACCATTTAATATTTCAAAGTCATTCATACCACCATCAAATTCATTTGAAACATAGTATGCAGCACTTTGATGTGGGTTTTCACCATATCTTAAGCTTTGCTTCTTCTTATATGAAATTGAAAGATATTCTGGATATTCTTCTTCATCATTTAACATAAAGTTAGAAATTGCTGCGTCATAAGCACTCATTAAATTAAATACTTTACCAGCTAATTTCTTTCTTAACTTGTAGCTGACATCTCCAGTTTCATTAATTTCATTCATTACTAATTCATAATCCTTAACATCTGAAATAACAACAACATCTTGGAAGTTCTTAGCTGCTGCTCTTAGCATTGTAGGACCACCAATATCTATAAATTCAACTTTTTCTTCAAAGCTTAAATCTTCTCTTACTTTTTCAAAGAAAGGATATAAATTAACTATAACCATATCTATAGTTTCAATATTTCTTTCTTTTATAGTTTTCATATGCTCTTCATTGTCTCTTATAGCAAGTATTCCTGCATGAATAATTGGGTGAAGAGTTTTAACTCTTCCATCTAGCATTTCTGGGAAATTTGTAACTTCATTAACTTCTGTTACTGCAACTCCATTTTCCCTTAAGTGTTTATACGTACCTCCAGTTGAAATAACCTCAACTCCGTTTTCTGCTAAAAACTTTGAAAAATCTAAAATTCCAGTCTTATCAAATACGCTAATTAATGCTCTTTTAATCATGTAAAAATCCTCCCTATTTTAAAATATTTACTCTGCCGTCTATAATCTCAATTTTACCTCTACTTATTAAATCAATAGCTTTAGGTAATAATTTATGCTCTTCCACTAGTACTCTCTTTTGTATATCTTCTGCCCTATCATCAAAATATACTGGAACTGCTTCTTGAAGTATTATTGCCCCACCATCTACTTCTTCATTAACAAAATGAACTGTACATCCAGTAAACTTAACACCTGAAGCTCTTACTGCATTATGTACATGCATCCCATACATTTTATCTCCACAAAAACTTGGTATAAGTGAAGGATGAATGTTTATTATTCTATCTTTAAATTCTTTTAATATTTCCCCATCTAATATTGAAAGATAACCAGCTAAAACTATTAAATCAACCTTACCTTTAGTTAATTCTAATATCTTATTAGAAGCTTCATTTCCATATTCCTTTTTAGAAACAACATATGATGGAATTCCAGCATTTTTAGCTCTTTCTAAACCATAAATGCCTTCTTTACTTCCAATAACCATTTCAACTTTAAAAGTTTCTTCTCCATAATCTAAAATTGATTGGAGGTTTGAACCTCCACCAGATACAAGTACTGCTACTTTAAGCAAACTCCTTCACCTCCAGCTGTTACAACACCAATTTCATAAGCTTTTTCACCTAATTCATGAAGTTCTTTTATAACAGCATTAACATCTTTTTCATCAACACATAACACAAAACCAATTCCCATATTAAATGTGTTATACATATGATCTCTATTTACACCTTTGTTAATCATATCTTCAAAGATTGCTGGTAATGGATAACTATCTTTATTTATTTCTGCAGTTAATTCTGAGCCATTAAACATTCTTGGGACATTTTCAATAAATCCTCCACCTGTTATATGAGACATACCCTTAATATCAAATTTTTCAATTAAGCTTAATATTGGTTTAACGTATATCTTAGTTGGAGTAATTAATGTTTTCCAAACTTCTTCTCCATTAAATTTTTCATTTAAATCTGTATATAATTTTCTAACTAAAGAGAATCCATTTGAATGTACCCCTGAAGAAGTAATACCAATTAGCTTATCGCCTGGCTTAATATTTTTTCCGTTTATTATTTTATCTTTATCAACGATACCTACTGCAAATCCTGCAATATCATATTCTCCTTCTTTATAAAAACCTGGCATTTCAGCAGTTTCTCCACCAACTAAAGCACAATCTGACATAACACAACCATCTGAAACACCTTTAACTAAATCAGCAGCAACTTCTGCTTCAAGCTTTCCACAAGCTATATAATCTAAGAAAAATAATGGCTTTGCTCCATGACATAAAATATCATTTACACACATAGCTACACAGTCAATACCCACTGTATCATATTTCTTAGTTTTAAATGCTAATTCAAGCTTAGTTCCAACCCCATCCGTACCTGAAACTAAAACAGGTTTTTTATAACCTTCTGGTAATTCAACCATTCCAGCAAAACTTCCTAAGCCATTTAAAACATATTCACTCATTGTTCTTTGTGCATATTCTTTTATAAGCTTTACTGACTTATAACCCTCTTCTATATTAACTCCAGCATCTTTGTAAGTTATCATTATAAATTCCTACCTTTCTTAGTTATGATTTTGGTTTTCGATTGGTGTTGCAACAGGATATACTCCATTGAAGCATCCTACACAATAACCTTGATTTGCATTAAAGCATTTGTACATACCATTCATAGTTAAATATCCTAAAGAATCACAACCAATTATTTCTCTTATTTCTTCTAATGAGTGATTAGCCCCAATAAGCTCTTTTCTATAAGGAGTATCAATTCCAAAGTAACATGGATATTGAACTACTGGTGATGCAACTAAGAAATGAACCTCTTTTGCTCCAGCCCTTCTTAAAGATTCAACTAAATGTTTTGAAGTAGTTCCTCTTACTATTGAATCATCTATAAGAATAACTCTCTTACCTTTTATATTTACTTTTAAAGGATTTAACTTAACAGCAACTGCTCTTTCCCTAACTTCTTGAGATGGAGTAATAAATGTTCTACCTACATATCTATTTTTTACAAATCCTGTATCATAAGGTATTCCTGAAGCCTTAGCATATCCTATTGCTGCTGGTATACCTGAATCTGGTACTGCAACAACTACATCTGCATCAATTGGATTTTCTTTATATAATTGTTCTCCAGCTCTTACTCTTGATTCATGAACATCTAATCCATCTATAATAGAATCAGGTCTTGCAAAATAAATATATTCAAAGGCACAAGTTTGACATTGAGTATTTTCAGAATATCTATATGAATTAATTCCATTTTCATCAATTACTACAATTTCTCCTGGCTCAATATCCCTAACTAATTCTGCACCAATTGCATCTAAAGCACAGCTTTCAGAAGTTAAAATATATCCTTCCTCAATTTTTCCTAAAGAAAGAGGCCTTATTCCATGTGGATCTCTTACACCAATAAGCTTGTTTTCAGTTAATATAACCATTGCAAATGATCCTCTAACAGCTTGAATTGCATCTAATACTGCTCTTTCAACACCTTTTTTAGCTCCTCTTGCAATTAAGTTAGCAATTACTTCTGAATCAATTGATGTATGGAATATATGTCCTCCATCCTCTAATAACTCTCTAATAACATCTGCATTAACTAATGTTCCATTGTGTGCCATAGCTATTGGTCCTAACTTTGTTTGGCTTAATAATGGTTGGGCATTTTCGATTCTAGTATCACCACTTGTTGAATATCTAACATGTCCAATAGCAGCAAATCCCTTTAAACTATTTATATCTTCTTGAGAAAATGCTTCTGTAATAAGTCCCATTCCCTTTTTAATATTTATATCTTCACCATTAGCAACAGCTATACCTGCACTTTCTTGTCCTCTATGTTGAAGTGCATATAAACCATAGTAAGTCAGCGATGAAACATCTAGTGGCTTGTTTGAATACACACCAAACACTCCACATTCATCTTTAAATTTATCATTACTTGGATCCATTATTATATTATCTAACTTTGGATTCATACTCCTACCCCCAATTAATTAGTTTTTGAGTGACAAGTTATAAGTTACAAGTTTCAAGTTAATGAATAAATTCAGTTAATACTGAATGTAAAATATATATTTTTAGAAACTACACAAGGAGTTTCATCCTCAACTTGTCACTTGCCACTTGTCACTATCTAAACTATTCTTGTATTCTCTTTAATATCTCAACATAAGCATCCTTAACATTACCAAGATCTCTTCTAAATCTATCCTTATCTAACTTTTCTCCAGTTGTTGCATCCCAGAATCTGCAAGTATCTGGTGAAATTTCATCAGCTAAAACTATATCTCCATTATATCTACCAAACTCTAATTTAAAGTCTATTAATCTTATGTTAGATTTTAAGAACATATCCTTTAAAATATCATTAATTTTTGCTGTTAAAGAATAAATCTTTTCTAATTCATCAAAAGTTGTTGCTCCAATACCAACTGCATGGTAGTCATTTATTAATGGATCTCCTAAAGAATCATCTTTATATGATAACTCAAATACTGTTGTTTTAAGTTCAGTTCCTTCTTCTAATCCTAATCTCTTAGCCATAGAACCAGCTGCAACATTTCTTACTATTACTTCTAAAGGAACTATTTCAACCTTTTTACATAATTGTTCTCTATCACTTAACTTTTTAATAAAGTGAGTTGGTACTCCTTTACTATTTAACATCTCAAATAACATTGAAGTAATTGCATTATTTAAAACACCCTTATCTTCTATTTGCCCCTTCTTTTCTCCGTTAAAAGCAGTTGCATCATCTTTGTAATAAACTATTACTTCATCAGCCTTATTTGTAGCATATATTTTCTTTGCCTTACCTTCGTACATCATCTCTAATTTTTCCATTATAAATCCACTCCTTCACCATTTTCAGCTATAAACTTTTCTTTCATTTCTTTTCTATATTGAACTAATTTAGCTTTTAATTCCTTATCTCCAACAGCTAACATTTGTACAGCAAGCATTCCAGCATTATAGGAATTATTTATTCCAACTGTTGCAACCGGAATAGATTTCGGCATTTGAACTATTGAAAATAATGCATCTAATCCTTCAATTGCTCCTTTACAAGGAACTCCTATAACTGGCATTGTTGTTTGTGAAGCTATTACTCCTGGTAAGTGTGCTGCAAGACCTGCACCTGCAATTACAACTTCACATCCTTGTGCTTCACATTCTCTTAGAGTTTCTTCTAACTTTTCTGGAACTCTATGAGCTGATAAAACAAATGCTTTATACTCAATACCAAATTCCTTTAAGCAGTTAGCTGCTCCTCTCATTATTTCTGTATCTGACTTAGAGCCAAAAAATATTGCTACTTTCATTTTAATTCTCCCTACACTTTAAATTTTATTTCATTATTTATTCAAGAAACTCCCTAAGGAGTTTCCACCTTAACTTGCCACTTATCACTTGAAACTTGAAACTATTTAAAGTATCTAACCCCTGATTCGAAAATCTTTTGATCAAAGTTTCCTGGTACATTTTTATAAAGATTATCTCCTATTCTTTCAGAGTGTCCCATCTTACCAAGAACTCTACCATCAGGGCTTGTTATACCTTCTATTCCTAACATTGATCCATTTGGATTAAATGGCATGTCTAATGCTATATTTCCCTTATTATCAACATATTGAGTTGCTACTTGTCCATTTTCAACTAATTGCTTTAATAGTTTTTCTGGAGCAACGAATCTTCCTTCTCCATGTGAAATTGCCACATTGTGTATATCACCTAATTTAACTCCACTAAACCATGGCGATTTATTAGAAACAACCTTAGTTTGAATTATTGAACTCATATGTCTATTAATTTCGTTATAAGTTAATGTAGCCATATCTTCTTCAATATCAACTATTTCACCATAAGGGACTAATCCTAATTTAATTAGCGCTTGGAATCCATTGCAAATACCTAATACTAATCCATCTCTATTCTTTAATAAATCCATAACAGCATCTTTAATTCTTTCATTTCTAAATACTGTTGAAATAAATTTACCTGATCCGTCCGGTTCATCTCCTGCAGAGAATCCTCCTGGTAACATTATTATTTGGCTTTCTCTAATTTGCTTTTCTAAATTTTCAATTGATTGTACAAAAGCGCTATTAGAATAATTTCTAAATACTAGAGTTTCTGTTTTAGCTCCAGCATTTCTAAATGCTCTTTCACAATCATATTCACAGTTTGTTCCTGGAAATACTGGAATTATTACTTTTGGTTTAGCAACCTTTATAATAGGTGACTTAGTATTTGCCTTATTATATAAAACTTCTTTTACAGTTTCATTTTTATCATCAGTTTTTATTTTGAATACTTTAGATAACTTTTCTTCGTAAGTTTCTTCTAAAACATCTAATTTTAAATCTAAATCATATTCTTCTGAAATTATTGCTTCATCTTTAACTGTGTACCCTATTGCTTTGTAAGCGCATCCTTTAAATTCTTCATCTATATTCACATTTGATTTAACTTCTAAAACTAAACTTCCGTAGTTTAATCCAAAAAGTTCTTCTTTAGTTAGATTAGAGAATTTAACCCCAATTTTATTTCCAAAAGCCATTTTAGAAAGTACTTCTGAAACTCCACCAAATTTAACTGATGATGCAGATATTACTTTTCCTTCTAAAATAAGCTCATGTAACTTCTCTAAATTCTTTTTATATCCTTCTACCTTTAATGTATAATCTTCATTTCTTTCAGCCATTAAGTATACTAATTTTGAGCCTACTTCTTTAAACTCTGCTGAAATTATATTTTTTGCTTTTTCAACTCCAACTGCAAAGGCTACTAATGTTGGAGGCACATCTATCTCTCCAAAGCTTCCAGACATTGAGTCCTTTCCACCAATTGCAGGTATTCCTAAATCTATCTGAGCTTGGTATGCTCCAAGTAATGCTGCAAATGGTTTTCCCCATCTTTCCGGAACATTTCCTAATTTTTCAAAATATTCTTGAAGAGTTAATCTTGCTTTTCTATAGTCTCCACCAACTGCTGCTAACTTTGTTACTGCTTCAATTATTGAGTAATATGCCATATGGTATGGACTCCACATTCCTAAATCTGGATTAAATCCATAACTCATTATTGTTGCTTCTTTACTTTCACCATTTAATACCGGAATCTTAGCAACCATGGCTTCTTGTTCAGTTGTTGCATACTTACCACCATATGGCATAAGGACTGTTCCGCTTCCTATAGTTGAGTCAAATCTTTCAACTAGTCCCTTTTGTGAAGCCACATTTAATTTCTTTAAGTTATTTATCCATTCTTCTTTAACATTTATATCTGCAACTACAAAAGGATATTCACCTGGTAATTTAACTTCTACATTTGTTGTTTGTCTTGCACCATTTGTATCTAAGAAACTTCTCTTTAAGTTAACTATTTCTTTTCCTCTCCAATACATTCTTAGATGCTCACTATCAGTAACTTCTGCAACAACTACCGCTTCTAAATTTTCTTCCTTAGATAATTCTATAAATCTATCTACATTTTCCTTATTTACTACTACAGCCATTCTTTCTTGTGATTCAGAAATTGCAATTTCAGTTCCATCTAAGCCTTCATATTTTTTAGGAACTTTATCTAAATTAATATCTAATCCCCTAGTTAATTCTCCAATTGCAACTGAAACCCCACCAGCTCCAAAGTCATTACATCTTTTTATCATCTTTGCAATTTCAGCATTTCTAAATAATCTTTGAATTTTTCTTTCTGTTGGTGCATTCCCTTTTTGAACTTCTGCTCCACATTCATTTATTGAATCTTCAGTATGTTCTTTTGATGAACCTGTAGCTCCACCAACACCATCTCTACCAGTTCTTCCTCCAAGAAGAATTACTATATCACCGGCTTTTGGCTCTTCTCTTACTACATTTTCCCTTGGCGCTGCTGCTATAACTGCACCAACTTCCATTCTCTTAGCAAGATAGTTTGGATGATAAATTTCTGAAACTTGTCCAGTTGCTAAACCAATTTGATTACCATATGAGCTATAACCATGTGCTGCTCCTAAAGTAATAGTCCTTTGTGGTAATTTACCTTTAATTGTATCTTCAACTGGTACTGTTGGATCTGCTGCACCAGTAACTCTCATAGCTTGATATACATATGTTCTACCTGAAAGTGGATCTCTTATAGCTCCTCCTAAGCAAGTTGCTGCTCCACCAAAAGGTTCTATTTCAGTTGGGTGATTATGCGTTTCATTTTTAAACATCACTAAGTATTCTTCATTACCCTTATCTGTTTCTATGTTAACTTTTATTGAACAAGCATTTATTTCTTCAGAAATATCTAGATCATCTAGAATCCCTCTCTTTCTCATTTCTTTCATAGTAATAACTGCTATATCCATTAATGTTTCATCTCTATCTGTTTCTCCATAGATAAACTCTCTTGATTTTAAATATGACTCATATGATTTTTGTGCTGCATTATTTAATTTACCTATTTCAAATGTTACATCTTCAATTGCTGTGCTAAATGTTGTATGTCTACAGTGATCTGACCAATAAGTGTCAATAACTTTTATTTCTGTAATTGTCGGTACCTTTTCTTCACTCTTAAAATAATCTCTTATCATTAATAGATCTTCCAAACTCATTGCTAGTCCTAATTCCTTATGGAATTCTTCTATTTGATTTCTATCTTTACTAACAAAATCATAAAGTACTTCTACATCGTTAGGCTCTGATAATTCTGAAGAAAGTTCAATATTATCTATTGCTACTTCCCTAGAATCTACTGGATTTATATAATATTTTTTTATTTTTTCTATATCTTCTTTACTTAAATCACCTTTTAAAATTATTACTTTAGCTGATTTTACTTCTACTCTTTCCTCAGCGCCTAATAATCCAATACATTCAGATGCTGAATCAGCTCTTTGATCATACTGTCCTGGTAAAAACTCAACTGCAAACGCAATTTCACTTTTATCAATTGGAAGAGTTCCTTCATATAAATTATCTACTGTCTTTTCAGCAAATATTGTGTATAAAGATTTTTTATAGTACTCTTCTTTCATTTCACCTAATATATATTTATTAACTACTCTTACATCTTTAAGAGTATCTATTCTTAAATTACTTTTGAAATCTTCCATAAGACTTTTTGCTTCAACATTAAAACCATTTTTCTTTTCTACAAAAATACATTTAAATCCTAACATTATATACCTCCATATACACATTTAAAACACGAACATTTTTGTCTTTTTTATATTTATTCTTCGTATTACTTAAATATTACCAATTTATTTTATTAATGTCAACTTTATTGTTTTTTTATAATACAATTTTCGTCATATAAGCGAATTTTATTATGTTTTATCTAAATTTAATTCGTACTATTTCTTTTTTATTAAATTTATATACTTAATAAAAAAATTTTATTGTATTAACAATACAATAATTAGAAATACTATAAAAGGTTAATTAGATTAAAAATATATTTTAAGGAGTGGTTTTATGAGACTTCCTAAACATATTGGAATTATTCCTGATGGTAATAGACGTTGGGCTGAAAATAATGGCCTCTCTAAGGAAAAGGGATATAATATTGGTATTAATCCAGGCCTTTTACTATTTAAAATATGCCAAAAACTAGGCATCGAAGAAATAACTTATTATGGTTTTACTACTGATAATACAAAAAGACCTGCAAAGCAAAAAGATGCATTTACTAAAGCTTGTATAGATGCTGTAAAATTACTCTCTCATGAAGATGCCGAATTATTAGTTGTAGGTAATATAGAATCTCCTTGCTTTCCCCCTGAATTAATGCAATTTACCAAAAGAAAGGTTTTTGGTAAAGGCGGATTAAAAGTGAACTTTTTGGTTAATTATGGTTGGGAGTGGGATTTAAATCTCTCTAGACAGACATATCATAAAAGAAATAATTTTGATTTAGTCTTACACTCAAAAGATATTTCAAGAATAGACTTAATTATTCGTTGGGGTGGAAGAAGAAGATTGAGTGGTTTTTTACCAATACAATCTGTTTATTCAGATTTTTATGTAGTAGATGATTATTGGCCTGATTTTAAACCTCAACATATATATGATGCATTAGATTGGTACGCAACACAAGATGTTACATTAGGAGGATAAATCATTAATTTAAGAAGGTGATTAAAATGAAGAAAGCAATTGTTATAGGAGGCGGTATAGGAGGACTATCCATAGCCGCTAGATTATTACATAATGGTTTTAAGGTAGATTTATATGAAAAAAATAAATTCTTAGGTGGTAAAATTAATTGTCTAAAGTATTCTAATTTTAAATTTGATTTAACAGCCTCTTTGTTAATGATGCCTAACGATTACATAGAGATTTTTAATTATTGTAACAAAAATTATAAGGACTATTTTTCTATTGTCCCCCTTAATACTTTGTATAAAGTATTTTATTATGATGATACAAATTATAGTTTTAAAACTGACTTACCTTCACTTTGTAAAACTATAAATTCTATAACAAACAATGATTTAGATGATTCATACTCTTACTTTAATTTTTTATCTATTAATTACAAAAGATATCTATTAGCAGAAAAATACTTTCTTAATAAACCATTTATTCAAAGTAAAAGCCTTTTTAATCCTTTAACTTTGAATAAAGCATATAGTTTGCACTCTTTAAGTTCTTGCTATAAAGATTGTAAAAAATATATATCTTGTGAAAAATTAATAAACTATATTCTATTTCAATCTATGTATGTAGGTATATCTCCTTTTGACTCAAGATGTATTTATAACTTAATTCCATCATCTACACAATATAATGGCCTATACTATATAAGGGGAGGTATATATTCCTATATTGAAGCACTAAGAAAATTAATTTTAGATTTAGGTGGTAAAATTCATACTTCTTCAAATGTAGATGAAATTATATTAAATAATAATAGAGCATCAGGAATTAAAATTAAAAACAAATGTATTTATTCTGATTTAGTAGTTTGTTCAAGTGATTACTGTTACACTATTAATAATTTAATAAAAAATAAATCCTTTAAAACTCTATCAGAAGATATAACTAATTTTGAGCATTCTTGCTCAACCTTTATTCTCTATTTAGGGTTAAATAAAAAATATCCTTCTCTTGATGTACATAATATTTTTATTAATAAGAATTTTAAAAAGAATCTAGAAGCTCCTTTTAAAGGGAAGTTATCATTAGATCCATCACTTTATATTTATTGTCCTAGTTCTATTGACACTTCACTTTGTCCTATAGGTTGCGAAACAATAAATATTATGTTAAGAGTACCTAATCTACTTTATAAAAATATATCTTGGTCTAATAATGATATATTTAAACTAGAAAATCAACTACTAGATATAGTTTCAAAAATACCTGGACTAGAAGATATTTCTTCTCATATTGTATTTAAACATCATCTAACTCCTATAGACCTAAAAAACATATTCAATACCTATGCTGGTTCAGCTTTTGGAATAGGTCATAACTTAAGTCAGAGTTTAATTTTTAGGCCTCAATGTGTTTTATCTGATATTAAAGATTTATATTTTACGGGAGCTTCTGTACATCCTGGGAATGGAATTTCAATGGTATTAAAAAGTTCAAAAATCTGTGCAGATATTATTAATAATAAATGAAAAAAGCCGCAAGATAATACTTGCGACAAAATCCTACGTAACCTAAAAGGTCATTAATATTTTAACCCATTAATGATCTTTTATTCTTCCATACTTGACACATTGAATTATAAACATTAAAATTTAATGACCGTATTTATAAGGAGAAGGATAAAATGCTAATTGGAAAAGACCTATGTGATGAAAAAGTATATTTAAAAAATACACTAGAAAAAATAAATGACCTTTTAAAAAGTTATGGTGCTTCTAGTGATGAACAAGATAAAGAAATAATCAAGCATAGAAAATTTCTTTGGGATAATAGAAATGAGCTTGATGAAATTGAAATTAACGAAAACTGTGGACAAGTGGCCTTAAATGAACAACTTCATTCAAAAAAGATTTCAAGAATTAGAACCTTGGAAAAACAACTATCTAATCCCTACTTTGCAAGATTAGATTTTAAGGAAGATGGAGAAGATGCTGAAAGCTTTTATATAGGATTATCAACAGTTGAGGATGAAGATAATTTTGATATTTTTGTATTTGATTGGCGTTCCCCTGTTGCTAACATGTTTTATGACTTTGAAGTGGGTCCTGCATACTACGATGCTCCTGTTAGAAGAATTCAAGGTGAAATTGAATTTACAAGACAATACAATATAAAAAATGGTGAAATTGTATTTATGCATAATTCTAATGAAAGTTTATGTGATGAAGCTTTAACTTCTATGTTAAGTGGGAATGCTACAGATAAAATGAAAAACATAGTTGCTTCTATTCAAAAGGAACAAAATGATATTATTAGAAGTGATGATAGTAAAGTATTATTTATACAAGGAGCTGCTGGTTCTGGTAAAACTTCTATAGCACTACATAGATCAGCTTATCTTTTATACAAACATAGAAAAAATTTAAGTGCAGAAAATATTTTAATATTTAGTCCAAATGAAGTCTTTGCAGAGTATATATCTGATGTATTACCTGAACTTGGTGAAAGTAATATTCGTCAAACTACTTTTGAACTTTATTCAAAAAGATTTTTACCTACAAACTATTTATATGAAAGTAAAAATGATCATTTAGATTATATTTACTCTAATATAATAGATTTAAATGAATTTAAGAAAAGAACTAAAGCTATGGAATATAAAAATACCCTACAATTTATGGATGTATTAAATAGCTTCACTTTAGATATTCCAAGACTTATAACTAACGTTAAACCAATAGTAATTGAAGGTTCTCAAATAGTTAGTAAAAAATCAGTTGAAAATACATTCTTTGAAAGATTTAAAGATATTCCATTCTTAAATAGAATTGATGTTATTAAGCAAAGTTTATTTTCACAAGTTGAAAATAAGTATTTATCATCAAAAGATAATTCACATTTTGATTATGTAGAAGATAAAAAAACATTCTATGATTATTGTAAAAACCAAGTAGACATTCAAGTTGATTCTATGGTAGATACATTAGATAATGTTGCTATATACAAATTACTTTGGGATAATATAGAAAAATATACCGATTTAGATTTAACTGATATAAAAGAAATTACATTATCTTCTTTAAATAATAATGAAGTTAAATATGAAGACATTACTCCAATAATTTATATTAGAGCTGCCTTAGAAGGTTTCAGAACCTATGGAAACATGAAACACCTTCTTGTAGATGAATGTCAAGATTATAGCCCTTTATTCTATGAAATAGTTAAAAAGTCATTTCCAAATGCATCTTTAACTATTATGGGTGATTTAAATCAAAGAATTGATAAACATTCAAATGTGAAAAGCAGAGATGCTATTACTAATGTTTTTAATGATATTAAAACTGTAGTCTTAACTAAAAGCTATCGTTCAACTGCAAATATAACTAACTTTACAAAAGATATTCTCGATACTCATGAACCTATTGAAGCTGTTGATAGAATTGGAGAGAATCCTACTATTTATTTAGTAAATAATAACTTAAATGAACGAATTTCTGAAAAAATTATAGAAATGCAAAATAAGTGCTACAAATCAATAGCTATTATTTGTAAAAATAAAGAAAACTGCGAAAAACTTTATTCTTCATTAAAATCAATTGGTACTGATGTAAATTTAATAGTAAGTGATAAATGTGAATTTAAGATTGGTATTAATATAATATCATCTTATATTGCAAAAGGATTAGAGTTTGATGGTGTAATTTTAGCTGATGGCGAAAATTATTTATCTAATGAAGATAAACATTTATTCTATACAGCTTGTACAAGAGCCTTACACGAATTGCATATATTCACTAATACTTCACTTGAAGAAATACTACCAAAAGATTCATCTTATTATTCTATTATTAAGTACTAGAATAATGTTTCACACCACATTAAAGCGAAAAATGAAATATTTATTTTCTGGAACAGTGAAAATAAGCAGTAGAATTTAATTGCTTTTGGAAGAAAAAGTCCGTTAATAAGCTAAGATAAACAATAGTTAACTTCGAAGCTTTAGGACTTTTTCTGAAAAAACAATATAACTTCTTAACGAAATTCACACTCATTCCTGGAGGTAATATCATTAATTTTCATCATCACCATACTTAAACCTTAACTAACAATTTAATAATTAATAACTCTTAGTTCAAAATATGCTTGTGGATGTTTACATACTGGACACACTCCTGGTGCAGTTAAGCTGTCTACTATATGTCCACAGTTACGACAAATCCAAACTGACTTTGTGTTTTTAGCAAAAACTGACCCATCTTCTACATTTTGAAGAAGCTTTAAATACCTTTCTTCATGAGTCTTTTCAATCTTTCCTATGGATTCAAATAAATAAGCTATATCATTAAACCCCTCTACTCTTGCTTCCTTAGCCATTCTATCATACATATCTGTCCATTCATAATTTTCCCCTGCAGCTGCTTCTTTTAAGTTTTCTGCTGTTGTACCTATATCACCACCACATAAAAGCTTAAACCATATTTTTGCATGTTCCTTTTCATTTGCAGCGGTTTCCTCAAATAAGGCTGCTATTTGTTCATAACCTTCCTTTTTAGCTTTAGCTGCAAAATAAGTATACTTATTACGTGCCTGGCTCTCTCCTGCAAAAGCTTCCATTAAATTTTTTTCTGTTTTTGATCCTTTTAAATTTGGCATATTTCTATACTCCCCATAACCCTTATTACTCATAAAATTATATGTTAATATTTCTAATAATTATTACTGCTTGATATAAATATAATAAAAAAGTATCGCATTTGCATACGATACTTTTTATTAAATATTACTTATCTTTTTTAAGCATTTCTCCAATAGCAGCTATACTACCAAGTGATGATAATGTTTCATTTGGTAATATAAGCTTATTAGCAGGATTATTAGCCATTTCCTTAAGAGCTTCTACTTGCTTTAATGCAATTACTGTTTCATTAGTTCCTGATTGAATAATAGCTTCATTTACTTTTCTTATAGCTTCTGATTCTGCTATTGCAATTTGTTCAATTGCTTTCGCTTTACCTTCTGCTTCAAGTAATTGTGATTCTTTTAAACCTTCTGCTCTTCTAATATTAGCTTCTTTTTCAGCTTCTGCAGCAAGTATCTTAGATTGCTTTTCACCTTCAGCCTTTTCAATTTGAGATTGTCTTAAACCTTCTGCTTGAAGAATCATAGCTCTCTTATCTCTTTCAGCCTTCATTTGCTTTTCCATTGCTTGTTGTATTTCAGCTGGTGGAATTATGTTTTTAATTTCAACTGATAGTACTTTAATACCATAAGCATCTGTAACTTCATCAATAATACCTAATAATTGTTGGTTAATGCTATCCCTTCCTGCTAATACTTCATCTAATGTCATATTACCTAAGATATTTCTTATATTAGTTGTTGCTGAATAAACTATACCTGATTTATAATCTTCAATATTATATACTGCATCTTTAGCATTTAACATCTTATAGAAAATAACATTGTCAACACTTATTTTAACATTATCCTTTGTAATCACTGATTGTGGTGGTACGTCTAAAATTTGTTGTTTAGTTGATACTTTTTTTCTTACAAAATCTACACCTGGAATTACAAAGTGCCAACCTGGTTCTAGAATCCTATGAAATTGACCTAACCTTTCTACTACATATAAATAACCTGTATTTACTACTTTAATTGATGATAACAATATTAGAAATACAATAACTAATACTGCTACTAAAAAAATCATACCTGGCATATTAATCCTCCTTTAATTTAACAATTAATTTATTTCCTTCTATACCTGTTATGGTATATTTTTCACCCTTTTTAATTATTTTCCCTTTATTATAAGCAGTCCAGTAAATACCATCTACTTTTATCTTTGATTTTTCTTCCATGTCCTCATTAGCAATCATTTCTTTACCAATATAAGTTTGCTCCATTGTTGGTACATGATTTACATCTGCTTTAAATTTTTTCTTTGCCCAAGGATATCCAATAGAAACAGTTGCTACACCTACTACTAAAAATGCAACAATTTGCCATGCTACTGATATTTCAAGTAATGAAAGCATTATAGCTACAATAGCTCCTAATGAGAACCACATAAAAATAAAACTACTAGTAACAATATCAATAACAATTAATGCAATAGCAACAAGTAACCAAACAATAACCTCAACCATTAATCTTCCCCCTTTCTATTATTATACATTCATTAGTAAATACTTATAAAAGATTTAATAATAATATGTATTATTTTTATTATATAATATAATTTTCCATTTTTGTAGCTAAGCTTATTACAGTCACTTTCTTAACCACAATTTAATTATATATTATTCCCAAACCTATTGCAAGTTATTTTTTATCTTAAAAAGAGTTATTTTATATCATTTAATATATTCTACCATACTTTTCTTTTAAATCCATTGCTTTTCTAGTACTTTCCTTTTATTATTGATTTATATGTATTTTATTAACCTTGGAATACAATACTAAATTTATATAATAAAACGGAATGGAGATGAATATATGGACTTTATTAAAGTAGGTGCTGCTTGTCCAAAAACAAAGGTATCTGATATTAAATATAATGTTGAAAATATATGTCTTTGTATAGACGATGCATATGCTAAGGGAGTAAAATTCCTTGTTTTCCCTGAACTTTGTATTACATCTTATACATGCGGAGACTTATTTTTAACTTCTGTACTTTTAAATAAAACTTTAGATGGATTAAAGGAAATTTGCGAGTATACAATTGCTAAAGACATACTTATTACTGTTGGTGCTCCATTAATCCACAATAATGTTTTATACAACTGTGGATTTATGATTTTTAATGGTAAAATCCTAGGTATTGTACCAAAATCATATATTCCTAATTATAGTGAATTTTACGAAAAAAGATGGTTTACTGAAGGTGTTAATTTAATTGATGAAATTGTAACATTACCTTTCCAAGAAAATATACCTTTTGGTACTAATTTAATTTTTACAAGTGGTAATTATAAATTTGCATTAGAAATTTGTGAAGATTTATGGGTAACTATACCTCCTAGCTCTTATCTTTCTCTTCTAGGTGCTAATATTATTGCAAATCTTTCTGCTTCTAATGAACTTGTAAGTAAAAAAGATTATAGATTATCTTTAATTTCTAATCAAAGTGCTAGATGTATGACTTCTTATATTTATTCATCTGCTGGAGTTTATGAATCTACAACTGATCTTTTATTTAGTGGTCATTTAATAATAAGTGAAAATGGATCTATATTAAAAGAGAATCAAAGATTCCAAAGAGAAAATGAAGTAATTACATCTTGTATAGATGTATTTAAGCTTAATTCTGAAAGACTTAAAAACTTAAGTTATAGAGATGCATCAAATATAGTACCTTTTAAAGCTAAAAATATACTATTCAAATTTAATAATACTGAAATTAAAGATTTTGATAGGTATGTTGATAAACATCCTTTTGTTCCTTCAAATGAACATGAAAGGGAAGAAAGATGTAAAGAAATATTTAATATTCAAGCTGCAGCTCTAGCTAAGCGTTTAGAGCATACAGGCCTAAAAAAAGCTGTTATAGGTATTTCTGGCGGTCTTGATTCAACATTAGCACTTTTAGTGGTAGTTAAAACATTTGAGCTTCTAGGAATGGACAATAAAAATATTATAGCAATTACTATGCCTGGCTTTGGTACAACCGATAGAACTTATAATAATGCTTTAACTTTATGTAATGAGTTAGGAACAGATTTAAGAGAAATAAATATAGTTGATGCTGCCCTTCAACACTTTAAAGATATTGGTCATGATAAAGATATACATGATGTAACTTATGAAAATGTTCAGGCTAGAGAAAGAACTCAAATTCTTATGGATTTAGCAAATAAAGAAGGTGGCTTATTAATAGGTACAGGAGATTTATCTGAACTAGCACTTGGATGGTGTACTTACAACGGAGATCATATGAGTATGTACTCTGTAAATCCTTCAATTCCAAAAACACTTGTTAGATATTTAGTTAAATATGTTGCTGAAAAAGAATCTAATGAAGAAGTATCACACACACTATTAGATATATTAGATACTCCTGTTAGTCCTGAACTACTTCCAAAAAGTGATAATGGTGATATAGTTCAAAAAACAGAAGATATTGTAGGACCTTACGAACTTCATGATTTCTTCCTTTATCACTTTATAAAACATGGTTCATCTAAAGAAAGAATATTACTTTTAGCCAAAGCAGCATTTAAAGATGATTATTCTGAGGAAGAAATTGAAAAATGGCTTGATAAGTTTATTTATAGATTCTTTACTCAACAATTTAAAAGAAGTGCTTTACCTGATGGACCTAAAGTTGGTTCAATATCTCTTAGCCCACGTGGTGATTGGAGAATGCCTTCTGATGCATCATTTAATTCCTTTAAGTAAATTTATAAGCTTAAAACTATTTAATTAAATTATTTATTCAAGAACTATAATAATTATTTTTTAATAAGAAGAGTGAAATTATTATTCACTCTTCTTTACTAATTCTATTCCAATTTCCATATATTCATCTGCTTTATATTTTAATAAGTATACATTATCCTTTAAAAGTTCTCCACCAAAGGTTTCTACTCCTTCAGATGTTAACTCAATATTTTCTAAAATTTCATCATTATTATTTAAAGAAACAATATTTAGACTTTCATATTTATCTTCATCTAATGAAACTAATATAAGAAACTCATGATTATTTTCTTCAGATAACTCTATCATAGCTACAGAATTACTTGCTTTTATTATTTTATCTAAATTTAATACTTTATGACTTCCTAGATTAAAACATTCTTTATACTTAGCAATTCCATATTTATTTCCATTAATATCTTTAATAGAGAAAAATCCAAAATATGAATCATAAATCTTTTTTATTGATAGTTCTTCAATCCTTCCGTCATAATTTTTTCCATCATCAATTCCAATTATTCCCTCAACTTGATCTACTATATAATTTTCTGTTGTATATGTATAAAATTTAAATCCTTTATTATATAAATTTAATACTATAGCTCCTATTATCAATATTGATATAATTATAATTGCAAGTGATATTAATTTTGTTTTCTTTCTCATATCATTCCCTCCATATTTTATCCTTATTTTTAATTATTCTACATTTTTCTTAAGTTTCCTTTAAATTCCTTGAATAAAAATAAAAATAGAGAAGTTAATATAAATATTAGCTTCTCTATTTTTATTACTTTCTAACTTCTTTTAATTTGTTCTCTACCATTTCAATTAATTTCTTTTTATCATCTTCATTATTAACTACATCCATAACATTCATATCTATAACTAAAACTTCAGATGCATTATAATAATTGTTAACCCAATTATCATATTCCTCCCATAAGAAATGATAATACTCTTTTAAGCTATCATCAATTTCAAATTCTCTTCCTCTTAGATTAATTCTATTAATTACAGTTTCAAAAGATCCCTTAAGATATATCATAATATCTGGTGCCTTTTTAGGTAGAGATTCTAATTCTTCCATCATATTGTTTAACAAATTTTCATATATATTCATCTCTAGTTCTGATATTCTGCCAAGTTCCATATTCTTCTTAGCAAAATACCAATCTTCATATATAGATCTATCTAAAACATTATTATCATTAACTAATGCCTCTTTAATACTTTTAAATCTAGTATTTAAAAAATATAATTGTAATAAGAAAGGATATCTCTTTCTTTGTATCTCTTCTTCAGATTCACTGTAAAACAATGGTAAAAGTGGATTATCATCGACAGATTCATAAAAAACATCTGAATTAAAATGTTCTCCTAAAATTTTTGCTACCGAACTTTTACCTAATCCTATCATCCCACCAACAACTAACAACATACTTCACCTATCCTTTATTATTCATCCTTAGTGCTAATTTATGATACATTGTATTTATATTTAAATCAAGTCTTGACAATATTTAAATATAAAATAAGACATGCCATTTATAATAACATGTCTTATTTTATATAAGCTATTTATTCTTCATGATATCTATATATCTTACTGCACTTAATGCAGCTATATTTCCTTCGCCTGCTGATTTTATATATTGATATGGCTTACCTACACAATCTCCAGCTGCAAAGCATCCAGGAATATTGCATTTCATTTCTCTATCCACATTAATATGCCCATCAACTATTTCAAGACCCGGAACTAATTGTCCTGGTGAAATACTATCCTTAAGAACAAATACTCCATCTGTTTCTAAATCTAATCCATCAAGTTTTAATGATGAAACTTTAGTATCTCCAACTATTTCTAATGGCTTTTTATCAATAACTTCTATGTTATCTCTAATGTCATAATCATCATTATACATAGGTATATAATAAACTTTGCCTGCAAGTTCACTTACATAGTTAGCTTCCTCTTCAGCTTCTTTATTATATCCTACTATTGAAACTGTTTTTCCTTTATAAAGAGGTGCATCGCAAGTTGCACAATAACCTACACCTCTACCTAGTAATTCAATTTCACCCTTAATAGGCTTAGTATATTCCATTCCAGTAGCTAAAATTACAGCTGTAGCTTCGTACATTTTATCATTTACCATTAAAGTAAAATAATCACCCATAGCATAGATATTATTTACTCTTTCCTCTGTAATTTTTATTTCCATCTTATCTATATGCTCTGCAAACTTTTCTTTTATTTCAGCTCCATTCATTCCATAAAAACCTAAATAATTATTTATCTTAGGAGCTTTCATTATTTTATTGCTTAAATCTTTACTTCCAAAAATAATGAATTTTTTATTTCTTATTTTTGCGTTAAGAGCAGCTGATAATCCGGCCGGACCACTACCTACTATGGCTAAATCATATCTCTCCATAGTATTCCTCTCTTATAAATGTTTTTCAACAGCAGCTTTTAATTGAGGTTTTGGCATAAATCCAACTAATGTATCTATAGGTTCTCCATTTTTAAATACCATTATTGTTGGAATACTTGCAACTCTATATTTTCCTGCTAAATTAGGACATTCATCCACATTAACTTTTGTAAATTTAGCATTTGTTAATTCTCCTGCAACTTCTTCATAGATAGGACCTATCATTTTGCAAGGACCACACCATTCTGCCCAGAAATCTACTATACTAACACCATCAAAATTAATAACTTCTGAATTAAATTCATTTTCTTTTAAATGTTGAACCATTATAATTCCTCCTACTCCCCCTTAGGGGGCCATTAATATTATTTGTTTTATTGTACAGCGATAATTATTATTAGTCAATAATTTTATCCTTATATTTAGTTTACCCTTTTTTCTTGTAAAAATTCTGTGATAAAGTTACTTAATTAACTTTTGCATATCTATTTAATTCATTATAAATTCCTCCTTTTTTAATAAGCTCTTTGTGACTTCCTCTTTCCTCTATACCTTTGTCATTTAATACTATTATTTCATCTGCACTCTTTATTGTAGATAGTCTATGTGCAACAACTATAGTTGTTCTATCCTTGCAAAGTTCTTCTAGAGATTTTTGAATTAAATATTCAGTTACATTATCTAAAGCAGATGTAGCTTCATCTAAAATTAAAATTGGTGGATTCTTTAAAAATACTCTAGCAATTGATATTCTTTGTTTTTGACCACCTGATAACTTTATTCCTCTCTCTCCGATATATGTATCATAACCATCTTTTAATCCCATTATAAATTCATGAATATTAGCCTTTTTCGCAGCTTCCACAACTTCATCGTCACTTGCATCTTGCTTTCCATATTTGATATTTTCTTTTATCGTTCCTGTATATAAAAATACTTCTTGCTGAACTATACCTATATTTTTTCTTAAAGAATCCAACTTAATATCATATATACTTTTTCCATCTATTTTTATATCACCCTTGTCCACATCGTAAAATCTAGGTATTAAATTACAAAAAGTAGTTTTTCCTCCGCCTGATGGTCCTACTAATGCTAACATTTTTCCTTTTTCTATAGATAGTGTAATGTTATTTAATATTTTTTCATTTTCGTAACTAAAGCATACATTATCAAATTTTATATGACCTTCTACTTTTTCTAATTCTATTGCATTATCTTTTTCCTTTTCTTCTTCAACACTCATAATCTCAATAAATCTTTTAAATCCAGTCATTCCATTTTGATACTGTTCTACAAAGTTAATAAGTTTTTTTATTGGATCTGTAAACAACTTGACATATAGCATATAAGCTAAAAAATCACCTAATTTAATAGCATTATAATAAGTAAATATTCCTCCTGCTATTAGAACAACATAGTCTAATATATCTACACCAAAATTAACTCCAGCAAAATACTCTGCCATAACTTTATAAGACTGTTTTCTTACTTCCTTAAACTTATTATTTCCTTTATTAAATTTTTCATTTTCATATTCTTCTGCAATAAATGCCTTAGATATTCTTATACCTGCAATTGAATTTTCTAATGTTGAATTTATAGCCGATGTGTGCACTCTTGTTTCCATAAAGCACTTATTCATCTTTTTTCTCTTTTTTAGAGTAAATATTACTATAAATGGAACAAAGGCAAATATTAAAATTGTAAGTGGTAAATTTATAGTTGATAATATTATAAATGAACCTAAAAACATTATTATTGAAATAAATAAATCTTCTGGTCCATGATGAGCAAGCTCAGAGATATCCATTAAATCATTTATCATTCTGCTCATTAAATCCCCAGTTCTTGTATTATCAAAAAATGAATTTGGCAATTTTTCAAGATGCTTAAACATATCTCTTCTCATATCACCCTGCATTCCAACTCCAACAAGATGTCCAAAATATTGCATAAAATAACAACATCCAGCCTTAACTAGATATAACACCATTAGAATTACTGAAAATATTCCTATAACCCTTATTTCTTTATTAGGTATAGCATCATTAACTAAAGTCCTTGTCATCATTGGATATATTAAATTGCATAAAGTTGCTATAGTAGCAACTATTAAATCTGCAAAAAATAACGCCCTATAGGGCTTATAGTATGAAATAAATTTCTTAATCATATAATCTCTCCTTTTTATTTAACACATAAAAGAAGAACAAGGGGTTATTTGTTCCTTGTTCTTCTTTTGCTTTATTTATTGATAAACACCTATATCAAGGTTATTTAAACTTTAAAATAATCATTTAATATCATTTTATCTTCATCATTAAAAATATAATCTTGAATACTTCTTTTTCCAATCCATTTTATACTATTTATGCTTTTATGACAAGTTATATATTCTTTTACACAGCCTGTAAAAACTTTTAATTTCTGATCACCTTCTAAGCTATATTCTTTAAAAGGTTTTAAATCAAATATTGTACATTTTATATCCTTATCAACGGCTTTAAAAATACACTTTTCTTCGGTTTCTTTTCCCTTTACTTCTTTTCCAAAAGTTCCCCATTTTCTTTCATTTCTTTTTCCTCTTTCCGCAATTAATACATTGCCAAAATCATCATAAATAATAATTGAACATCTTGTAACCATCCCCATTTTTACCTCCAATTAACACTTAATTCTTGATGAATTTATCTATTATTATAATTATAATCCCTTTTTGTCCAATTTAAAACATTATTTTCTGTTTTATTACAAATTTATTTATTTTTTTCAGTAAAATTTATTTATTAAGCAATGTATATACTATACAAAATTTGTTAATAATCAAACTGAGGTGATTTTTATGATTTTTATAAAATATTTACCAATTACTATATTATTATTTTTCACATTAAAATTTTTAATTTCATATATAGAAAAATCTACTATTTCTATAAATAAAAAGATAATAAAAAAACAAATTGAATTTGGGATATTATCTATAAAAGATATTCAAAAAAATAATTACAATACCTTTATTAAAATTATCAATTTATATATTGATATATTAGGATTTAAAGACAAATTATCACTACCTAATGAATATAGCAATCTAACCAATTTTAAAGCATCATTAAATAATGAAGATGTATTTATTAGTTGTATTCAAAATGATTTATTAAAAGATACGTCTGCAGATGAAGATAAGTGGGAATTAATAGATAGCCCTGATGTACAAAGCTTTTTAGCTAGAATGGTTATTAATGATTGTAAAAAAGGAATAATTATAACTAATAGTAGCTTTTCTAATGAAGCAATAAAATTTATAAATAATTTTAATAATAAAAATCAAGAAAACCAAATTAAACTTATAGATGGTTATGAGCTTACCAAAACAATAAGAAATCATAAATTCTATATTATGAAAGAAGGTCTAATGAATGAAGTTAAATACAATATATAGCTACTTTATAATAATACTATTTGCTCCTTTAATAGGTAAATTAATTAATAAAATTATTATATACTATAAATCATATAAACGGTGTGAAAAAGATACTCACCTTTATAATATACTTCATAAATTAACTCCTCATGAATTTGATGTTTGGTGTAGCGAATATTTATCTAGTTTAGGATTTACTAATATAATTCTTCTTCCTATTGGGTCTGATACCGGAAAAGATATTATTTGCGAAAAAGATTCCGAAAAATATTACGTAGAATGTAAAAGATTTTCCAGTGATAACTCTATCTCACCATTTCATATTGAAAAACTCCTTGGTGTTATGATTTCAGATAATATAAATAACGGAATAATTATAACTACAGGTACTATTTCCGAGGATTCACAATGTATTTTAAGTAAAGTAAATAAATTATATAATATTCAAGTAATAAGTTCTAATGAATTAGATATTCCATACAATGAATATATACTTAAAACCAACATTTAATTAGCTATCTCATTTCCTCTCAATATATTAGGGATATGTCACTATAGTGCATATCCCTTCATAAGTTTCTCCAATTTCACATTATATAATTTATACTTTTTGCTAAATTGATTATTTTTGTAAGAAAATACAATATTATTCTATCCACTATAATGATATAATTAAAAAAAATTTTATATGTACTAAGGAGATTTTATGTATACTAATTATATTTTTGATTTATATGGAACACTAATTGATATTAATACTGATGAAGAAAATCCAGAATTTTGGTACAAGCTATCATTGTTTTACTCTTTTAAGGGAGCATTATATACTGCTAAAGAACTAAAAGAATCATATACAACTTTAGTTAAGTCTTATTTAAATAGTATAGATGATACAAACTATCCTGACTTTCCACTAGAATATGTATTTTCTACACTTTATACAAACAAGAATATTATTCCTTCTGAGGAATTAATAATTGATACTGCTCATTTCTTTAGAACATCCTCTATAAAGTATATAAAATTATATGATAATGTGATTAACTTATTAGAATTATTAAAGAAAAAAGGAAAAAAGATATACTTACTATCAAACGCACAAAGAATATTTACACTTTATGAAATGAGATTATTAGGAATAGAAAAATATTTTGATGATATTTTATTTTCTGCTGATTATAAAATGTGTAAGCCAGATAAAAACTTTTATACAACTCTAATTAATAAACACAATTTAAATATAAAAAATAGTATTATGATTGGTAATGACTATATATGTGATATTGAAGGTGCTTCAAATGCTGGCCTAGACTCATTATATCTACATTCTAATCTTTCACCTGAAATTAAAGGAGAACTTAAAAGCACATATTCAATTATGGATTTCGACCTAACTAAAATCTACGAGCTTATTGAATAAACTGCGAACTACAGTGAGAACGAAAAATGGAATATTACTTTTCCGGGAAGCGGTGAAATTTTCACTTTGAATTTATATAATTGATTCCATAAAATTTGCTAAAGTTTTTAAACTAGCTAGCGCGTCAAACAGTAAAAACTTCTTCACGCAAATTTTACTACATCAATTATTAAATTCTACAGCTTAATTTCAATGCTTCTCTCCAAATTAATATTTCATTTTTTCTCTTCACTGTTTTTCTTAGTTTCCCAACTTATAGTTAACGACTCCTGCTACAAATTTGTATTACAAGTCGTTAACTTTAGGAAAATTCGGCTTAAATTGCAGACTTAAGCTTTAGTTCGCAGTTTATTTCAACTTCTACATAGTTTTATTCTCTTCAACTACTATTTTCTTATCTAAGTCCGGAACCCTAATCATAATAAGCCCACCAATAATGAATAATATTATTAAGCTTATAATTCCGTTATTGGTCTTTCCTGTTATTTGAGTTACAACTCCAACTAAGAATGGTCCTAAAACTGCTGCAAACTTTCCAAAAATACTATAAAAACCAAAATACTCTGCAGATTTTTCCTTTGGAACAAGTTTTGCAAAATATGATCTTGAAATAGCTTGTATACCACCTTGTGCTGATCCAACTAACATTGCTAGTATCCAAAAACCTACTGCAGTTTTAATAAAATAACCATAGCAGCAAATTAATGCATATGTTACTATTCCAACTAATATTAACTTTTTGCCACCATACTTTTCTGAAAGCTTTCCATAAATAATCGTAAAAGGAAAAGCAACAAATTGTGTTAAAAGCAATATTATAAGTAATGCTGTCATTGATATTCCCAAGTCTGTTCCATATGAAGTTGCCATACCAATTATGGTATGTACACCATCTATATAAAAGAAATATGCACTTAAAAATAATAATATAGCCTTATCCTTCTTTATCTTTCTCAATGTATTAAGTAAATCCTTAAAAGAGTTTTTTATTATCTGACTTTGCTTTTTAACATAATATTTTTGATTAACATTCTTTAATAAAGGAATTGTAAATCCTCCCCACCATAAAGCAGTAATTAGAAATGTAATTTTACATGCTAATGGCACACTTATTTGTATAATTCCATTTTGAGATAATAAAACTACAATAATACAAATAATAAAAGGAATAGTACTACCTATATATCCCATACCATATCCCATAGAAGATACGTAATCCATTCTATCTTCAGTAGTAACATCTACTAAAAAAGCATCATAAAAAACGTTTGCTCCACAGAATCCTATTGTGCTTAAAGTATATACTATCAATAAAAATACTGGTGCATCTTCAGGTACAAATATCAAAAATATCGTAGAAACTAATCCTAATATAAAAAATAAATTAAATAACCTCTTCTTATTTCCTTTATAATCTGCAATATTTCCTAATATAGGTGCAATCATAGCTACTATAAACGTTGTTATAGATATAGTATATCCCCATAATGCTGTAGAAGTTGATGACTTCATTCCCCCTTGTTCTGCAACCATTTTAAAATATATAGGTAATATAGTTGAAGTAATTGTCAGTGAATATGCAGAATTTGCCCAATCATATAAAATCCAGCTCTTTTCACCTTTACTTATTTTCCCCATTCTCTTCCCCCTAAATATTTAATATTCTTTCTTCTACCTCTCCATCTATGTTATCTAAATTCAAGTCCATAAGTTTAGCTATTGTTGGCCCATGATTTATTAACTTTCCACTTTTTAGTACCACCCCTTTTTTTATACCTTTCCCTGCAGCAATAAAAAATGTTTTA
>NZ_CAKVJA010000006.1 GCF_934754925.1 uncultured Clostridium sp. | reverse complement strand
GTGTACTACTGGAGGAGCATTGCCTTCAATTAATGGAGGATTATATGATGTTGCAGGTAGTGAGATAGAATTTATTGAGGGTATATTAAATGGAACGACAAATTATATATTAAGTAAAATGTCAATGGAGGAAGTTAGTTATGAAGAGGCTTTAATTCAAGCACAAAAAGATGGGATAGCAGAAACTAATCCAAGTCTTGATGTTTTAGGGTATGATACTGCGTGTAAGATACTTATATTAGCTAATGTTCTTATGGATGCAAATATAAAGTTAGAAGATATAGAAGTACAAGGTATAACAGGAATTAAATTAGAAACAATAAAAAGAGCTAGAAAAGAAAATAAAAAAATAAAATTAATAGGTAGAGTTTATATAGAAGATAATATGGTAAAGGCTTATGTAAGACCTATAGAAATTAAAGAAGATTATCCACTTTATTTTGTAGATTATAAAAATAAAGGGATTTATTTTAAGACAGATACATTAGGCGATATAAGTATTATTGGAGGAGCTTCTGGGACTATGAATGCGGCAGCATCAATATTAAGGGATATTATTTTAATTAAAGATAAGGTTTTATAATCATTTATTTAGGAATATAAAATAAGTAATATAATAAGGTTTATGGGAGAAGATAAAGATATGGATAAAAAAATTATAAGAGAAAAAATTATAAATAAAAGAAATAACTTATCTTTAGATATTAAAATTGAATATGATATCTCTATATTTAGTGAATTAATAAATAGTGAATTTTATAAAAATGCTAATAGAATATTTACGTATATAAGTTTTGGAAAAGAAGTTGATACTAAAGAATTTATAAAATATGCTTTAAATGATAATAAAAAAATTTATGTACCTAAGACAGATAAAGTTAAAAAAGAAATGATAGCAGTAAGAATTCACAGCTTAGATAACATGATTGTGGATAAGTGGGGAATATTAGAACCAAAACATGTGGATAAAGAAAATATATGTAAAAGCTTTGATTTAATAATAATGCCAGGTGTAGCCTTTGATAGAAAAGGAAATAGAATAGGGTATGGTGGAGGATATTATGATAAATATTTTTCACAAATTAAAGATGAAAGTAATAAGATGGTATTAGCTTATGATTTTCAAATAGTAAATAGTATCAAGAATGAAACCCATGATATTAAAGTAAATTATATAATAACTAATAATGAATTTATAAAAATTAATAAAATATAAAAAAAATAAATCAAAATACTTGAAATAATATTCCATATATGTATAATAAAGATAATAAATTAAATAACAAATCTTTTATTAAGAATGGTGGAGGGACTGGCCCTGAGAAACCTAGCAACCTGTCGTAAGTGACAAGTGGCAAGTGAATAGTTAATAATAAAGTTTTTAAATAACTTGAAACTTATTACTTGAAATTTGTAGCTGATTGATGTTGGTGCTAAATCCTGCAGGTTTAACCTGAGAAATGAGAGTATATATTAATAAATAAGCTTATTTAGCTATTTCTCATTATCTATAAAGGATAATAAGAAATAGCTTTTTTTGTACACCAAATTAGGGCATTTTGGATAATTATTAATATTGTTTGTTATCTATTAATAAAAGAGCAATAAGTATAAAAATTAAATGAAGGTAGAAGTATAGTAAGAAAATCTAAAAACTTCTAACTTACTAAAAGGGGGATTTATTTATGGCAATCAATTTAGGAAAAGGAACATTAGGAATTCATGGGGGATATTCACCAAAGTCAGGTGAGCCAAGAGTTTTACCTATTTATCAAAGTGCAACTTATAAGTATGATGATCCAGACACATTAGAAGCATTATTCGCATTAAAAGAAGATGGTCATTTATATAGTAGAATTTCTAATCCAACAGTTGGGGCATTAGAAGAAAAGTATGCAAAATTAGAGGGGGGAATTGGAGCAGTTGCAACAGCTTCAGGACAGTCAGCTATTCTTTATGCAATTTTAAATATTTGTAAGGCAGGAGATCACATTATTTCTGTAACATCGTTATATGGTGGAACAGTTAATTTATTTACAGTTCATTTAAAAAATTTAGGAATAGAAGTTTCTTTTGTTGATCCAGATGCATCAGAAGAAGAAATATTATCTAAGGCAAGGGAAAATACAAAAGCAATTTATGGGGAAACAATAGGGAATCCAGGATTAAATGTTTTAGATTTTGACAAGTTTGCTTCAGTTTCTAGGAAAATTAAGGTTCCATTTATTGTAGACAATACTGTAGCAACACCTTATCATTGCAATCCATTTGAACATGGGGCAAACATAGTTGTACACTCAACAACAAAGTATTCAGAAGGACATGCACAAACTATAGGTGGAATAGTTGTAGATGGAGGTAACTTTGATTGGACAAGTGGTGGATTTTCTGACTTTACAACGCCAGATGAAAGTTATCATGGAATAAAGTATGTTGAGACTTTTGGACAAGCAGCATATATAGTAAAGCTTAGAGTTACTATTTTAAGAGATTTAGGGGCATGTATGAGTCCGTTTAATGCTTATTTAACTAATTTAGGTTTAGAAACACTGCATTTAAGAATGGAAAGACATTCTAAAAATGCTTTAGAAATAGCTAACTGGTTAAAAACTCAAGATAAAATATCATGGGTTAATTATCCATTACTTGAAGGAAGCAAATATTATGATTTAGCTAAAAAGTATCTTAAAGGTGGAGCAAGTGGACTTTTAACATTCGGAGTTAAGGGTGGAATAGAAGAAGCTAAGGAATTTAGTAGAGGATTAAAGGTAATTGCTCTAGCAGTAACATTAGGGGATGCAAGAAGTTGTCTTTTACATCCAGCAACTACAAGTCATAGTCAGCTAAATGAAGAAGAATTGTTGGCAAGTGGTGTTACACCAGATTTATTAAGACTTTCTGTAGGAATAGAGGATGCAAAAGATTTAATTAATGATATTAGCCAATCATTAAAAGCTATATAAGAATTGAGTGGAGGAATAATTATGACTAAAGTAGCTATTATGGGATATGGAGTAGTAGGTAGTGGGCTTATTGAATTAATAGATAAAAATAGGGAAAACCATAGAAAAAATGAAATAATTATAACAAGTATTTTAGTGAAGAATAAAGAAAAACATATTGATTCAATTCATAAAGAAGTTATTACTACTAGTGTAGAGGAGTTTTTTTCTGCAGAAAGTGATGTTGTAATAGAAGTTATAGGTGGTCTTCATCCAGCTTATGATTATGTTAAAAATGCATTATCATTAAAGAAGCATGTAGTTACAGCTAATAAGGATTTAATAGCTACATTTGGTCATGAATTATTTCAATTAGCTAAGGAGAATAATGTTTCTTTAAAGTTTGAAGCTGCAGTAGCTGGGGGGATTCCTATAATAAAGCCATTAACTGAAAGCCTTTATGGAAATGGGATAAATAGCATAAGGGCAATACTAAATGGAACAACTAATTTTATATTAACTAAGATGGATAGAGAAAACTTATCTTATGAAGAGGCACTTAAAGAAGCACAAAAACTTGGGTTTGCAGAAGCTAATCCAGAATCAGATGTTATGGGATACGATGCTGCCAGAAAACTTGCAATACTATCAAGCTTAGCTTTTGATAAAAAGTTTCAATGGAGTGATATATCAATAGAAGGAATTACTAACATAGATGAAAATGATTTTAAATATGCTAGTAAGTTAAATTGTAAAATTAAACTTGTAGCAGAATCTTTTAAATGTAAAAAGGGAATATATACATCTGTAAAACCAATATTAGTAGATCAAGAAAGTATATTAGCTAATATTAATAATGAAGTTAATGCAGTTATTTTAAATGGAGATGAAATAGGGGAGTTATTATTTGTAGGTAAGGGTGCTGGAAAATTACCAACAGGAAGTGCTGTCTATAGTGATTTAAATGATATTATAAATAATAGATTTACTGATATTTATAGCTTTAGTAGAGAAGAAGCAAATGTGATTAAGTTTGCAAGTAAAACATGCAATTGTATATTAAGAATAAAAACATTAAATATAGACGAAACAATAAATAAATGTAGAGAAAATTTTAATAATATAAAGATTATAGATAAAAGTGTAAAAGGAGAAGTTGCAATTTTTATTGAATGTACTTCAGAAGCATATGTAGAAAAATTTATTGAGAAAATTAAAAATGAAAATTATTATAAAGAAGCAAAGAGGCTAATAGTTGCTTAGTAGCTAAAATAAATAAAAGACTGTATTTTAATTTTTATACAGTCTTTTATTGTTGGTTAAAAAATGTATATTTGTAAGAAATAAAATTTGATAATGATAATTATTTTCATTTACAAAAGGGAAATTATATGTTATATTATATTCAAGCTTAGAAATAATTTAAGGAGATGATTGTATGGCAAAGATGATGGGACCAAGATTTAAGCAGTGCAGACGATTAGGCTTAAATGTTTGTGGACATCCAAAAGCAATGAAAAGAGCAGCCAAGGGTACAGCAAGAAATGATAAAAAACTTTCTGACTATGGTACTCAATTATTAGAAAAGCAAAGATTAAGAGCTTATTATGGAGTTATGGAAAAACAATTTGCTAACTACTTTGAAAAAGCATCTAAATCAAAAGAATTAACAGGTCATGCTTTAATTAACTTATTAGAATGCAGATTAGATAATTTAGTTTATAGATTAGGTTTTGCAAATTCAATAAGACAAGCAAGACAAATGGTTGTACATGGTCATATTTTAGTTAATGGTAAAAAAGTTGATATTCCATCATTCAATGTTTCAGTTGGAGATGAAATCAAATTAAGAGAAAAGTCTCAAAAGAATCCTATGTTCAAAGAAAACTTTGAATCAAATATTCTTAATGTTTTACCATACTTAAGTAAAAATGAAGCTAATTTCTCTGGAGTTTTAGAAAGACTTCCTCAAAGAACTGAAGTTCCAATAGAAATTAATGAAGTTTTAGTTGTAGAGTATTATTCTAAAAACTAGTTAAAATCATCTTTCCTTTAAGGAAGAATTTTCTCTTAAAATTATATCTTGTATTATTTATAAGCCAATGTTGAATTTAAATAAGTTGTGTGAAAAGGAAAAGAGCTAATGTAATGTGCAGATTACATTAGCTTTTTTCTTATTTATAACTCATTAAGGTTAAAATTTGTAATTTGCTAATAAAGTTCTCCGCTTCCTTTTTCCATAATTAATGCTCTAATTCTTTTTGGTAATATTGGATGAGAACTTACTAAATTATTACACCATACAAAAAATCCTTTTATATCCTTACTATTTTCAATATAATCATAAACATCAATTTTCTTATAAAGATGCTTACCGGCAAATAAAGAAAATATGGCTTCAACACCACTATTACCAGTAACTTTTTGAGCAAGCCTATCACAGCTATATTCTCTGGCTCTAGATGCGGTAGTTCCTATTATAGGAATTAAAGTTGAAAATAAAATAAATAAATTATAAGAAAATGTAGCATGCTTATATCTTATATGAGCCAATTCATGAGCTATTATAAAATTAATAGATTCTAAATCATTATATTCTCTATAAGCAATTTCAAATAAATCACTATCTATTTCTATATATTGCTTATGAATTATAAATGCAGAAAAAGCATTCATAACACCATTTTGTTGAATTAAAAAAGCTTCAGGTATTTTTTTTAGACCTAGCTTATTAGAGTATTCAGAAATATTATAGTATATTTCTGGAAAGTTATTTTCAGTTATCTTTATTGCTCTAGATCTATATTTTGCATAATAGAGATTTACTCCAAAAGGAAAAGCAATTATTACTATTAATCCTGTTATTAGTAGTTGAAGTTCTGTTGGAAAATTACTTAAAGCAGAACTAGGAGAGATTACAACATTTGCATAGGCAGAAGGATCGGAAAAAGATTCTTTTAAAGTATTAGGTAAGGTATTATAATTATGAATATTTATAATACAAAAAATTATTACTGAAATTATTATAATTAAGTTAATAAATACTAGAATTCCATACCACTTTTTTTCGGATTTATGTCTACAATTTTCAATTTCTTCTTTAGTTAATTTTAAATTATTATTTTCATTAAATCTCAAAATTAATCAATCCTTTTATACTAAATACTTCATATATATAATGATATACAAATTAATAAATTTTATGTTAATTGCATATAAAACAATATATTAAAATTATAAAATTAAATAAAAAAACATGATAAGCAAAATATACTTATCATGTTTAGTAAAATTATCTTTCTTTATTAGCTATTTCAGAAGTGATTCTAGAAACAAATGCATCTAAAGCCATTGCTCCTTCATCATCATTCTTTCTGCTTCTTACAGAAACTTCATTGTTAGCAGCTTCCTTTTCACCTACAACTAAGATATAAGGAACTCTTTCAAGTCTAGCTTCTCTAATTTTATAACCAATTTTTTCAACTCTGTGGTCAGCTTCAACTCTAACACCATTACTTCTTAAAGTTTTAACTACTTCGTTAGCATAATCAGCGTATTTATCTGATAGTGGAAGAACTTTAGCTTGAACTGGAGACATCCAAGTTGGGAAAGCACCAGCATACTTTTCAATTAAAGTAGCAATAGTTCTTTCGTAGCATCCAATTGATGATCTATGAATAACAAATGGTATTTTCTTTTCACCATCTTTATCTATATAAGTCATACCAAGTCTTTCACCTAAAGCAAAGTCGATTTGAACAGTGATTATTGTATCTTCTTTTCCATGAACATTCTTAGATTGAATATCAAGTTTTGGACCATAGAATGCTGCTTCACCTTCAGCTTCAACATAATCAATTCCTAAATGATCTAAGATAGTTCTCATTTGGTTTTGAGTAGCTTCCCAAGCTTCTGGGTTATTTATATATTTTTCTGTGTTTGTCGGATCCCATTTAGAGAATCTGTAAGAGATATCTTCAGAGATTCCTAAAGTTTCCATAACATAGTTTATTAAATCAACAACTTCTTTAAACTCATCTTCTAATTGTTCTGGAGTACAGATTATATGACCTTCTGATAAAGTGAATTGTCTAACTCTAGTAAGACCATGCATTTCACCTGAAGCTTCTTTTCTGAATAGAGTAGAAGTTTCAGCATATCTTATTGGAAGATCTCTATAGCTGTGTTGTTCTGCATTATAAACAGTAAATTGGAATGGGCAAGTCATTGGTCTTAACGCCATAACTTCAGCATCTTTTTCCTCATCACCTAATACAAACATACCATCTTTATAGTGGCTCCAGTGCCCAGAAGCTACGAATAAGTCATTCTTAGACATAAATGGAGTCTTAGTTAAAACGTAACCTCTCTTTTCTTCTTCATCTTCAATCCATCTTTGAAGAGTTTGGAATAATTTAGCTCCCTTAGGCATGAATAGAGGAAGACCTTGACCTACTTTTTCGTCAGTAGTAAATATTCCAAGTTCTCTACCTAATTTGTTATGATCTCTCTTTTTAGCTTCTTCTAAAGCTTCTAAATGAGCATCTAAATCAGCTTTCTTTAAGAATGCAGTTCCGTATATTCTAGAAAGCATTTTGTTCTTTTCATCACCTTTCCAGTAAGCACCAGCACTTCTTATAAGTTTAATAGCTTTAATATTCTTTAATGATAATACGTGAGGTCCTGCACAAAGGTCAGTGAAATCACCTATTTTATAGAAAGAA
Organism: uncultured Clostridium sp.; assembly: GCF_934754925.1. Taxonomy (GTDB): domain Bacteria; phylum Bacillota; class Clostridia; order Clostridiales; family Clostridiaceae; genus Clostridium. The sequence goes on along the minus strand of NZ_CAKVJA010000006.1, from coordinate 69,277 downwards.
ATAACTTCACCTTCTGGAAGATCAGTTATTAATTCAACTTTGTAAGGTTCATCCTTCATAAGTTCTAAAGCTTCATTTCTAGGAAGTTCAAATCTTTCGATTTGAGGATTTTCTTTTATTATTTTTTTCATTTCAGCTTCGATTTTTTCTAAATCATCAGCAGAAAAAGGTTTTTCTACATCGAAATCATAGTAGAATCCGTTAGCAATTGCAGGTCCAATAGCAATCTTAGCTTCTGGGAATAATCTTTTAACTGCAGCTGCAAGTACATGAGAAATACTGTGTCTTACAGTATCTTTCCCTTCTTGAGAATCAAAAGTACAAATTTCTAATTCACAATCTTCATTTAAAGTTGTTCTTAAATCTACAACCTTACCATTAACTATTCCGCATTGAGCAACTCTTGCTAAACCTTCGCTTATTGCTTTAGCCACGTCTAAAACTGATGATCCACTTTCAACTTCTTTGATTGATCCATCTTTTAAAGTAATTTTTATCATTTTTTATATCTCCCTTCATTCAAGTTAAATTAAAAATATTTTATTTTGTTAATTAAACTTATTTATTTAATTGAATATGACCATAAGTTTAATTTTTTTATATTTAGGAGTGAATAAGCAATAAAAAGAGTTAAAGTGTTTGTGTAGCTGTTTTTAAGTTAACTCTAAATAAAATTATCTTTATCCTAAATATATAATAGTAATTTACTGTATAAAAAAAGCTCTTCGTCGCTTTTCTTATACAAAACAGTATAGAAAAGGGACGAGAGCATTATAATTCCCGCGGTTCCACCCTTAATTGTCTACAATAGACCACTTAAGTAAACATCGTAACGTGATGCAACGGACTTGATTAGAGTCTCTCAGAGGTAGTCTTCAATTAATTTCATTTAAAAATGCTTACAGCTAATGCATTTTCTCTCTGTAAATGAAGGTTTAATTTACTCGTCTCTTCATCGAATTAAAATAATTTACAATTTTACTTAACAATAATTATAATTATATGACTTTGTAATGTCAATAAAGCGAAAGGCAAAATATTTTATCTAATAAGTCATATTATTAAGTAAAGCAACATATTATTGAGTAAATTAAAGTTTAAGGAGTGGGTCTTATGTATAATTATAATTCAATTGAATTTTCTTCTTATGATTGGCTTCAATACTTTTCAAGTAGGTCTAACCATTGGGTATTAAGATATTGGAGAAATAATGGAGAAGAGTTTTTTAATAGATTTACGATAATAACTGATAAAAGATTATTCATAATAGGGGATAAGGAGAGAGGAAATACTTATGAATTCAGAAAACCATTAGGAGAAGCTTTTGTTCAACTTAATATGGGAATATAAAAAAAGTAAAATACATTGAATTTTCTTACAAAATATGGTAATATATAAATAGTAGATGCAGATGTGGCGGAATTGGCAGACGCACTAGACTTAGGATCTAGCGCCAATGGTGTAAGGGTTCGACTCCCTTCATCTGCACCATTTGCGAAAGTGGCTCAATGGCAGAGCATCACCTTCCCAAGGTGGACGTTGCGGGTTCGAGTCCCGTCTTTCGCTTCATAATAAAAATATTTATATAAATTTTAAAAAATATGTTGACAACCTATAATGATTATAATATAATTTAAATTGTTCAAGGGAACTTAATAAAAATAAATATGCGGGTATCGTATATCGGTAATACTCCAGCCTTCCAAGCTGGAAAGGTGGGTTCGATTCCCACTACCCGCTCCATGTTGAAGCTGTGTTTTTCACAGCTTTTTTTGTTTTCTTAAAATATTACATTAGTAAAATGACTTCTTGAATAATATGAAGGGTTATAAATAATTTATTATAATAAAATTTAAAATAGTTAAAATAATATTATAGTATTAGATATAACAGGTAAATTTATCGCAAAAAAAAGTAGTAGAATAAGAAATCTTATTTCATACTACTATAATTTCAAAAATTTAATATTAAAGAGCATCTATTAATAAATCTAAAGCTAGCTCCTCTAAAGTATCTACAGTATATCTGACACAACCCATTAAAGTAAAGATTATATCATCTTTTTTATATCCTTCCTTATATCTCTTGAGATTTTTTAATAATCTTTTTAAAGAGTTATTATGGATACCTAAAATTTGTGATATTTCTTTTGGAGAATAATACTCTTTTGGAAGAATGCTGTACAATTTAGTTTGCATATCAACTTTATATTGAAGATCAACAAACTGATTTTGATGCGGACCATTTTTGCCTCTATGATGCAAAGCACATAAATATTTGTAGTTTATCTCAATATCAAAACCACCTTCACTCCTATGAATAATATGATGAATATCCGCTTTATTTCCACATATCTCACAATTGTACAATGGATTGCCCCCTTTAATCCTTTTATTATATTATAATCTAAATTGTGCGAAATATCAAATTTACGTAACTTTAAACCATTCCTATTGATTAATTTTGGTATAAAGTGTTAGTATTAATATATAGTATATTATATTAAAAATTATGAAGAAAGGTGATAATGTGAGGCAAAATTATAATTCTTTTGATTATTGGAAAGAACTAATTAGTGAAAATAGAACTATTAGAGGACATATGCTTATGCATAAACTGCCAACAGATAAGAGCCTTTATATCCACACGTTAATCTTTTGTAGAGAAAATGGATTAAATAATATATGGGGGTATTTGCCAGATGATAAGGCTTTAATAGGATATATTCAATATTCTTTTTTACCAGAAGCTTTTTATATATGGATTAACTCTAAAAATGGATCTGTGCAAGCAATTCCTATAAAATCTGCAGAGCAGGTGATAAGTGATGGAGAAAAAGATAAAAAAATTACTAAAGAAGAAGCAACAAAGATGAGAAATCATCTTAATATGATTAAGAAGTGCTGGGATTTACCAAAAGGTAAATTAATTTTAGAACTAAAGAAATTTGTAAGAGATTTTAATAGAACTTGGTATGGAGATAGCAGTGAATTTTTATATTTAAAAATATTTGAGAAACCAGAGGAACTTGGTAAATTTGTTTTAGAATCAAGTTATATGTCCGGTAGCCAAGAGGAGATTAGAGAAAAAATAAATGAAGATACGACAAATTGGTTAGAAATATGTAAAAAAGCTACTACTAATAAGAAAATAGGGGAGCAATTTAGAGAAATATTACAAAAAAATCTTACAGAAGTAATATAAAAAAACTTGACAGTATAATCAATATTTATTATAATTATTACTGTCAAGAGCATGCGGGTATCGTATATCGGTAATACTCCAGCCTTCCAAGCTGGAAAGGTGGGTTCGATTCCCACTACCCGCTCCATTTTTTTTAAAAATTTTTATGCGCTATTAGCTCAGTTGGTAGAGCACCTGACTCTTAATCAGGGTGTCCCCGGTTCGAACCCGTGATGGCGCACCATAAAAAAGGAAGTAATTAATATTACTTCCTTTTTTTATTATAAATAAATTAATAAATTATAAATTTTATAAAAAAGAAATTTTTCTATACAAATATTATAGGAAAATTTTTTTAGTTGACATTAATTTATTAATTTGTTAATCTTATTTATGAAAATTGAAAAATTAGCTTATCAAGAGTGGTGGAGGGACTGGCCCTATGAAGCCCGGCAACCTGTCATAAGTGACAAGGGGACAAGTAATAAGTGACAAGTCGTTAAATTTTAACTTGTTACTTAGAATCTGTAACTTGTTACTACTAGAATGTGGTGCTAAATCCTGATAGATGAGAGAAATATATGTAATTTTGATAATTATGCTTCTGAGTTTCTCGGAAGCTTTTTTATTAAGAATAATTATTATAGGAGGAATTAGTAATGAACAAAAGAGGAAACGGATGGGCGTTATTACCGTTACTTGTATTTGTAATTGTTTATGTAGCATCAGCTTTATTAGCTAAGGATTTTTATGCAGTTTCAGTAATAGTTCCATTTTTAGCGTCAGCGTTAGTGGCGTTAATAATGAATAGAAAAGTAAAGTTTGAAGAAAAAATAGAGATGTTCTGTAAGGGGGCAGGAAATAGTAATATTATTTTAATGGTATTAATATTTATACTTGCAGGAGCTTTTGCACAAGTTGCAAAGTCAATGGGGGCAGTTGATTCAACTGTAAATTTAGGTTTATCTATACTTCCAAGTAATATAATGATTGCAGGTATATTTATAATTGCTTGTTTTATATCATTATCAGTTGGAACATCAATGGGAACAATAGTGGCGTTAGTACCGATTGCTGTTGGTGTTGCAGAGAAGACAGGAATACTTACAGCTGTGGCTGTTTCATCAGTAGTTTGTGGAGCAATGTTTGGTGATAATTTATCTATGATTTCAGATACAACTATTGCTGCTACTAGAACTCAAGGGTGCGAGCTGAAGGATAAGTTTAAAATGAACTTTAAGATAGTATTACCAGCAGCTATTATTACAGCTTTTATATTTGTGTTAATAACAAAAAATGCAGGGGTAACTAGTGTTGAAGCGTTAGATTACAGCTTAATTAAGATAGTTCCTTATATAGCTGTTATAATTGGAGCATTAGTTGGATTAAATGTTATTGTAGTTTTACTAGGTGGAATAGTAATAGCTGGAGTTATAGGATTTATCGGGGGAAGTTTTGATTTATTAGGTTTCTTTGGAGCAATAGCAGATGGTATTGGAGGAATGAGTGAACTTATAATAATATCAATTTTAATTTCAGGTACTATAGAAATTATAAAATATAATGGTGGAATAGACTTTATAATAAATAAGGGATTAAGAGGATTTAAGAGTAAAATGGGAGCAGAGCTTGGTATTGCTGCATTGGTAAGCTTAGTAGATATTTGTACAGCAAATAATACAGTTGCGATAGTTACAGTAGGACCTATAGCTAAAGATATATCAGATGAGGTAGGGCTTGAGCCTAAAAGAGTTGCAGGTATTATGGATATGTTCTCATGTGTATTCCAAGGGGTTATACCATATGGAGCACAACTTATATCAGCAGCTGGGTTAGCAGCACTTTCTCCTTTTGCAATAATGAAATATTTATTTTATCCATATTTAATGGGTATTTCAGCTGTTATAGCAATTGTTTGGTATCACAGAAAAAAGGAAAATAAAGTTGTAGTTAAAGAGAAAAAGGTAGTTTAAAAATTAAGAGTTGCTGTGCAACTCTTAATTTTTTTATAAGTAAGATATTATTAAATAAATTAATCTTATTAATTAAAAAGTAAACAAATAGATTGAGAAGAAATGCCAAGTCCTTCACCGGTAAAGCCAAGCCCTTCCTCTGTAGTTGCTTTAACGTTTATTTGATCTATTGATATATTTAAAGCAGAGGCAATATTTTCTCTCATTTTAGGTATATGAGGAGCCATTTTAGGCTTTTGAGCAATTATTGTTGCATCTATATTTCCAATTTTATAATTATGTTTAGTTAAAAGATTACCAACATGTTTTAAAAGTTCAATGCTAGATATTCCTTTGTATTTAGAGTCGGTATCAGGAAAGTGTTTTCCTATATCGCCTAGTGAAGCGGCACCAAGTAAAGAATCCATTATTGCATGTAATAATACATCTGCATCTGAATGACCTAATAAACCAAGTTCATAAGGAATTTTAACTCCACCTAGAATTAAATTCCTTTCTTCAACTAATTTATGTACGTCATATCCCATTCCTATTCTCATTAAATCACCTCATTAAATTTTTTAAGTATATTTTATCATAAAGATGAATTATGAATATAACAAAAATGGGATATTTATAATTAATAGTTAGAAGTTTTACGATTGTTATATGAAGACGATTTTTTATTTCTAGAAAGTTTTATTCTAGTTGGTAATATAGTAAATACCCTTGAGTAAAGCTTATAGAAAAATAAAACAGTTTTTGAATTTATTTTTTTTCTTTTGAATATGAAATCGATATAAATAACATTATCCTTATTATATTTCATAAACTCCCCCATATAATTTACATTAAAATGTATTAATGTTTTTTTAATGCTTTATGTTATAATATATGTATAAAAAATTATATATGAACAAAAAAAGGAAAATAATATTATTTTTAGGGGTGGAATATATGGGAAAATTTAGAAGGATATTTGGTGTCACTTTAATTCTTATAGGTATTGGAATAATAGGAAGTGTTGCTTATAAAAAAATAGTTACTTCACATAAGCAAAATGAATTATTACAGGTTTTTGAAAATCAACTTTCAGAAGCAAAAAATGAAGAAGATAGTGAATCAGTAAGCTTAGAAGCTATAAACGGGTATACACCAATAGCTATAATGGAAATACCGTCAATTAAGTTAAAGCAACCAGTTGTAGACGGAACTGGTGAAGATGTAATTAAATACTTTTTAGGGAGATTTCCTGAATTGGCCATGCCTGGAGAGGTAGGAAATTTCGCTGTGGCTGGGCATAGAGTTTCTGATTTTACTGATGCATTTATAAATTTATATAAAGTTAAAGTAGGAGATGAAGTTATCGTTACAACTAAGGATGGAAGATTTACTTATCAAGTTGATAATAGTTTCATAGTAGATCCCGATCAAGTTGAGGTTTTAGATGATGCAGATTATGAGAAAATTACTTTAATAACATGCACTATAGGGTCTAAAAGAAGAGTTATAGTAACAGGAAAACTAATAGAAAGAGAAGATTTGTAATGGTTGGAGGGCAAATGGACAAGTTTCATAAGAATAAATACAGATTTTCTTCAATAAAATCACTAATATTAATTAGTGATGAGATAATAGAATTGAGAAATCAGCAAATAATAATGTTTAATTCAGAATTATTAAGATATAAAGTATTAGTAAAAGATTTAATTAAAGATAATGTAAGTTATTCAATAAGAAATGAGTTGCTAAATATAGCAATGTTCATAACTACTAATAGTGAGTTATATGATAAATTTATAAATGAAGGAGATATTCCAGTAAATGCAGTATGCATGGCAACTAGAACAACTTCAAAGTATATAAAAAAGTATAGAGAGTATATAATTGCTTATACTCTAATATTAGGAAACCCAGAATATAAAAATTTACAAGATTATATTCAAATAGTTGAAAATACAGATGAAGATTTAGGAAAAGATATAGTTGAATATGAAGAGAGTCTAGGAATTGAAGGAATAGTTTTTGAAAATAATAAAAAGAATGCTATTGTAATGACATCTCTAGGTGAGTTTAAAAAACTTAAATTAAAAGAACCTTGTTTTAAAGGGGAAGAAATAAAATCTATAGAAAAAAAAGGCTTAAAGGATTATAAATTATATGTATCTATTATATCTATTTTTGCATTAATTTTTGTTTTATCTATAATATATAAATATAATAATATAGTTAGCACAGTAGTGGTGGAAACTACTTCAACAATTAAAATAGAAATAAATGGATTTAATAGAGTTTTAAATATTAGTTCGCCTACTGAAAAAGGAAAAACATTAATTTCAGAAACTAGTGTGTTAGATAATAATATTGATGAAGCAGTATATAAAATAATAGAATATGCTAGTGAAAATGAAATGGTAAAAAGCTCAGGAATAGTTGTAACAATTACTGGGAAAGCTTTAAAACATAATACTTTAGATAAAACTGCTGATTTTATTTATAAAAAAGATTTAAAAGTAAGATTTAATAATGCTGGTTCTGAACATAAATTAAATTAAGTAGGATATAATTTATTAAAAGGTTAATTTATAATTTAAAATTAAGAAAAACAAAGGAAGGTAAATATGCAACAAAGGTCTATAAAAAAGAAAAATGTGATTGTTCATAATGATAGAGGAGATACTATTAGATTAAATAAGTATATAAGTGAATCAGGCTTTTGTTCAAGAAGAGAGGCAGATAAGTTAATAGAAAGTGGATTAGTTACTATTGATGGCGTTAAAGCTACTATGGGAACTAAGGTATCAAAAGGTCAAAAGGTTAAAGTAAACGGAAAACTAATATCAAAGGATGAAGATTTAGTTTACATAGTATTAAATAAACCTGTAGGAATTACTTGTACAACAGAGCATAAAGTAAAAGGTAATATAGTTGATTTTGTCAATCATAAAAAAAGGATATTTCCAATAGGAAGATTAGATAAGGATTCTCAAGGATTAATATTTATGACTAATGATGGTGATATAGTTAATAAAATATTAAGAGCAGGAAATAATCATGAAAAAGAATATATAGTAACTGTTAATAAACCTATTAATGAAGAGTTTGTAAAAAGAATGAGTAACGGAATTAAAATTTTAGGTCAAGTTACAAAAAAGTGTTATGTTAAAAAAGAAGGAAATAATACATTCAGAATAATATTAACTCAAGGCTTAAATAGACAAATAAGAAGAATGTGTGAAGCATTAGGATATGAAGTTGTGAAGTTAAAAAGAATTAGAATAATGAATATAAATTTAGGTGAATTAAGAATTGGTGAATGGAGAGATTTAACTTATAAAGAACTGAAAGGTTTAAATAATTTAATATCAACATCTGGGAAAACAAAAGAAGTAGATGAAGAATAATACTTAAAGTGGTATTAAATATAGTTAAATAAAATTTATCTAATATAAAATTTAGCCATAATATAATGATAAAAATAAAATTTTATTATTATATTATGGTTTATTTTTTTATTTAATGTTTAGATTATAGATATTTTATAAATACTATATATAGGCTGTGGATAAACTTAATATGAAATAAAATTTAAATATGAAATAAATTTATAGAATTAACAAAAACTAGAGGTTACGCACATAATTCACAGGTAGCTGTGGATAACTTGTTAAAAAAATGTTGATATATAGGTTAATAATTATTAGATTTATTGTAGATAATAATAAAATAAGTGTAAAATTTAGCGAATATAGAGGAGGGAGATTTTATGAAATGGCTAAAAATGTGGTTTTTAGTAATATTAATGTTGCTAATAAATATCGTGAGTTATCCACAGGCTATGTTGAAAACTAGTGAATTGAATGAAGATAATTCTAAGATAAAGATTGTGGATAAAATATATAAGTCAAAAAATGATTATTTAGACATTAATGTAGTTATTCCACAGATAAATGGTATCAGCAATAAAGAAAAAGAAGAAATAGTCAATAATGAAATTATAAGGTGGACAGAAAATTGGATTAATGAAGTTAAACAGATTGCAGATGAATATTTTAAGAATAAGATAGCACCGTTAATGCCATATCAATTATATGCTAGATATAAGGTTACTAACAATTCCGATATTATTAGTTTTTATATAGATTATTATCAATTTTCAGGTGGAGCTCATGGTATAACAAATAGAATTGCTTATAATGTAGAAAAATTAACTGGTAATGAAATTCAACTAAAAGATATATTTAAAGATAATTACAATTATAAAGATGTAATTAATAAAGAAATAAATAGACAAATAAGTAAAGATCCAGATAGATATTTTACTGGAAAGGATGGATTCAATGGAATAGTAGATAATCAAAATTTTTATATAAAGAATAATACAGTTGTAATTTATTTCGGATTATATGAAATAGCACCATATGCATCAGGAATATCAGAATTTATTATTTCTAATAATCTTTTTGAAGGAAATTTAAAGTATGGTAAAATGTAATAAAAACTTTTAAATAAGAGGTTAATAAATGAATGATTTAAAATTAGTATTTAATAGACAAAAGGAATTCTTTAATTTAAGAAAAACAAATGATATTAATTTTAGAATAAATAATTTAAAAAAACTAAAGCAAGTAATTAAAGAAAATGAAGATAAAGTTTTAGATGCATTAAAAAAAGACTTAGGGAAATCTAATTTTGAGAGTTATGCAACTGAAGTAGGACTTATATATGATGAAATTAATACACATATAAAGAATATAAAAAAATGGTCAAAAATAGAAAAATCAAAATCACCAATAGTATATTATCCTGCTAAAAGCTACATATATAAAGAGCCATATGGAGTGACGTTAATTATAGGCCCATTTAATTACCCATTTCAATTAGTTATAGCCCCATTGATTGGGGCTATTTCTGCTGGTAATACAGCAATAATAAAGCCATCAGAAAATGCAAAGAATACTTCAATATTATTAGAAGAAATAATTAATGAAAATTTTCAAGAAGGATATTTAAGGGTAGTTAGCCCATTAGAGGGAAAAGAAGCTGTATCAGCTTTATTAGATCTTCCATTTGATTATATATTCTTTACTGGTAGCATCAGAGTTGGAAAAATAGTTATGGAGAAAGCAGCTAAAAATTTAATACCTGTAACCTTAGAATTAGGTGGAAAAAGCCCTTGTATAGTTGATAAAGATGCAAAATTAGAACTTGCAGCTAAAAGAATAGTTTGGGGAAAGTTTTTAAATGTAGGTCAAACTTGTGTGGCACCAGATTATTTATGTGTTCATAGTAGTATTAAGGATAAATTATTAAACTTAATTATTAAAGAAATACATAAACAGTTTGGAAAAAGTGTTAAGGAGAGTCCTGATTATCCTAGAATAGTTAATACAGCTTCATTAAATAGGTTAAAGAAATATATTAATGATGGTGAGATATATTATGGAGGTAATATAGATAATACTGAATTATATATGGAGCCAACTATTCTAACTAATGTAGATGTTAATTCTAATGTTATGACTGAGGAGATATTTGGACCAATATTACCAGTAATAGAATTTGAGAATATACAAGAGATAATAGACTTTGTTAATAAGAGAGAAAAGCCCTTAGCATTATATTATTTCTCCGAAAGTAAAAAAAGTATAAATAATATTTTAAGATGCACTACATCTGGAGGGGTTACTATAAATGATACTATAATCCATGTAGCTAATGGGAATTTACCTTTTGGAGGAGTAGGATATAGCGGCATGGGTAGTTATCATGGTAAGGCTAGTTTTGATGCATTTACTCATAAAAGGTCAGTAATGGAGAGAGGAACATTTGTAGAATTTAATGTGAGATTTGCACCTTATAAAGAAAAAATAAATATTTTAAAGAAAATAATGAAATAACATTATGATTTCACAATTGGTAAAAGGCACTCATATAATAAAACATAGTACTACGTGGAGTGGAATTTTGTGATATACGCGCTAATTTTAGCTGGAGGAAAAGGTACAAGGCTATATCCTTTATCAAGGGCAAATCAACCTAAGCAATTTTTGAAGGTTATTAATAATAAAAGCTTTTTAGTAAATACAGTTGAAAGAATTACTCCTTTAATTAAGAAGGATAATATTTATGTGGTAACTAACAGGGGTTATTTGGAAAAAATAAGAGATGAGTTATCAGATGTTAATTCTGAAAATATATTTACTGAACCGGCTAATAAAGAAACTGCTACTTGTATAGGGTTATCAGCCATTAAGTTATTAAAAAAAGATAATGATGCTGTAATGGTAGTTTTACCTTCTGATCATCATATTGAAGGTCAAAAGGATTATTTAGATACACTATCAGAAGCTATTGAAATAGCTAATAGACGTAGAGGGATAGTTACAATAGGTATTACTCCAACTAGACCTGAAACTGGTTATGGATATATTGAAATGGGAGAAAGAATAGCTTCTGCATCTCAGGCATATAAAATAGCAAGATTCACTGAAAAACCTAATATTGAAGTAGCTAAAGACTTTTTATTAAAGGGGACCTATCTATGGAATTCAGGGATGTTTGTTTTTAGAGCAGATGTTATATTAAGAGAAATTGAAAAGTATTTGCCTAAGATGTATAAGTCATTAATGAATATATATCAACATTTAGGAGAAAATGATGAAGAAGAGGTAATTAGAGAAGAATATGAAAACATCGATGGTATTTCTATAGATTTTGGAGTAATGCAAAGAACTAGGAAAGCATATGTAATTAAAGGAACTTTTCAGTGGGATGACATAGGAAGTTTTACTGCATTAAGCAGATATTTAAGTGAATATAGAAATAACAAGATAAGCAATAATGTCTATATCCAGGATTGTGAAAATTGCTCCATATTTGGAGGAGACGAAAAACTGATTATTGGTTTTGGAGTTAAGGATTTAGTAGTTGTGGATGCAGGTGATGTTATCCTAGTAATGGATAAGGATAAAGATCAGGAAATTAAGCATTTGCTTAATGATATTAATGATAGTCCTGAGTTTGGGGCGTTTATTTAATGAAAAGTTAAAAGTACCAAATTGAGTTTTATATTAAATTCAATTTGGTACCTTTATTTTTTTAGATTATTAATTTTTAATTAGCTTTAGCTTTTATAGCAGGTATAAATGTACGGAATAAGAATAGGCACAAACATATAACTGCAAAAATTATACCTATAGGATATGCAATTCTTGTTGGAAGTTTAAAGCCTTCTTGTGCGTATAAAATATAAGTACAACTTACTGCTGACATAAAGGTTGCAGGAATTACTGCAATTAATGATGAAATTGGTTTATTTATCTTAGCATATTTAGCAAGATATACAGAGCCTGCCCAAAGAACTATCATAGCTAGTGTTTGATTTGACCATGAAAAATATCTCCAAACAACTGAATAATCTATAAGTGAAATTAAATATCCAATTCCAAGTAAAGGAATAGCAAGCATTAATCTCTTAGGAATTTTAGTTTGATCAATTTTAAACCAATCTGATATTGTAAGTCTTGCACTTCTAAAGGCTGTATCTCCTGAAGTAATAGGACATACAATAACACCAAGCATAGCAAGAACTCCACCAACCTTACCTAAAAGGCCAATGGACATATCATATACAGTTGAAGAATTACCTCCACCTGCAGCAAGTAATCCACCAGTTCCCTTATAGAAAGCAATACCAGCAGAAGCCCATATTAGAGCAATTATTCCTTCTGCAACCATAGCACCATAAAATATTTTTCTACCATCTTTTTCAGTTTCTATACATCTTGATATAATAGGTGATTGTGTTGCGTGGAAACCTGAAATAGCACCACAGGCTACTGTAATAAACATTAATGGCCAAATTGGAGCACCATCAGGATGTAGATTTTCAAGTGTAATTTCCATCATTGGATTAGTACCATTATTTAATATTGTTGCACCTGCAATACCTACAGCCATAATAATTAAGCATATACCGAAAATAGGATATAGTTTTCCGATAATCTTATCAATAGGTAATAAAGTAGCAAGAAAATAATAAATTAATACAACAATTGTCCAGAAGGTTACATTCATAAAATTAGGTGTAAGTTTTGCTAATAAACCGGCAGGACCAACCATAAATACAACTCCAACCATAACAAGAAGAATAACTGAAAATACTCTCATTACATTTTTCATTACTTTACCTAGGTAAATACCTACAATTTCAGAGATACTTGCTCCATCATTTCTAACTGATAGCATACCACTTAGAAAATCATGAACGCCACCAGCAAGAAGTGTACCAAAAACAATCCAAAGGTATACTGATGGTCCCCAGATAGCTCCTGATAATGCACCAAATATTGGACCAAGCCCTGCAATATTAAGAAGTTGCACTAAAAATGATCTCCAGGGTTTCATTGGCATATAGTCGACTCCATCCGGATGAACTAATGCAGGTGTCTTTCTGTCAAACTCTGGTCCAAAGATTTTTTCAACAAGTTTGCTATATAGACAATAACCAATTATCAATATAGCTAGACAAACAAAGAAACTGATCATAAAAAGTCCTCCCAAATTAATAAAACGTTTACAATAATTTCTTAATAAATATATATGTAAAAAATACATACTTATGATACGCAATTAAAATAAATATTTTAATTGATAAATAATATCATTAAATAATAAAAAAACTATTGCAAATAATAAAAAAAAGAATATAATAGGTTTATAACCCCACCCAGGGGGGGTGCAACAAATAGTGATAGTATTTAAATAAATATTTTTATTTAAGGGAGTGATAGAGGTGAATAATAAGTTTAAAATAAGCGGTATGACATGTTCTGCTTGTGCTAACAGAATTGAAAAAGTAGTTAGCAAAATGAATGGTGTTAAAGAAGCAAATGTTAATTTTGCAACAGAAACTTTAACAGTTAATTATGATGACCAAGCAGTTACTAAACAAGATATTGAACAAAAGGTTGAAAAAATAGGATATAAAGTAGAAAAAAATATTCAATCACATACTTACAAAATAGAAGGAATGACATGCTCGGCTTGTGCAAATAGAGTTGAAAAAGTTACAAAGAAAATGCCCGGTATTGAAAATGCAGTAGTTAATTTTGCAACAGAAAAACTTTCAGTAAGTTATGATGCAGATGCTGTAAGCTTTGGAGATATAAAAGCAAAGGTTGAGAAGGCAGGATATAAATTAATAAGAGAAGAAGAGCAGAAAATAGAAGAAAAGAAAAAGAACTTAGATGAAAAAGGAAAGTTATTGTGGAGATTAATATTATCATTAATATTTTCAGTACCTCTTTTAACAATAACAATGGGTCATATGGTTGGTATGCCATTACCTAAGATTATTGATCCAATGATGAATCCACTTAATTTTGCAATAATTCAATTAGTGTTAACAATACCAGTTATGATAATTGGATATAAGTTTTACTATATTGGATATAAAAATTTATTTAAATTAAGTCCTAATATGGATTCTTTAATTGCAATAGGAACAAGTGCAGCCTTTATTTATAGTTTATATGGAACATATAAAATTTATACAGGTGATGGTTCTTATGCTATGAGTCTATATTATGAAGCAGCTGTTACAATACTTGCTTTAATAACTTTAGGTAAGTATCTAGAAGCAATTTCTAAGGGAAAAACATCTCAAGCAATTAAAAAGCTTATGGGATTAGCACCAAAGACAGCTACTATTGTAAGAGATGGAAAAGAGTTAGTTATTCCTATAGATGAAGTTATTGTTGGAGATATAGTTATAGTTAAGCCAGGGGAAAAGTTACCTGTTGATGGTGAAGTTATAGAAGGGGCTACTGCTGTTGATGAAGCTATGCTTACAGGTGAAAGTATTCCGGTTGAAAAGACAATTGGAAGCAAGGTAATAGGAGCGAGTATTAATAAAACTGGATTTATTAAATATAAAGCTACTAAGGTTGGTAAAGACACTGCATTATCTCAAATTATTAAGTTAGTTGAAGATGCTCAAGGGTCAAAGGCCCCTATTGCAAAGATGGCAGATATTATTGCATCATACTTTGTGCCAATAGTAATTGGTCTTGCAATACTTGCTAGTATCGGATGGTTAATTGCTGGTGAGAGTGGAGTATTTGCATTAACAATATTTATTTCAGTTTTAGTTATAGCTTGTCCATGTGCTTTAGGGTTAGCAACACCTACAGCAATTATGGTTGGAACAGGAAAAGGCGCAGAATATGGAGTATTAATTAAAGGGGGAGAAGCTTTAGAAGTTACTCACCAAATTGATACTATTGTATTTGATAAGACTGGTACTATTACAGAAGGTAAACCAGTAGTAACAGATATTATTACTAGTACAATATTAGAAGATGAATTACTATCTATAGCAGCAAGTAGTGAAAAAGGTTCAGAGCACCCTTTAGGTGAAGCAATAGTAAAAAGTGCAGAGGAAAGAAATATTCAATTTAAAGAAATATCTAATTTTAAAGCTATTCCAGGCCATGGTATTCAAGTTGAAATAGAAGGTAAGACTATTTTACTTGGAAATAAAAAATTAATGAGTGAAAACTCTATTGAAGTTGGAGAGTTAGGTGTTAAGTCAGATAAATTGGCAAATGAGGGTAAAACACCTATGTATATTGCAATAAATAATAAATTAGAAGGTATTATTGCAGTTGCGGATACAGTTAAACCAAGTAGTAAAGAAGCAATCGAAAATCTTCATAAGATGGGAATAAAGGTTGCTATGATTACGGGAGATAATAAGAAAACTGCTGATGCTATTGCAAAGCAAGTTGGAATAGATATTGTTCTTGCAGAAGTATTACCTGAAGACAAAGCAAATGAAGTTAAAAAGCTTCAAGGGAAGGGTAACAAGGTTGCGATGGTTGGAGATGGAATAAATGATGCTCCAGCATTAGCACAAGCTGATATTGGTATTGCAATTGGAACAGGTACTGATGTAGCTATTGAATCAGCTAATATAGTACTTATGAAAGGTGATTTAAGAGATGTTACTACAGCTATTAAATTAAGTAAAGCAACTATTAGAAATATAAAACAAAATCTATTCTGGGCATTTGGATATAATGTATTAGGTATTCCAGTAGCCATGGGAGTACTTCATATATTTGGAGGACCATTATTAAATCCAATGATAGGTGCAGCTGCAATGAGCTTAAGTTCAGTTTCGGTTTTAACAAATGCATTAAGATTAAGAAAGTTTAATCCCAATAAATAAGTATAAATAGTTATTAATAATATTAAAATAAGGATATCTTGAAGATGATGAAAGTGAGGAGATTTTATGAAAAAGAAAATATTAATTGAAGGAATGAGTTGTAAAAATTGTGTTGCTCATGTAACTGAAGCTTTAGAAGAATTAAATGATGCAACAGGAATTGAAGTTAATTTAGAAGGAAACTATGCTGTTGTAGAAACAAGTGAATCAGATGATTCAATAAAAGAAAAAATTGAAGATATGGGATATGACGTAATTAAAATAGAAAATATATAGAAAAGGAAAAGAACTGATATAGGTTAAATATCAGTTCTTTTTAATTGATTATACAGCTAAATCTTCGTTGATGTTTTCTTGATTTAAAAATCTAGATGATGAAAGTTTAATACCAATAGCACCAATAGGGGCAGTTATTAATACACTTAAAATAGCAATAGCCTGCATTATTTCACCACCAATAACACCCATTTGAAGAGGGATACCAGCTTTAGCGGATTGAACAGTTGCTTTAGGTAAGTAAGCTATAATACAAAAAATTCTTTCTTTAAAAGATAAGTCAGTCCCAATTAAGGAAATAGCAACACCTATTGATCTAATGGTTAAAGATATAATAAGCATTAATATTCCTATCCATAAATATTCTCCAACAAGAGAGGGATTAATAGCCATACCAACAAAGGCGAATAGATAAATTTTTCCGTATTTCCAAACAACATTTATTCCATCTTGAATTTTAAGAGCTAGATCATCTAAAAAGGCTCTTAAGAAAAATCCATAAATCATTATAGTTAATAAAGAATTAAAAGTTTTTAAGTGAAAAGTATTTTCTATTAATCTAATACATAAACAAATTATAAATGTAATAATAACTCTTAAAGCATTAAATTTAATAGATTTTAATAATTTTTTAGTTAAAAATGCAAGTACCCATCCTATAAATATACTACTAATAATAGTAAGAGGAATTGAAAAAAGCTCACTAGCAATAGAAATATATTGTCCGTTATTGCTAGCCATATAAATTCCTAAAAAAGTTGTAAATAAAGTAATTGCAACAGTATCATCTGCAGAAGCACCAACTAAAAGCATTTGAGGAATTGCCTTATCTTGTCCAACTTTTCTTTTAATTAAATCAACCATTGATGGTACTAAAACAGCTGGACTTACAGCAGCTATTATAAATCCTAGTATTGCACCTTGGATAAAAGTAAAATTAAGAAATATCATTGATAAAAAAGCAATTGTTAATCCCTCTAGGGTTGCAGGTATTATACTTAATAAGATAGCAGGCCTACCTATTTGTTTCATTTGATTTATACTTATTCCTAATCCACCTATAAATAATACTGTTACTAAGGCAATGTCTTTGATATATGGAGAGATATTCAAAGTTGATTGTGGAATAAGATTCAAAAATGAAGGACCAACAAACATTCCAAGTAAAATCATACCTATAAGAGATGGTAATTTTATAAGTTCTACTAATTTTCCACTGTAATTAGCTAATATTCCTATTAATATTAAGCTAACTATAATTACTAAAAGTTTAATTAACATAAATAATCCTCCTAAAATAAAGTGACAGTAAAAAAAGCTAATGATTTCTACAACAAAAAAAGTTGTAGAAGTCATTAGCTTATTAAGCGGTTTTGATAAGTATCAAGGGAGTACTTCATTCCCTGTTTTTTGATTTTATCATAAGTAACTATATATTTCAATAAAGCCATTATTGGAAAACGATACAATATGTGTTCCAAAGGGTGAAATTATAATTAATTTTAATGAGTAAAATTTAAAAAGTATTCTATTTATAGGTATTATTTTTGTATTTAGGGAAATTTAATAAGTAATAGGTAAAAGGAGTGATATAGATGAAAAGTAAGACAATACTGAAATTGGTACTGATTTCTATAATAATAGGTAGCATTTCAGGGGTGTTTATAGGGATATTTTTAATACTTTTAGAAAATTCAGTAACTCTTAATTTGAAGTATGGATCTTTGATATTTATACTTCCTTTATCTGGTATGATAATGACTTTTCTTTATAGTAAATATGGTGGTAATTCTCAAAAGGGTAATAATATAATTATTGAAAATATAAATGGAAGCAAAGAAGAAATTAAATTTATTATGGCGCCATTAGTTTTTTTAGGAACTGTATTAACTCATCTTTTTGGTGGATCTGTAGGGAGAGAGGGAACAGGGGTTCAAATAGGAGGAACTATAGGAAATTCATTGTCTAAAGCTTTAAAAACTTCGGAAGAGGAAAAGAAAATATTATTAATAAGTGGTGTAGCTGCTGGATTTTCATCTGTTTTTGGAACACCTCTTACAGGAACAATATTTGCAATAGAAGTTTCAAAAGTAGGTAGTTTAAGCTATAACTCAATGATTCCAGCAATAACATCGGCTATTATAGGAAATTCAGTTGTTAAGCTTTTAGGCGTTAAACATACTCATTATAAAATACCACCAGTAGAGTCTATTAATCTAATTAATACTGCAAAAGTTATTATATTAGCAATTTGTTTTGGATTGGCTAGTAGATTATTTGTGTATATGACACAGTGGTTTAAGGAAAAGCTAATAAAATATTGTAAAAATCAATATTTAAAAATATTTGTAGGTGGTAGTTTGATGGTTATAGCTACATTAATTATAGGAAATAATCTGTATAATAACTTAAGTTTGGGATTGTTAAGTGATGCTTTTGATGGAAATGTGCCTTATTTAGCATTTATTATTAAGCTCATGTTAACCACTTTGTGTTTAGGAGCTGGATATCAAGGAGGAGAAGTTACACCATTATTTGTTATAGGTGCTACATTAGGAGCCACTTTATCACATATACTTGGTTTACCATTTGCATTTTCAGCAGCATTAGGTCTTGTTGGAGTTTTTTCTGGAGCAACAAATGCACCTATTGCGTGTTTTATGATGTATTTAGAGCTTTTTGGAGCAAATAATATTATATTTGCAATGCTTGTTTGTATGATAGCAGTTTTTATCTCAGGACATAAGGGGATTTATACATCGCAATTGTGGAACGAATAAAACACAAACAAATAATTCCAATATCAGTAAATCATACTTAAGATTTACTGATATTTTTTATTGGATGAATAAATGCATATAGCTTATATGTCATGGAAAGAATATAAACAAACTATATTATTGAAGGTGAGTGGGCAATGATAGAGATTTTAAAAAAGATAGATAATACAATTTTAAGGTGGATAAATATAAAATTTAGAAATAAGGCCTTTGATAAGACAATGCCTATTATAACTTCAGTAGGAAATTTGGGGATAATATGGATTGTTATATCTGTTTTATTAATGACAAAAAAGGATTATAGAGTATTAGGGCAAACAATACTTATAGCTCTTGTAATTACTACTATTATAGGTGAAGGGATAATAAAGAATATTATAAAAAGAAAAAGACCATTTTATGATGATGATAAAAAAGAGCTTTTAATATCAAGACCAATTACATATTCATTTCCTTCAGGACATACTGCTTCATCTTTTGCTGTTGCAACTGTTTTTATTAAAACTGATAACGCAGCTTCTTTAGAGATAATGTTATTAGCTTGTTTAATTGCTTTTTCAAGAATATATTTAGGTGTACATTATCCTTCAGATGTTATTGGTGGTGTAATAATAGGAACTTTATGTGGATTAATAACTGTTATGATATTTATGAATAAATTTTATTGAATATAAGTAAATCTATAGAGGAGAGTATAAGATTAGTGGATATAAATAGTATGATTCAATATATAGGTAAGTATGGGTATATATTTTTAGCAATAATAGTTTTTTTAGAATATTTAAATTTACCAGGAATGCCAGCAGGAATAATAATGCCAGCTGCAGGAATATTGGTGAAATCAGATGGATTAAACTTTATATATACTCTTATAATATCAGTAATTGCCGGATTATTGGGAAGTTTTATTTTATATATATTAGGGCATTATTGTGGAAAACCAATTTTAAATAAGTTACAAAATAAATTTCCTAAATTAAAAAAATCTATAGATAAAACATATAAGTATATAGAACGGTATGGAAGCACAGGAATCCTTGTAGCAAGGGTTATACCAGTTGCAAGAACTTTAATATCTTTAATTGCGGGTACATTTAATATTGGATTTATAAAATTTGCTTTATATTCAGTTATAGGAATTACTATATGGAATTTTGCATTTATTTATGCGGGGTATGCTTTTGGATATTTATTCTTAAAATAAAAATAAGTAATAATAAATTTTAAATTTATATATGAAATAACAGATTTTTATGTTAAAATTGTAATAAATTAACAAAAAGATAATATTATAATGAAAGATGCAGAAATAAAAAAGAGTAATGAGTTAACTAATTAGATGTTAATGATATGGGAGGAAAGTATGAACTTTAAGGTATTAAATGGGGATATTTATTTCTCAGATGAATTTGTTAAGCTAAACGATATAAGAGCTGAATTCTTAAAATTAGCTTTTAATTCAGTTTCGACATTTACTGAAGAATGCACTAATAAATTTAATAGTATTGAGCAATTACTAAAAGATGGGGAAAGCTTTGGATATGAGTATTTAAATAGTTATATTTTAAGAGCTATAGATATTCTTAATGAATTTGGAATTAAAGAAATTGATACAGATACATTTAACAAGAAATACTATTTAAATAGTTATTGTACATGGGAAAATACTTTAGAGAAAATAAAGAATGATAATAACAAAGAAGCTATAAATAATAGTGTAGAAGATATAACATATGCTAAGTTAAATATTAATTCTGAGTTAATAAAAAGGCCTTTTAAGTTGAAAGAGAAAAATATAGTTTTAGATAATGAGAAAATTGAAGGCGGTATTTCTATAGAAATAATAGATAAATTAGTTAACTCTATGGTAGAAAGTATATTTAATATTAATTTTGCAGTAATAGATGCTTTAAACTACAATAATATAGATTCTATATCTTCATATAATAATATTAAAGATATAAATAAATCAAATAATTTAATTAAAAAGTTATTAGAAAATAAAATTTCAAAAGATGAAGAAATAAATACTATAAAAGAGATAATAAAGTTAAATCCATATAATGAAAATATATATAAAGCGTTATTGTATAAGTATGGAGATAAGGATAATCAATTAGAAGAATTAGGTGAATTTTTAGGGTATGATAATATTCATGAATATAAACATAAGTTATTAGATAAATATTATAGGGGATTACCTAATTCTACAAAAGAAGATATAAATAAAGCTAAAGAGGGTGTAGTATTATTATCAAATAAACTTGGTATTAAAGAATACTCAGAATATATGGATGAACTTAATAAAATGATGGAAGATCAAGTTAAAATAGAAAATTCTATAAAGGCTAAAGAGATAGATAAAACTGCAGAGATATCAACAGTAGAAGTAAATGAAAAGATTAGAAAGGATAAAAAGGACAATAAAAAGGTTTGGATATCAACAGGAATTATAGTAGGTAGTTTATTAGCAGTATATTTGATAATGACAGTATATTTTAGTAATCATTTTTTCTTTAGAACATATATAAATGGAATTAATGTTACTGGAAGAAGTAATAAATCAGCACAAGAGTTAATGACAGAAAAGGCTAGTGATTATGTTTTAACAATTAATGGAAGATATGATGATACTGAGCAGTTAAATGGAAACGATATTAATTTAAAATATGATTTTAATGATGGAATAAATAAATTATTAGAAGAACAAAATCCATTTACATGGATTAAATCTATATTTTCTAGTAATAAATATACAATAACTGATGGTATTTCATATGATGATGAATTATTAAAGCAGATTTTAGGAAATCTTAATTGTCTTAATGAATCGAATGTAAAAGAACCTATAAATGCATCCATTAATTATACAGGGGATGGATATGAGATTGTAAAAGAGGACAAGGGTAATAAGCTAAATTATGATAAGTTTTATTCAATGGTGTTAACTAATATTCAGAATATAAATGATGTCTTAGATTTAGATAAAGAAGGATGTTATGAAGAGCCTAAGTATACTAGTAAAACAGATGTTGTTGTACAAGCTAAAAATACTATTGATAAATATATGTCATCAAAAATTACCTATAATGTATCAGGAGATGAAATTGTTATAGATTCAAGTTTGATAAACACATGGATTAATATAGATGAAGATTTTAATGTTACACTTAATGAAGATGCTATTAAAGAGTATGTAAATCAACTAGGGGATATTTACGATAATATAGGAAGCACTAGAACATTTACTAGATGGTCAGGTGAAGTTATAAAGGTTAGTACTACACCAGGAATATATTATATAGATAGAGATACAACTATTTCACAAATAGTTGAAGCAATAAGTAATGGTAGTGAAACAACTAAGGATTTATCATTTAAAACACCAACTGCTACAGATGACTATGTGATAAATACTTTTGTTGAAGTTGATTTAACTAATCAAACTGTTGTTTATTATAAAAATGGTAAATTAATTACTCAAGGAAATGTAGTTACAGGAAATGTTAGTGCAGGACATGCAACTCCTTCAGGTGTATATAGATTAGATTGGAAGGCTAAGGATTTTGTGCTAAGAGGGGATGGGTATGCTTCACCAGTTAGTTTTTGGATGCCATTTAATGGTGGAATAGGTCTGCATGATGCAAGTTGGAGAAGTAGCTTTGGAGGAAGTATATATAAAACTAATGGGTCTCATGGATGTGTTAATATGCCATATAGTGTAGCACAGGCAATTTATAATAATATAGAAGATAAGACTACAATAATTTGTAGATATTAATAATAACTTCGCAATACATTTAATAGTGTTATTGCGAAGTTATTATTATTTTAATATGAATAAATATAAAATTAAATTTGGAATATATAAATAAAATATGTATTTACAATATGAATGTTCGTGGTATAATACCAATAAGTGAATTTGTAAAAATCTCGTATAAAATCGGTAATTGGTCCGAAAGTTTCTACCTACTGACCGTAAATCAGTAGACTACGAGGAGTTGAAACTATATATTTTTTTATGTATAAGTAATGTCGGCACCTCAATTTATATGAGGTGTTTATTTTTTTATAGATATGTTTATAAGGGAGAGAAAGATAATGGATATTTTAAAAGAACGTATATTACAAGAGGGTAAAGCATTAAGTGAAACTGTATTAAAGGTGGATTCTTTTTTAAATCATGGTGTAGATGCAAGGTTAATGTATGATATAGGAACTTATTTTAAAGAATATTATAAAAATCATGGAGTAACTAAGATATTTACTATTGAAAGTTCAGGAATAGCACCAACAGTAATGACTGCAATGCAAATGGAATTACCTATGGTTACTTTAAAAAAGCAAAACTCTAAAATCCTAAATGGAGATGTATATCAAACGACAGTACATTCATTTACAAAGGGTTCTGATTATGAATTAACATTATCAAAAAAATATATTTCTCCAGATGATAATATATTAGTAATAGATGATTTTTTAGCTAATGGAGAAGCTGCTTTAGGAGCTATAAGATTAATTGAGGAAGCTGGAGCTAAGGTTGCAGGTGTAGGAATAGTAATAGAAAAATCATTCCAACCAGGAAGAGCTATTTTAGATGAAAAAGGATATGATGTTTATTCTTTAGCTAGAGTTAGTAAATTAGGAAAAGGAATTATAGAATTTATTTAATTGACAAATATTAATTATAAGCATAGTATAATTAATGTGAAAAATAAATAATTTGTTAGGTGAGGCTCCTATAAAGAAAAATGCTGCTGCCCAGAAAAATCTAGAGATTCCAATGGGTCAACAGAAATCATCGCAAAGGTGATTTTTAACGTAGCTGACTATATATATTTAGTCTACGCTTTATAGTGCTAAAGCTCTACAATTTAAGAAGTAAGGTAATAATAGGACTTTTTGTTGTAGAGACAAAAAGTCTTTTTTATTTTTAATTTAATCACAATAAGGAGATGGTATTCGATGGACTCGTATCTGAGTAAAAAATTAATTGGTGAAAAAATTAAATATAAGATATGTAGGAAATTAGTCATTGATACCATTAATTTATTAAGATTTTAATAAAATGACTTTTCCTATGTATATAAAATAGGGGGAAAGGTCATGAAATTAAATATGAGTAAAGAAGAATTAAAAAGGTTCCTATTGCATGCACCACAATCAAGTATAATTAAATATTATGAGAATATACATCCAGTTGATATTCTTGATGTATTACGTGAATATCCAGAAGATAAAAGTGATATTTTATGTAGATTACCAGAGGAATTAATTGCAGATATTATTGATGAAGCTGAAAATAAAGAGAAATATGATATTTTAATGGAGTTTTCTGAAAATAAGCAAAAAAATATTATAGAAGAAATGTCATCAGATGAATTAACAGATTTGCTTGGTATGTTGGATGAAGAACAAGCTAATAAAATATTAGAAAAAATGACAGATGAAGATGCAAGAAAGGTTCGTCAATTATTAAGTTATGATCCCGATACTGCAGCAGGTATAATGGCAACAGAGTTTGTTTCACTTAAAGAAAATATGACAATTGAACAAACATTAAAGTATTTACAAAAATACGGTGAAGAAAATGAAAATATATATGATTTATATGTAGTAGATAATTTTGATAAGCTTAAGGGAGTAGTTTCATTAAAGGAGTTAGTAACAACAAGCTTTGAAACTAGAATTTCAGATATTGTTCATACGAAAGTTGAAGGAATATTGTTTAATACTGACCAAGAAGAAGTTGGACATAGATTTGAGAAATATGGATATTTAACTATGCCAGTAGTTGATAATTCTAATAGATTACTTGGTGTTGTAACAGTAGATGACGCAATGCAAGTTTTAAGAGATGAAACAACAGAAGATATTCATCGTTTAGGAGGAGTAGATGAAGGAGAAAAGGTTGATGGAAAATTAAGTGAATCAGTAAAAAGTAGATTACCTTGGTTAATAGTAAATTTATTTACTGCAATTTTAGCATCAGCAGTTGTTGGAGCATTTGAAGGAACTATTCAAGCCGTTGTATCATTAGCAACATTTATGCCTATTGTTACAGGTATGGGCGGAAATGCTGGTACACAAACTTTAACTATTATAGTTAGAGGATTGGCATTAGGAGAATTGAACTTTAAAAATATGAAAAGGGTATTTTTAAAAGAAGTGGGAGTCGGATTAGTAACTGGAATAGCTATAGGAGCTATAATTGGAGTATTAGGTTTCTTATGGGAGAGAAATTTTGTATTTGGAATAATAATTGGTATAGCGATGATTTTAAATATGATAGTAGCTACAATTACGGGTTATTTAGTACCAGTAGTATTAAAGAAGTTTAAGGTAGATCCAGCTTTAGCATCATCTATATTTGTAACAACATTTACTGATGTTTTAGGATTTTTCTTCTTCTTAGGGTTAGCAACTCTTCTAATACAATATCTTTTATGATGATATTTAAGTCGGTTTTATACCGACTTTATTTATAAGTAAAAACGCAGGGATATCTAAATCCATGCGTTTTTATAAAAATTGAATATACTATAAATTTGTATTTGATATTAATAAATAAAACTATAAATTTTATTGTATCTTTCTAAATTTTCATTTAAAGGAGTTTCAGGTTTAACATTAATAAATCTTTCTACAAGGCAACAAGCTAAATTTTTATCAGCTGTATGAAGTACACCATTAATTTCAACTAAAGGACGATTATATTTATCAAACCCTTTTAAAGAAACGGAAAAACCATTGTCAATTAAGTATTTTAAAACTTTGCCTAGAAATTCATCTGTATCAATTATATTTTTATCGCTTATATATACATCAAAGCAATTATCATTGTGTTTATAAATACCCTCCATATTAACCCCTCGCTTATCCAAATATAAATAAATTTTTAATATATATAAATATATATTTCTATAAGCAGTTAATAATTCCTTTAAACGTTTACTAAAAATAATAAATTTTTTATATAAGTTAAAAAAACAGGAGCACTAGCAGACTACCCCTGTTTTAAACCTATTTTTGCCTGGTAGGTCTATGTATTAATTATACCATAAAAATACAAATAATAAAATAAGGTATATATATGATTTTGAGAAAAATATAAATTTTTATGAGATATTACAATAAAAAAAAGAAAATTGAAATAAAAAGAAATATGTATAATAATTGACAAAAACTATTAATTAGAATATAATATTTTTATAAAAAAGAATATCTCTATTAAAGGGGAGTAGTATAAAATATAACATCAACAATCGCGGCTTATGCCTGGTGTTATATACCATTTAGGTTACGAGACTTTTAATATAATCCTTAAGTTACTGTTACTTAAGTTTGAGGATTATATTAAGGGTCTCTTTTTTTATTAATTAATAAAAGTTAACCCCAAAATTTATCATTAAAAATAAGGAGGACTTTATGGAAAAGTATTTTTCTAAAACTACAGAAGAGGCATTAAATTATCTTAAAGTATCAAAAGAAGGATTAAGTACTAGACAAGCAAAGGAAAATTTATCTACCTATGGATTTAATGAATTAAATCAAAAAAAGAATAAAAGTGTAGTTCAAGTGTTCTTTAGCCAATTTAAGGATTTACTAATATTTATTTTGATTGCAGCTGGAATAATATCTATGTTAAGTGATAATGTAGAGAGTACTATTGTTATATTTAGTGTAATAATTTTAAATGCAGTACTAGGAACAATTCAGCACTTTAAAGCAGAACAATCCTTAGACTCATTAAAAGCGTTGTCAGCACCATGTGCAAAAGTAATAAGAGATGGTAAGAAGATAGAAATACAATCAAGAGATGTTGTTCCAGGTGATATTTTAGCTCTAGAGGCTGGTGATTTAATTACAGCTGATGGTAGAGTAATTGAAAGTTATTCATTACAAGTAAATGAAAGTTCTCTTACTGGAGAATCTTTAAGTGTAGATAAAATTACTGATAAGATAGATAGTGAAGAAGTTGCTTTAGGAGATCAAAAGAATATGGTGTTTTCAGGTTCTTTAGTAACTTATGGCAGGGCTTTAGTGGTTGTAACAAATACAGGTATGAAAACTGAAATAGGTAAAATAGCTACTCTTATGGAAGAAACACAAGAAAAGAAAACACCTTTACAAGTTAGTTTAGATGATTTTAGTAAAAAGCTAGCTATTATAATATTAGTTATATGTACAATTGTATTTGGATTATTTCTATATAGAAAAATGCCAGTTCTTGATTCGTTGATGTTTGCAGTTGCTTTAGCTGTTGCAGCTATTCCAGAAGCGTTAAGTTCTATAGTTACTATTGTCTTAGCACTAGGAACTCAAAAGATGGCAAAAGAAAATGCAATTATTAAAAAGCTTAGAGCTGTTGAGGGGTTAGGTTCAGTTTCTATAATATGTTCAGATAAAACAGGTACTTTAACTCAGAATAAAATGACAGTTAGAAAAATATATGTTGATGGAAAGTTAATTAATGGATCTGAAATTTCATTAGATAATAAAGTTGAAGAATATCTAATTAAAAATTCTATTTTATGTAATGACTCAACTTCAAAAGATGGAAAGGAGATTGGGGATCCAACAGAAGTAGCATTAGTAAACTTAGGACATGAAATTTTAATAAATGAAGTAGAATTAAGAAGTAAATATGAAAGATTAGCAGAAATTCCATTTGATTCAGATAGAAAACTTATGAGTACACTGCATAAAATTGATAGCAAAAATATCATGTTTACTAAAGGTGCTTTGGACGTTATATTAGATAGAGTTAAGTTTATAATGACTTCAGATGGAGTAAGGGAATTAACAGAAAATGATAAAAATGAAATATTAGATGTAAATAGAAGATTATCAGAGTCTGGTTTAAGAGTATTATGTTTTGCATATAAAGAGTTAAATGAGATTAAAGAATTAAATTTAAATGATGAATATAATTATATTTTTATAGGATTAATTTCAATGATTGATCCCCCAAGAGAAGAAAGTAAACAAGCTGTTGCAGATTGTATAATGGCAGGTATAAAACCAATAATGATTACTGGAGACCATAAAATAACAGCATCAGCTATAGCTAAAGAAATAGGAATCTTAAGAGAGGGAGATAAGGCAATTGAAGGATTAGAAATAGATAAAATGTCAGATGAAGAATTAAAAGAAAATATTGAACATATATCTGTTTATGCAAGAGTATCTCCAGAGCATAAAATTAGAATTGTAAGAGCGTGGCAAGAAAAGGGACAAATAGTTGCAATGACAGGTGACGGTGTAAATGATGCTCCAGCATTGAAACAAGCAGATATAGGTATAGCTATGGGCATCACAGGTACAGAAGTTTCTAAAGATGCAGCTTCTGTAATTTTAACAGATGATAATTTTGCAACAATAGTAAAGTCAGTTGCTAATGGTAGAAGTATTTATAGTAATATAAAGAGTTCTATAAGATTCTTATTATCAGGCAATACTTCAGGAATAATAGCAGTCTTATATTCTTCAATTATGGCATTGCCAATGCCTTTTGCAGCAGTTCATTTATTATTTATAAATCTTTTAACAGATAGTTTACCTGCAATAGCAATAGGGATGGAAAAGTCTAGTAGAGACTTATTGAAAGATAAACCAAGAGGAAAGAATGAATCTATTTTAAATAAGGATTTTTTATTGGGATTAGGAGTAGAAGGGGTATTAATTGCTATATTCACAATAATCGCTTTTTATTTAGGAAATCCTATGAAAACTCCTTTAACAGCTTCAACTATGGCTTTTGCAACACTTTGTTTAGCTAGGTTATTTCATGGATTTAACTGTAGAGGTAAAGGATCAATATTTAAATTAGGTGTATTTTCTAATAAGTATGTTTGGTATGCTTTCGGAATAGGATTAGTTTTATTAAATGCAGTATTATTTGTTCCAGGACTTCAAGTGTTATTTGAGGTAGAAAATTTAATGGTAAGTCAATATGTACAAATATATGTATTAGCATTTATACCAACATTAATAATTCAAATATTTAAGGTTATAAATGAGATAGTAGAAAGTAAGAAATTAAAAAGAAATGTTTCAAGGGATTCTAATAATGAATTAAAAAATATAGCATAATAAAATAAGTTTAAATAATTAAGTACCTAAATTAGTTTTAAGCAAATTACTAATTTAGGTGCTTTTTTTTATGTAAAATATATAAGAATTATTTGGAAAAAATAATGTTGACTAATTTAGTAGGATAAGCATATAATAATAATATAAACATATGAACAATTATTCATATGTTTATATATAATAATAAATATAAATATTACTTTAAATACAAATACTATTTATTATAGGAGTGAATATATTATGAAAAATAATGTTGATAACAATATTGAAAGTTGCTCATGTAATGTTATACATGGGGAAATAGTTAGTGAAGTGAAAGAGAAATTACCAAAGGACGAAACTTTATATGATTTAGCAGAACTGTTTAAGGTTTTTGGAGATAGTACAAGAATAAAAATACTTTGTGCATTATTTGAATCAGAAATGTGTGTTTGTGATTTAGCAGTTTTATTAAATGTTAGCCAGTCAGCAATTTCTCATCAGCTAAGGGTTTTAAAGGCCGCTAGGCTTGTTAAATTTAGACGTTCAGGAAAGATAATTTATTATTCATTAGAGGATGAACATATCAAGCATATATTTGATGAAGGATTAAAACATATCACTGAATAAATATGAAAAAATAAAGGGGGAATCTTGTATGGAATTTAAATTAGTTTTAAGTGGGTTAAATTGTGCTAATTGTGCTAGCAAAATAGAAGCTAAAGTTAATAAAATAAATGGAATAAAAAATGCCTCATTAAATTTCTCCACAACAGTATTGACAGTAGAAATTCATGAAGAAAGAGAAAAAAACAGTATAGTAAATGAAATTAAGTTAATAGTTAAAAAGTTAGAACCACATGTTAAAGTCATTGAAAAATTAGATAATAAAGTTATAGATTCTAATAAGGCAAAATGTACTAGTAGTTGTTGTAGTAATAGTAAGTATGAAAATCATGAAGAAGAACATCATGGTCATACTCATGAAATTAAGGAAAATAATAATGGATTTCTAGGATATGTTAAAGATAATTTGTTATTAATAATTGGAGCTATAGTTTATGTTATTGCATTAGCTTATAAAAGTAATGAAAATTTATTATCATTTATGCTATTTGGAATAAGTTATTTAATAATAGGTGGAGAAGTAATATTAAGTGCTATTAAGAATATTCTCAGAGGAGAAATTTTTGATGAAAATTTCTTAATGAGTATTGCTACAATAGGTGCATTCTTTATTGGAGAATATCCAGAAGCTGTTGCAGTTATGTTGTTCTATCAAATAGGAGAAGTATTTCAAGGGTATGCTGTAAATAAATCAAGAAAATCAATATCTTCTCTTATGGATATAAGAGCTGATTATGCAAATGTTTTAAGGGATGGTAAGGAGGTTAAAGTATCACCAGAAGAAGTATTTATAGGAGAATCTATTATTGTTAAGCCAGGAGAAAGAGTACCTTTAGATGGAATTATTTTAGAAGGAACAAGTTTCATAGATACATCTGCGTTGACGGGAGAATCAGTACCACGTGAAGTTACAATTGGAAATGAAATATTATCAGGTTCAATAAATAATAATGGTGTTTTAAAAGTAAAGGTATATAAGGAGTTTAGAGAATCAACAGTTGCTAGAATTTTAGAATTAGTAGAAAATGCATCAAATAAAAAGGCTCCAACAGAAAAGTTTATAACTAAATTTGCAAAGGTTTATACTCCAATAGTAGTTGCAATTGCAGTGTTAGTAGCTATAATACCACCTATTATAATTAAAGATGCTACCTTTTCAGAGTGGATTTATAAAGCGCTCTCTATATTAGTTGTATCTTGTCCGTGTGCTTTAGTTGTTTCAATTCCATTAGGATTTTTCTCAGGAATAGGAGCTGCTTCTAAAAAAGGTATTTTAGTTAAGGGAGGAAATTATTTAGAGGCTCTTAAAGATAGTGAGGTAGTAGTATTTGATAAGACTGGATCGCTAACAAAAGGAGTTTTTGAAGTTACTGAAATAAATGCTAAAAATATAACTAAAGATGAATTGCTAGAAATTACTGCTATGGGAGAAATACATTCAAATCATCCAATTGCAGTATCAATAGCAAAGGCCTATGGAAAAGATATTAATAAAGATGAAATAAAAGATTATAAAGAAATTTCAGGCCATGGAATAGAAGTAACTATAAGAGAAGATGATGTTTTACTTGGGAATAGTAAATTGATGGAAATGAATAATATAAATTATGATAATATAGATTCTATTGGAACAATAGTTCATGTTGCTATTAATGGTGAGTATAAAGGAAATATAGTTATTTCAGATGAAATAAAGGAAAACGTAAAAGAAGCCTTATCTGAATTAAAGGATGTTGGAATAAAGAACACTATAATGCTTACAGGTGACAATAAAAATGTTGCGGATAAAGTAGCAAAAGATATAGGAATAGATGAGGTATATTCAGAGCTTTTACCAGGAGATAAGGTAAGTAAGATAGAAGATATACTAAGCAAGAAAAATTCAAAGGGAAAAGTATTATTTGTTGGTGATGGAATAAATGATGCACCTGTTTTAGCAAGGGCTGATATAGGGGTTGCTATGGGAGGAATAGGATCAGATGCAGCAATAGAAGCAGCTGATGTTGTTTTAATGAAAGACAAAATTGAAGAAATATCAGAAGCTATAAGAGTATCTAGGAGAACTAATAAAATTTTATGGCAAAATATAATATTTTCATTAGGTGTTAAAGTAATAGTAATGTTTTTGGTTGTATTAGGTTTAACAAATATGTGGGCTGCAGTTTTTGCTGATGTTGGAGTAACATTAATAGCTGTTTTAAATTCAATGAGAATAATTCGATAAATATTGACAAAGAATATCACCTTGTTTATAATAAGATAAGTCGAGAACATTTTAGGCGTAAGGGTATAGCATACAAGGTCACTTTGATGCTTGTATACAAGTCAAATAGTCCATAATATTTGACTTTGCTTCTATACGAGACTTATGTATAACTGATCTGCTAAGTTATACATAAGTCTCTATTTTTTAAATAAGTAAAAATATTTGCAAACCTTTAAAAATTTTCATAGAAAAAAGTTAATAAAATTAAATAAATAGGAAAAACTAAATTTGGGAATTATATAAAAAAGTTTTACTTATATATTAAATTCTAGAAAAAAAACAAAAAGTATGTTATTATATTATCAAAGTTGGATTATAATAGAAATATTATTGAAGTGTATTAAGGAGATTCATATACTATGGAGAAAAAGAAGAATGTTTCTATGGCAGTAATTAAAAGATTACCAAAGTACCATAGATATTTGAAAGAGTTAATGAGAAATGATGTAGATAGAATTTCATCTAAAGAGTTAGGTGAGAAAATTGGATTTACAGCATCTCAAATAAGACAAGATTTAAATAATTTTGGTGACTTTGGGCAGCAAGGATACGGATATAATGTAAAAGAATTATATAAACAAATAAGTTTGATTTTAGGACTAGATAAGGAATATACAGGAGTAATAATTGGTGCAGGTAATTTAGGGCAGGCAATTGCTAATTATAATAGATTTTCAGAGTTAGGTTTATCTATTGAGTGCATTTTTGATGCTAATCCAAAGCTTGTAGGAATGAGAATAAGAGATATTGAAATTAGAGATATAGATACTTTATCTGAATTTTTACAAGAAAATAGAGTAGATATTGGAATTATATGTGTTCCAAGAATTAATGCACAAAAGGTTAGTGATATGTTAGTTAAAGGTGGAATAAAAGGCATTTGGAACTTTGCACCTGTAGATTTAGTTGTGCCTGAAGATGTTAAGGTAGAAAATGTTCATCTGTCAGAAAGTTTATTAACTTTAGTATATTTAATGAAAGATAATTAAAATAGTTGTTGCTTATGCAACAACTATTTTTTACTTTGTTAATAAGTATGCAATAGAAAAGAAAGATGAAAAATAGAAAAAGAAAATATGCTATAAGAAAAATATTTGAAAAAATGTAAATTATATACTAAAAAAGAAAATATTGATTGCAAATGATAAATTTAGATATTATAATTGTAAGTGGGTTATAATTATTCAGAATCTTCTAACCAAAGAAAAGGATATATAAGAGTTTTTTTGATAAGCTTTGTTAATTATCTAACAATAAATCGGGTATTTATGTTATTTATGGGTATAAGAGGAGGAGAATTTATGGAGATTAAAAATGTTATTTTAGAAGAAGAGTTAAAAAATGTAGCTCTTGAAAAAGAAGGGAATTTAGCAATTATAACAATAAACAGACCAAAAGCATTAAATGCTTTAAACTCAGATACTTTAAGAGAATTAGATTTAGCTATTACAAATATTGAGAGAGACAATAATGTTTATTGTGTAATACTTACAGGTGCCGGAGAAAAATCTTTTGTTGCTGGAGCTGATATAGCTGAAATGAAAGATTTAGACTCTAAGGGTGGAGAAGAGTTTGGTCTTTTAGGTAATAAAGTATTCAGAAAATTAGAAAAATTAGACAAGCCAGTTATAGCTGCAATTTCAGGATTTGCCTTAGGTGGCGGATGCGAACTTGCTATGGCATGTGACATAAGAATAGCTTCAGAAAAGGCAAAATTTGCTCAACCAGAAGCTGGTCTTGGAATTACACCAGGTTTTGGAGGAACTCAAAGATTACCTAGAATAGTTGGTTTAGGTAAAGCTAAGGAGTTAATTTATACTTGTGGAATGATTAATGCTGAAGAAGCCTTAAGAATCGGATTAGTTAATAAAGTTGTACCATTAGAAAACTTAATGGAAGAAACTAAGAAGATGGCATTGACTATTTGTGCTAATGCACCAATAGCTGTTAAGCTTTGTAAAGATGCTATTAATAGAGGAATGCAAGTAGATATAGATAAAGCTATTGAAATTGAAGCAGAGAATTTTGGAAAGTGTTTTGATTCTGAAGATCAAGTTGAAGGAATGACTGCATTTTTAGAAAGAAGATCAAAGAATTTCCAAAATAAATAGTTATTTAATTAAATTTAAATATATAAGCAAGTGTATTACACACGTAAATGAGGGTATTTCAGGGAGGTAAAAAAGCAATGAATTTTGGATTAACTAGAGAACAAGAGTTAGTGAGACAAATGGTAAGAGAATTTGCAGTTAACGAAGTAAAACCTATAGCTGCGGAAATAGATGAAACAGAAAGATTTCCAATGGAGAATGTGAAGAAGATGGCTGAATTAGGAATGATGGGAATACCATTTCCTAAGGAATTAGGTGGCGCTGGTGGAGATGTATTATCATATATCGTCGCTGTTGAAGAATTATCAAAGGTTTGCGGAACAACAGGTGTTATTGTTTCTGCTCATACTTCACTTTGTGCTTCGTTAATATATGAAAATGGAACTCCAGCACAAAAGGAAAAATATTTAGTGCCACTTGCTAAGGGTGAAAAAATTGGTGCTTTCGGTTTAACTGAACCAGGTGCAGGTACAGATGCTGCAGGACAACAAACTACAGCTGTGTTAGATGGAGATAATTATATTTTAAACGGTTCTAAAATATTTATAACAAATGGTGGAGTTGCAGATACTTTCATAGTATTTGCCATGACTGATAAGTCACAAGGTACTAGAGGAATATCTGCTTTTATAGTTGAAAAAGATTTCCCTGGATTCTCAATTGGTAAGAAGGAAGATAAGTTAGGAATTAGAGCATCTTCTACAACTGAGCTTATATTTGAAAATTGTATAGTTCCAAAAGAAAATTTAATCGGAAAAGAAGGTAAGGGATTTGGTATAGCAATGAAAACTCTTGATGGAGGAAGAATTGGTATAGCTGCTCAAGCTTTAGGAATTGCAGAAGGAGCTTATGAAGAAGCTGTTAAATATATGAAGGAAAGAAAGCAATTTGGTAGACCTTTATCAGCATTCCAAGGGTTACAATGGATGATTGCAGAAATGGAAACAAAAATTGAGGCTGCTAAGCTATTAGTATATAAAGCTGCATGGCTTAAACAAAATAAGATGCCATATTCAGTAGATGCTGCTAAGGCAAAATTATTTGCGGCTGAAGTTGCTATGGATGTAACAACTAAGGCTGTTCAAATTCATGGTGGATATGGATATACTAAGGAATATCCAGTTGAAAGAATGATGAGAGATGCCAAGATAACTGAAATCTATGAAGGAACTTCTGAAGTTCAAAAGATGGTTATTGCAGGCGCTGCATTAAGATAAGAGGAGGCTTTAATAATGAAGATAGTAGTTTGTTTAAAACAAGTACCAGATACAACTGTTGTAAAAATTGATCCAAAAACAGGAACTCTTATAAGAGATGGTGTTCCTTCAATAATAAATCCAGAAGATAAGCATGCTTTAGAAGCAGCATTACAATTAAAAGATAATTATGGGGCACACGTGACTGTAATTAGTATGGGACCTCTTCAAGCAAAAAATGCATTAAGAGAAGCTTTATGCATGGGAGCTGATGAAGCTATTCTTTTAACTGATAGGGCATTTGGAGGAGCTGATACATTAGCAACTTCAAAAACAATTGCAGCAGCAATTAAAAATTTAGAATACGATATAATCTTCGGTGGAAGACAAGCTATCGATGGAGATACTGCACAAGTTGGACCAGAAATAGCTGAACATTTAAATGTACCACAAGTAACTTATGTACAAGGTGTAGAAGTTAATGAAGATGGTTTAGTAGTTAATAGAGCATTAGAAGATGGATATGAATTAATTAAAGTTCAAACGCCAGTACTTTTAACTGCAATTGAAGAATTAAATCACCCAAGATATATGAATGTTCAATATATCTTCGATACTGCAGAAAAAGAAGTTAAGGTTATGACTGCAGCAGATCTTGATGTACCAGTTGAAGAGTTAGGATTAAAGGGTTCTCCAACTAAGGTTAAGAAATCTATGACTAAAGAAGCTAAGGGAGCAGGTGAAATTGTTAAAGAATCAGCTCCAGAAGCAGTAGCATATGTATTAGGAAAATTAAAAGAGAAGCACTACATCTAGGATAATAGGAGGGAATTTTGAGATGAATATATCAGAATATAATGGCGTTTGGGTATTCGCTGAACAAAGAAATGGTGAATTACAAAAGGTTTCTCTAGAAATATTAGGAGAAGGTAGAAGATTAGCAGATGAATTAGGAGTTAATCTTACTGCTGTGTTATTAGGAAATAATGTAGCTTGTTTAGCAGATACTTTAGGTGAGCATGGTGCTGATGAAGTATTAGTAGCTGAGCATGAAGAGTTAGAAAATTATACAACAGATGGATATACAAAGGTTCTTTGTGATTTAGCAAATGAAAGAAAACCAGGAATATTATTTATTGGTGCTACTTTTATAGGTAGAGATTTAGGTCCAAGAGTTGCGGCTAGACTTTCAACAGGATTAACTGCAGATTGTACATCTTTAGCAGTAGATATTACTAATGGTGATTTACTTGCTACAAGACCTGCATTTGGTGGTAACTTAATGGCAACAATTGCTTGTCCAAATCACAGACCACAAATGGCTACTGTAAGACCAGGGGTATTCTCAAAGTTAACTGAAAAGAAAGAAAATTATAGTATAGAAAATGTTAATGTTAATTTAGAAGCATCAGATATTAGAACTACAGTTTTAGAAGTAGTTAAAGCTAATAAAGATATTGTTGATATAGGAGAAGCTAAAGTTATAGTTGCTGGTGGTAGAGGGGTTGGAAGTAAAGAAAACTTCGGATTATTACAAGAGTTAGCAACTGCTTTAGGTGGTGTTGTTGGTGCATCAAGAGGTGCTGTAGATAAGGGATGGATAGAGAGAGATTATCAAGTTGGACAAACTGGTAAAACTGTAAGACCAACAATTTATATTGCTTGTGGTATTTCAGGAGCAATTCAACATGTTGCTGGTATGCAAGAATCAGATATGATAATAGCTATTAATAAAGATGAAGCTGCTCCAATTATGAAGGTTGCAGACTATGCAATAGTTGGAGATTTAAATAAAGTTATACCAGAAATGATAAATAGAATTAAAGAAATGAATGAAGTAGCAATAGAGTTAGTTAACTGTTAAAAAATGTATGTTCCTCCGGGGTCAATCCAATATTTGGATTGCCCCCGGAGAAAGAGATAAATAGAGAAGATTAGCAAGTATTTAAGGGTTAATATTTATAATTTATTATTATTTGTAAAGGGGAGAGGTTATTATGGAAAAGATTTTTGTTTTAGGTGCAGGAACTATGGGTGCAGGTATAGTTCAAGCTTTTGCTCAAAAGGGATATGAAGTAATAGTTAGAGATATTAAAGATGAATTTGTTGAAAGAGGACTTGCTGGAATTAATAAAAGTTTATCTAAATTAGTTTCTAAGGGAAAAATGACAGATGAAACTAAGGAAGATATATTATCTAGAATTTCAGGAACTACTGATATGAATTTAGCTGCAGATTGCGACTTAGTTGTTGAAGCTGCAATTGAAAACATGAAAATTAAAAAAGAAATATTTGCTGAGTTAGATAAGATTTGTAAACCAGAAACCATTTTAGCTTCAAATACTTCTTCTTTATCAATAACAGAGGTTGCTTCAGCAACTAGTAGACCAGAAAAGGTTATAGGAATGCATTTCTTTAATCCAGCTCCAGTAATGAAGCTTGTTGAAATTATAAGAGGTATGGCTACTTCACAAGAAACTTTCGATGCTGTTAAGGAATTATCTTTAGCAATTGGTAAAGAACCAGTAGAAGTTGCAGAAGCACCAGGATTTGTAGTTAATAGAATACTTATCCCAATGATTAACGAAGCTTCATTTATTCTTCAAGAAGGAATTGCATCAGTTGAAGACATAGATACAGCTATGAAATTTGGTGCAAATCATCCTATGGGACCTTTAGCATTAGGAGACTTAGTTGGATTAGATGTTTGTTTAGCTATTATGGATGTTTTATATAATGAAACAGGAGATACTAAATATAGAGCTAGTAGTACTTTAAGAAAGTATGTTAGAGCAGGATGGTTAGGTAGAAAAACTGGAAGAGGATTCTACAATTATAATGCTTAATTGAATATAATGATTAATTGAAATTTTAAAAAATAAACTTAAATAAGCTTTGCCATTAAAAAATATGTGAACTTTAATATATTTAAAAAGAATAAAACTAAAAATGCGTTTTAATTTAGGTAAAAGAGGTAACTACTGACGAGTAGTTGCCTCTTTTTATTTGTGTTATAATAACTATAAAATTTTATAATACTTATATGTATTAAGGAGGAAATTGGTTATGAAAGAGGATAATAAGAGAGTGTTTAATTTTTATGGAGAAATAGAAATACCACAGTCATTAATGGCTTTTGTAGGTAGAAATGAACGAGCTTTATTTGCAGTAAAAACTGTTAGAGATGCAGCATTATTTACAGACAAAAAAGTATTAATATGTGACAAGCAAGGAATTACAGGAAAGAAAACTGAGTATTATGCAATACCTTATAATAAGATAGTAACTTATGCAATAGAAACAGCTGGACATTTTGATATTGATTCTGAAATTAAGTTGTTTTTAACAGG
Source organism: uncultured Clostridium sp. (assembly GCF_934754925.1). Lineage (GTDB taxonomy): Bacteria > Bacillota > Clostridia > Clostridiales > Clostridiaceae > Clostridium. Next base: position 30,223 of record NZ_CAKVJA010000006.1, on the reverse strand, counting down.
AGGAATAGAAATAGAAATGAACTTCTTAAGGGGTAAAAATATGGATCAACTTCTTGGAAGAGTATTTAATGTTATAAATGAATATGCAACTTTATAAGTAAATAATTGTTTATTTAGAGGGAGAGACTAATTAAATGTTATTAGAAACTACAATGAAATATTATGATAAAAAATACGATTTAAATTGTGCTGAATGTATTCTTGTAGCTGTAAATGAAGAGTATGATTTAAATATTTCTAAGGAAACGTTAATGACTATGTCAGCCTTTGGAGGTGGCATGGCAATAGGAAGCACTTGTGGTGCAGCAACAGGGGCAATAGCTGCATTAGGAATAATGTTTACTAAGGAACGAGGGCATAATAGTCCACATGTAAGAGAGATGACTTCAAAATTTTTAAATGAATTTAATTATAGAATGAATACTTTAGAATGTATTAATTTAAAAGAAAAGTATTATGAAGATGCAATACGATGTTCTAAAATTATGAGAGTATCGGCTGAAGTGCTAGGGAACATAATTGAAGAATATAAAGGTATATATTCAATTAATAGATAAAAAGAGTTCAATAATTATTATGAACATAATAGTATAATTTAGACTTATTAGATCTATTAAATATGTTTTTAAATAAGCCATTATAGTTACTGCTACTGAAACTATAATGGCTTATTTTATAATAAATTTTAAAGTTTATATTATTAAAACATTGAAAAAGAAGGTTATTTAATATAGCATAAAAGATATAAATTGTTAATTAATAATATTTATCTTTAGAATATAAAGATAAAAGTTTTGAAACAATAGAAGTATAAATGAAAAAAGTCAGTTAGTGTCATAATGAGGTGAAAAAATGAATTATACAAATATAATAGAAAAAGAAAATTCAATAATACTAGAGAATGTTAAAGACTTTAATATAAAACAAATATTAGAATGTGGGCAATGTTTTAGATGGGAAAAAATCACTGATACAAATTACATAATTGTTGCATATAGAAGAGTCATAGAAGTGATTCAAGAAGGAAATAAAGTAACAATTCTTAATACTAATATGAAAGACTTTGATGAAATATGGAAAGATTACTTTGATTTAAATGTAAATTATGAAGAGGTAAAGGAAGAATTATCAAAAGATGAGCTTTTAAAGAAAAGTGTTGAATTTGGTTACGGTATAAGAATATTAAATCAAGATCCTTTTGAAATGTTAATAAGTTTTATAATATCAGCAAGAAATAGTATTCCTTCAATAATGAAGACTATTAAAAAGATATCTGAAAGATGGGGAGATAAGATTCAATATAAGGAAAATATCTATTATGCATTTCCAACTCCTGAACAATTAAAACAAGCAACTTTAGAAGAAATAAAAGAAACAGGAGCATCTTTTAGAAGTAAATACATAATAGATACTATATCAAAGGTTAATGCTGCTATTGAAGCTAAAAATAATGGAACTCTAAATGAAGAGTTACAACAATTCGATTTAGAATATATAAAGTCATTACCTGTTGATGAGTGTCATAAGGCCCTTCAAAACTTTATGGGGGTAGGGGCTAAGGTTGCTGATTGTATAATGTTATTTTCAATGGGTAAACATTCAGCTTTTCCAGTTGATGTATGGATAAAAAGAGCAATGATTCATTTTTACTTAGCACCAGATGTGTCATTAAATAAAATAAGAGTCTTTGGTAGAGAAAAGTTTGGAGAGCTTGCAGGGTTAGCTCAACAATATTTATTCTATTATGCAAGAGAAAATAATATTAAAGTAGAATAGTTACATTAAAAAAATAGTTATAAAAATAATTTTAATGTTAATTTATAAGGAATATACACAATAATAAGTTATAATGTCTTATTATTGTGTATTATTTTTTTATAAATTAAAAGTAAGAATATATTTGATATAAGATGGGGAATATAAAGGGAAAAGAGTAGAATTTAATATATTAAGGGAGATTATTATGAAAATAAAAAATAAATTAATATCTATTATATCAAGTGTATTAGTTTTAAATTTACTTTTAACTGGATGCAGTGGTGTAGTAGATAAGGATGTATCTAGTAAAGGTATAATTACTTATGAAGAACAGTTAATTGGTGAAGCTGGTAAGAATCCTGAAAAATTAGATATAGAAAGTATAATGGGAGAACTTACATCTGATGAATATTTATCTAGGGTTGTAGGAACAGATGAAAATACTAGATCAGCAGAATTTATAAAAAACTATTTTGAAGCTGTAGGTCTAGAACCATTTAATAACGGTAGTTTTTATCATGAGGTTTATTTAAACAAGGAAATGAGATCTATATTTAATCCTAATGAAGAAAATGATAATGTTGTAAATAATATTCTTGGTGTAATAAAAGGTAAAGATAGCACTAAAGCAGTTGTGATTTCAGCACATTTTGACCATGTGACTGTGAGAGAAAGAGTAGAAGAGACATCTAGTAGTAATCAATCTTCAAAGATAAAAGTAAAAAAGATTCAAGGTGCTATCGATAACGCTTCAGGGGTGTCAGTATTACTTGAATCAGCCAAAGATTTAGCTAAGTATTATAAGAATAAGAAACCAGAACATGATATAGTTTTTGCAGCTTTCAATGCAGAAGAACTAGGTTTAATAGGTAGTTCGAAATTTGTAGAGGATTTTAAGGAAAATTACGAAGATTGGTATAATATAAATATTGATTGTATAGGTATAAAAGGTGATGAAGGTTTAGCTGTTAAAAATACAAGTCCATTATGCGAAGAATTATATAATGATTTTATAGAAGTGTTAGATGAAGATAATGTTTATTATGAAATGGTACCATATGCTAGAAATGAAGAAGGTATAATTGTAGGTAGTAGTGATCATATGTCATTTAGAAGAGGTGATGACGCGGCTTTAGTTATTGGTCAAGATGGAATAGTTGGTATTGTTCATAGTGAAGAAGATAATATGTCTATAGTTGACTTTGAATCTATAGAAAGCATTAAGGATGCTCTAGTTGATTTTATAATAAAGAGCGATAATAAAATTTATTAAAGATTTAGAGTTAAAAACCTTATGAATTTATATTTCATAAGGTTTTTTATATATAATTTACTATACTATTAAAAAAATATTTCTTATAATGCAAAAATATCTAGATAAATAAAACATTTTAAAGGTATGAAAATATAGTTAAATATGTAAAAATATTGTATAATTAAAATGGGTATACAATGGAGGGGAGTGGTGATATGTTCAAGTTTGAAACTCAGCTTAAAAAATTAAAGCATGAGGTATTAACAGAAGTTGCAAGACTTGCTAAAGAGGATAATATTAATTTAGAAAGTATTGAAAAAGTTCCGTATGAGGTTATTAAGGGCGATGTAGCACAATATAGATGTTGTGTTTATAAGGAAAGAGCTATAGTTTTAGAAAGAGCTAAGCTTGCAGCTGGATATTTAGCTAATGGTGATAATGCTGAAGAGTCATTAATAGATATTAGACCAGATGAGCAAATAATTTATGTAATAGAAGCAGCTTGTGACAGATGTCCTATAAATAAATTTAATGTAACAGATTCATGTAGAAATTGTATTGCACATAGATGTAAAGAAGCGTGTAATTTTGGAGCCATAACAATTGTTAATGGACGAGCATATATAAATCAGGAATTATGTAAAGAATGTGGGGGATGCAAAAAAGCATGTCCTTATGATGCCATATCTGAAGTTATGAGGCCATGTAAAAGATCCTGTCCAACTGGGGCTTTAGACATAAATCCAAATGATAGAAGGGCTATGATTAAAGAAGAAATTTGCGTTAATTGTGGTTCTTGTATGAGAGCATGTCCCTTTGGAGCTATTTCAGATAAGAGTTTAATAGTTCCAGTGGCTAAGAGATTAGGAAGAAAGAGAAAGATGTATGCAGTAGTTGCACCAGCTATAACAGGGCAGTTTGGACCAACTATGAATTATGGAAGAGTTAGAAATGCTATTAAGGCGCTTGGATTCGAGGATATGATAGAAGCTGCTTTAGGAGCTGATGCAGTTACTGTTCATGAAGCTAATGAATTTGTAGAAAGAATGAAAGATGGAGATAAATACATGACAAATTCATGTTGCCCAGGTTTCTTAAATTTTATTGAAAAAATTAATCCTACCGAAAAAGATAGAATTTCTGGAACAGTTTCTCCAATGGTTGCTACTGCAAGATTTATAAAGAAAAATGATCCTGAGGCAAAAGTTGTATTTATAGGACCTTGTACAGCAAAGAAGGGTGAAGCTGTTAGAGTTGGAATAGCTGATGCTGTTGATTATGTATTAACTTTTGAAGAATTACTTGCTTTGTTTGAAGCTTTTGATGTTAATCCATTTGAATGTGAAGAGGAAAATGTTAATGATGCATCTATATTTGGAAGAGGTTTTGGTGCAGCTGGTGGATTAACAGCAGCTATTAAAAATTATGTGCAAGATACAGGTGTAGAGGTTGAATTTAAGCCAGTTCAAGTGTCTGGATTAGATTGTAAAAAAACTATGATGCTTGCTAAAATAGGTAAATTACCAGGAAACTTTATTGAGGGCATGATGTGTGAAGGTGGGTGTATTAACGGAGCAGGAACAATAGTGCCACCGCTTAGAGCAAAAGCAGCGTTTAATAAAATAAATAATGAAACAACTATTAAGGCAGTTCTTAAAAATGAAACTCTTAATAAGTTTGATGATATTAATTTAGAAAGATAAAAAAGTTTTATATAGAAAAGTGGAAATTTAAGAAATTATAATTAGCTATGGGTTTATAAATTTAAAATTAAATTCATAGCTTTTATATATGTAAAAAATATTATTTCATAGTATAGAGTTATTAGAAAAATAATGGAAATCAAAGTAAATTGAAAATAAATTAGAATAATTAGTAATATTTGACCTTAGTAGGGTAATAATATAGAAAGTAATTGTTGAAAGATTACAAGTAAAATTATATTATAAATATAAAGGTATTAGCACTCTTATTGAGTGAGTGCTAATGATGAAAATATAGGAGGGTTTATTTATGAATATAAAGCCATTAGGTGATAGAGTAGTAATACAAAAATTAGAAGCTGAAACAACTACAAAGAGTGGAATACTTTTAACAGGAACAGCAAAGGAGCAACCACAAGAAGCAAAGGTCGTTGCAATAGGTCCAGGAGCAATGGTAGAAGGTAAAAGAGTTCCTATGGATGTACAGGTTGGAAATAAGGTATTATATTCTAAATATGCAGGAACAGACGTAAAGGTTGACGGTGAAGAATATATAATTTTAAAACAAGACGATATATTAGCAATAGTAGAATAGTTGGGAGGTAAAAGATTATGGCAAAAATGATTCAATTTGGTGAAGAAGCTAGAAGAGCAATGCAAGTTGGTGTTGATAAATTAGCAGATACAGTTAAGGTTACTTTAGGACCTAAGGGGAGAAATGTAGTTTTAGATAAGAAATTTGGTTCACCACTTATAACTAATGATGGTGTTTCAATTGCAAGAGAAATAGAATTAGAAGATCCATATGAAAATATGGGAGCTCAATTAGTAAAGGAAGTTGCAACAAAAACTAATGATGTTGCAGGTGATGGTACTACTACAGCTACTCTTTTAGCTCAGGCGATTATAAGAGAGGGTTTAAAAAATGTAACAGCTGGTGCAAATCCAATGTTACTTAGAAATGGTATAAGAACAGCTGTTGATACAGCAGTTAAAGAAATATTAGAAATATCTAAACCAGTTAGCGGAAAAGAAGATATAGCTAGAGTTGCAGCTATTTCAGCAGCTGATTATGAAATAGGTCAACTTATTTCAGATGCTATGGAAAAGGTAGGTAACGAGGGAGTTATTACTGTTGAAGAATCTAAATCAATGGGTACTGAATTAGATGTTGTTGAAGGTATGCAATTTGATAGAGGATATGTTTCTGCTTACATGGTAACAGATACAGAAAAAATGGAAGCTGTATTAGATAATCCACTTATCTTAATAACTGATAAGAAGATTACAAACATACAAGAAATATTACCTGTATTAGAGCAAATCGTTCAAGCAGGTAAGAAGTTATTAATAATTGCTGAAGATATTGAAGGGGAAGCAATGGCTACATTAGTAGTTAATAAATTAAGAGGAACATTTAATTGTGTTGCTGTTAAAGCTCCTGGATTTGGTGATAGAAGAAAAGAAATGCTTCAAGATATAGCTATTTTAACAGGTGGTCAAGTAATTTCTGAAGAATTAGGAAGAGATTTAAAAGAAACTACTTTAGATATGCTAGGTCAAGCAGAAAGTGTTAAAATAACTAAAGATAATACTACTATTGTAAATGGTAGAGGTGATAGCAATGCTATTAAGGAAAGAGTTAATCAAATAAAAAGTCAAATAGAAGAAACTACTTCTGAATTTGATAAAGAAAAATTACAAGAAAGATTAGCTAAACTTTCTGGTGGAGTAGCAGTAATAAAAGTTGGAGCTGCTACAGAAACAGAACTTAAGGAAAGAAAGCTTAGAATTGAAGATGCTTTAGCTGCTACTAAGGCTGCAGTTGAAGAAGGTATAGTACCAGGTGGTGGAACTGCTTATGTTAATGCAATTAACAAAGTTGCAGAATTAAAGTCAGACGTTGCTGATACACAAGTTGGTATAAATATCATAGTTAGAGCATTAGAAGAACCAATGAGACAAATAGCTACTAATGCAGGAGTTGAAGGTTCTGTAATTATAGAAAAAATTAAAAATTCTGAAGCTGGAATGGGATATGATGCATTACATGATGAGTATGTAAATATGCTTAAGGTTGGAATAGTTGACCCAACTAAGGTTACAAGAAGTGCACTTCAAAATGCAGCATCTGTAGCATCAACTTTCTTAACAACAGAAGCGGCTGTTGTTGATATTCCACAAAAAGAAGCCCCAATGCCAGGGGCACCAGGAATGGGCGGAATGGATGGAATGTACTAATTAGATACAAAAATAAATAGGTTTTATAATTGTATATAAATAAGGAGAATTCAAATATGAATTCTCCTTATTTAATTATAAGAATTAAAGTTATATATAACAAATTATAGAAAATAAATACATATAATGGTATAATAACTAAACTGAGAATTAGTTAATTTAAATTAAAAATATTAATAATTAATCAAGATTTTATTATATTAAGGAGTAATAATTAAAATGGTTTTAGTAGTATTATTAGGATTAATTATAGGAAGTTTTTTGAATGTATGTATATATATTCTTCTTAGGGAGGAAACAATATCCTTTCCAAAATCGTTATGCTCAAGTTGTGGATATAATTTAAAGTTTAAGGATTTGATACCTATTTTTAGTTATGTATTTTCAGGTGGTAGATGTAGTAAATGTAAGGGAAAATTGTCTATAAAATATCCGATAGTTGAAGCTCTAAATGCATGTTTTTATTTATTGATTTATATTAAATTTGGATTTACTTTAGAGTGTTTTAAATTTTGCTTATTTGCTTCTTTGTTAATAGTAATAGCTTTTATCGATCTTGAAACTAAATACGTCTATAATTCAACAGTAATATTTGGTGTAGTTACAGGCGTATTATTTCTTACCTTAGAGTGTATAGAAACTAAATTAATACCTTGGGATTATATAGTTGGTGGATTTATTGGATTTGGAGTTATATATATTATAGTTATTTTGACAAGGGGCATGGGTGAAGGTGATATTGATATTGCATTAATTTGTGGGTTATTTTTAGGCATTAAAGGTATTATAGTTACTTTATTTATAGCTATAATTTTGGGTGGTATTGTAGCAGGATTAATTTTAATTTTTAAGCTTAAGGATAAGAAGGCAGAAATAGCATTTGGACCTTACTTAGCCATTGGTGGAATAATAGCATGTCTTTATGGAAGTTCAATTATAGAAATGTATTTAAAAAGTTTTTAATATTGATTTAACTTGAATAATAAAGATAATTATGTAGAATGCTTAGAATAGGTTTTAAAATAAGTATAATATTAAAAATATATTTAACTTTAAAAATATATTAATAAGAAAGTCTTAGATTTAATTATAAAATAGAAATTATCATAAATTAAATATTAATATTAATATTAATTAGATATAAGACAATTAATAATTAATATATATATTAAATATAATTTATTATATATATAAATAAATTATTAATATTCTATTCATTAAGATTCATGTATTGACAAGCTATATTGTATAAACTATAATAATAAAAAAACAAAAAAATACGAATAATAAAACAACTCATATAAACCCTGAATATGGCAGGGTGTTTCTACTGAAAACCTTAAATTTTCATCTATGAGTGAATTTGATATATTTGCATAAACACGAATAATGTGCAAAGTAAAAGCATATTAATGTTCACTTATAGATAGCGGACTTAATATGCTTATTTTTATTTAGTAAAATCTAGGATAACTAAATAAGAATAGCTTTTATAAGATACATAAAGACATAAATAATAATGATAGGAGAGATTAAGTATGGCAAGAATATTAAAAACAGCTTACACATTTGATGATGTATTATTAGTACCAAACAAATCGGAAGTTTTACCACATCAAGTTAGTTTAAAAACTCAATTAACAAAAACAATAACATTAAATATTCCGTTGATGAGTGCAAGTATGGATACAGTTACTGAATCGAAAATGGCTATAGCTATGGCCAGAGAAGGTGGAATCGGAATTATTCATAAAAATATGCCAATAGAAGATCAAGCAAGAGAAGTTGATAGAGTTAAAAGACAAGAAAATGGAGTAATAACAGATCCAATATTCTTAAATGAAGACCATACTGTAAGAGAGGCATTAGAATTAATGGCTCAATATAGAATCTCAGGGGTTCCGGTAACAAGAGGAACTAAATTAGTTGGTATAATAACTAATAGGGATATAGTTTTTGAAACTAACTATGATAAAGAGGTTTCGGATGTTATGACAAAGAGTCCTTTAGTAACAGCTCCGGAGGGAACTACTTTAGATGAGGCGTTAGAAATATTAAAAACTCATAAAATAGAAAAGTTACCTTTAGTTGATAAAGAAAATAATCTAAAAGGACTTATAACAATAAAAGATATAGAAAAAGTTAGAGCATATCCAAATGCAGCAAAGGATTCAAGAGGAAGACTTCTTTGTGGGGCATCAGTTGGGATAACTAATGATATGATGGAGAGAGTTGATGCTTTAGTTAAAGCTCAAGTTGATGTTATTACACTAGATACAGCACATGGTCATTCAAAGGGTGTTATTGAAGGTGTTAAGAAGATAAAAGCTAAGTATCCTGAACTTCAAATAATTGCTGGTAATGTTGCAACTGCAGAAGCTACAAGGGATTTAGCAGAAGCTGGGGCTGATTGTGTTAAGGTTGGTATTGGACCAGGATCTATCTGTACAACAAGAATAGTTGCAGGGGTAGGTGTGCCTCAATTAACTGCGGTAATGGATTGCGCTGAAGAAGGAAGAAAATATGGGGTTCCTGTAATTGCTGATGGTGGATTAAAATATTCAGGAGATATAGTTAAGGCTTTAGCTGGTGGAGCATGTGCATGTATGATGGGATCAATGCTTGCAGGATGTGAAGAAGCCCCAGGTGAAATGGAAATATATCAAGGAAGAAGCTATAAAGTTTATAGAGGAATGGGATCTTTAGGAGCTATGGAAAAAGGTTCATCTGATAGATATTTCCAAAATGGAACTAAGAAGTTTGTTCCAGAAGGCGTTGAGGGTAGAGTTGCATATAAGGGTGTAGTAGCAGATACTTTATATCAATTAATCGGTGGAATAAGATCAGGTATGGGATATCTTGGAGCTGAAACTTTAGAAAATTTATATGAAAATGCAGGATTTGTTGTTCAAACTGCATCAGGAATAAGAGAAAGTCATCCACATGATATAAATATCACAAAAGAAGCACCAAACTATAGTGTTAGAGAGTAATTTGTAGTTAAGGAATAATTTAAAATAGATAATAGTGAAGGTAAGTTAAAAAGAAAATTTAATTTCCCGCTATTATCTATTATATATAAATAAAGAAATATAATTCTATTTTTGTTGAAAAATGTATAATTTTACGAGATAATTAAAGAAAAACATTAGGAGGATTCTAATGAATAAAGAATTAGTATTAGTACTTGACTTTGGGGGCCAATATAATCAATTAATTGCAAGAAGAGTTAGAGAGTGTAATGTATATTGTGAGGTTCATCCTTATAATTTAAGTGTTGAAAAGATAAAAGAAATGAATCCAAAGGGAATTATCTTCACAGGTGGACCAAACAGTGTGTATGGTGAAAATTCTCCTTTATGTGATAAAGAAGTATTTGAATTAGGAATACCTGTACTTGGTATTTGTTATGGTTCACAACTTATGGCACATGTTCTTGGAGGAAGTGTTGCAACTGCTCCAGTAAGTGAATATGGTAAAACTGTAGTAAAAGTTGATAATGAATCAAAATTATTTGCTGATGTACATGAAACGACTATTTGTTGGATGAGTCATACTGATTACATAGAAAAATCTCCAGAAGGATTTAAAATAATAGGTAATACTCCAGTTTGTCCAGTAGCAGCTATGGAATGTGAAGAAAAGAACCTTTATGCAGTTCAATTCCATCCAGAAGTTATGCATACTGTAGAAGGAACTAAGATGTTATCAAACTTTGTTTATAACATTTGTAAATGTTCAGGAGATTGGAAAATGGATTCATTTGTTGAAAAGACAATTGAAGAAATAAGAGAAAAAGTAGGAAATGGTAAAGCATTATGTGCATTATCAGGTGGAGTTGATTCATCTGTTGCAGCAGTACTTTTATCAAAGGCTATTGGTAAGCAATTAACTTGTGTATTTGTTGATCATGGTTTACTTAGAAAAGATGAAGGTGACGAAGTAGAAGCTATATTTGGACCAGAGGGACAATATGATTTAAACTTCATAAGAGTAAATGCTCAAGAAAGATTCTATGAAAAATTAGCAGGAGTAGAAGACCCAGAAACTAAGAGAAAAATTATAGGTGAAGAATTTATAAGAGTATTTGAAGAAGAAGCTAAGAAAATTGGTGCTGTAGACTTCTTAGTTCAAGGCACAATTTATCCAGATATAATTGAAAGTGGATTAGGAGAATCTGCAGTCATTAAATCTCACCATAATGTTGGAGGACTTCCTGACTACGTTGATTTTAAAGAGATAATCGAGCCATTGAGATTATTATTTAAAGATGAGGTTAGAAAAGCTGGATTAGAGCTTGGAATACCAGAAAAATTAGTGTATAGACAGCCATTCCCAGGACCAGGACTTGGTATTAGAATAATTGGTGAAGTAACTGCTGAAAAGGTAAGAATAGTTCAAGATGCAGATGCAATTTACAGAGAAGAAATTGCTAAGGCGGGATTAGATAAATCTATAGGACAATACTTTGCGGCTTTAACTAATATGAGATCAGTTGGGGTTATGGGTGATGAAAGAACTTATGATTATGCAATTGCTTTAAGAGCAGTAACTACAAGTGATTTCATGACAGCAGAATCTGCTGACCTTCCATGGGAAGTACTTGGAAAAGTAACAACTAGAATAGTAAATGAGGTTAATGGTGTAAATAGAGTATTCTATGATTGCACTGGTAAACCACCAGCTACTATTGAATTTGAATAATATAAAAACAGTGGGAACCATTTATTTTAATGGTGTCCCACTATTTTTATATAGAAGTTTATTTTGGTTCCCATCCTTCAGGAATATGCTCGTGACCCCACTTACATAGTGCAGACATAATAGGAATAAGAGAATATCCTAATTCAGTAATAGAATACTCAACTTTTGGTGGAACTTGTGGATATTCTTTACTATGAATTAATCCATAAGCTTCAAGTTCTTCTCCTTTTGGATAGTATCTAACATATAAGTGCATACTATCAATTTTATATAATTTAATAGTATAATAATTTACAAGTAAAAAAGTAATTATTATGAGGTGTTAATATGAAGATTACAATATTAAATGGAAGTCCTAGAGCAAATGGTAATACAGAAATCATGGCAAAAGAATTTGAAAAAGGTGCAAAAGAAGCAGGTCATGAAGTTACATTAATTAACTTGGCAGGTAAGAAGGTAACAGGATGTCTTGGATGCCAATATTGTTTCTCTCACAATGGAGAATGTGTGCAAAAAGACGATATGGCAGATATATTACAGGTCTTAGATAAAACAGATTTAGTAGTATTTGCATCTCCTATTTATTGGTTTGATATTACAGCCCAATTAAAATGTGTGATTGATCGTATGTATGCTAGAGGAAAGATTGGATTTAACTTTACAAAGACAGCGTTATTATTAGATTCTGGTGCAAATGGTGTGTATGAAGCAGCATTAGCTCAGTATAAAGCAATGTGTTCTTACCTTAAATGGGAAAGCGTTGGAGAAATCTGTATACCTAATATGACTCAAAAGGGTAGTATGAATACATCTGCAATGCTTCAAAATGTTTATGAACTTGGTAAATCACTTGAATAATAGATAATAAAACTCTTACTGATTTTATGAAGTTATAAATGTGTTATTATGGGGATATAAATAATAATTAATATAAAGGTATAGTAGTTTAATAATAACTGGAAAAATATGTATTTAAGTGTTATAATACATATTGAATATTATTAAAGAGATGATATATGTAGAGTTATTAAATAAATTATATAGTTATAAATTATATTAAGGAGAATACTATGAACAATATTTTTAAAAGGTGGGGAGCTGCTTTAGTAGTTGGGATAACTACACTTGGAATTGGGGTAGGGTGTTTAATAAATAGCAGACAGAATGCATTAGGGAAAGATAATTATGGTGTCAATGCAAATAGTAGTGAAGTTTTATTAGGCAATTCAAAAAAGGGAATTTTACAATATGGAGATATAGAAGGTAATTACAAGGAAATAGAAAAACTAGAAAGTTTATTGAATAATGAATATTTTATTTTAATTAATAAAGATAATAAATTACCTGAAAATTTTGTTCCAAGTAATTTAAAAAAGTCTGAAGCAAAGTTTTTAGATTATGTTGAAGATGATAATTTAGAAATTGCTACAGCGGATGCAGCAAAGAAAATGTTTGATGCAGCTATGAAGGATGGAATTTTATTAGTAGGGGTATCTGGGTATAGGAGTTATAGTGTTCAAAAGGGATTATATGATACTAGAATAGAGAAAAATGGAGAGAAAAAAACACGTGCATATACAGCAGAGCCAGGTGCTTCAGAACATCAAAGTGGACTAGCTATAGATATTTTATGTGATGAGTATTCAATTTTAGATGAGGGATTTGAAGATACGGATGCATTTAGATGGCTTAATGAGAATTGTTATAAATATGGTTTTATATTGAGATATTTAAAAGGCAAGGAAGATATTACAGGATATAATTATGAGCCTTGGCATTTTAGATATATTAATAATGAAGAAGTTGCTGAATATATAATGAATAGAGGATTAACTTTTGAGGAATATATAAATGAGATAGAAAATAGAATTAAAGATTTAAAGAATTTAAAATAAAGTTAAAAATTATCGCAAATAAATGTTTTTATAAACCATAAATGTAATAATATGGTATAATTATTGTATAACTAGATGTTAATTGGGAGGGATGCATTTATGGGGAAAAGTGTTAGAGAAAGATTAAATGAAACTATTAGGCGTGATAAACTAGAGATTAATGAGTATAGCAACAAGAGTAAACAGGGCGATATTGTAGAAAATAAAGCCGAAGAAGAGATAAAGTCACAAGAAGTAATACAAGATAATAGTGATATTACAAAGATGTTAGATGATAATGAGATTATAAAAGGATTAGTAGAGGGTAGTACTAAACTTAAGGATGATTTACCAGAGGAAGATGAGGATCTTGAAGAGGAAAATCTTAATGGGAAAAAATTAGCTGTAATACTTATAGTATTAATAATATCACTTTCAACAATATTAGTATTATGGAGTAATGGATATGAGATTGTTAATTTTGCATTTAATAAAGTAAGTGAAATTAATGAGAGTAAAGAAATAGAGAAAAAAAATGAAATTATAGAAAGTGAAAGTGTTGCTGTATCATCTATGGATTTAACTGAATGTTATGAAAAGGTCCATTATATGGCTAATACTATAATAATAGCAGATGATGGTCAGGTATGGGGGCAAAGCGAAATCAGTAGAGATTCCGTTAATGAAATGATTAATGAATTAAAGGGCCAAGACGATTATCTATCAGATGAATTAAAAAAATGGTTAAGCTTGGATTTTTCAAATGGTGTTGAAGTTCATAATTATGTATGGAATAAACTTGATGGAAATATAGGAAAAGCTAAAGAATTAGACGAAGAAAAAATTCAACAAGTAATTAAAATAATGAAAGAATAATTTATATTTAGATATTTTAAGTTATTGCATAAAGTTACAGAAATAAACATAGTTTTAATAAAATATAGGGTTAGGTATTAAAAAATGTTAACTACTATTAATTAATGACAAAAAATAAGTGAATTAAATATTGTTAAAATTGTTAGTGTAAGAAAAATTATGATATAATAAAGATTGTTAAAATCCCATATTATTTGGAGGTATGAAAATGAAAAATGGTTTAAGTTTAGATTTATCAAAAGTTCAACCATATGCATCTTTATGTGAATTAGATAAGATGGAAGGGATGGTTAAATGGGCTCACGATACAATTCATGAAGGTACAGGAGCTGGTAATGACTTTTTAGGATGGGTTGATCTACCAGTTAATTATGACAAAGAAGAATTTGCAAGAATACAAGCTGCAGCTAAAAAAATTCAATCAAACTCAGATGTTTTAGTTGTTATAGGTATAGGTGGTTCATACCTTGGAGCAAGAGCTGCTATAGAAATGTTAACAAACAACTTCTATAATATGTTACCAAATAACAAGAGAAAGACTCCAAAGGTATTCTTTGTTGGAAATAACATAAGTTCAACATATATAACAGAATTATTTGAAGCTATCGAAGGGTTAGATATATCTGTTAATGTTATATCTAAATCAGGTACTACAACTGAACCTGCAATCGCATTTAGATTATTCAAGGACTTCATGGAAAAGAAATATGGAGTTGAAGGGGCAAAAGAAAGAATATTTGCTACTACAGATAAAGAAAGAGGAGCTTTAAAAGGTTTAGCTGACCAAATGGGTTATGAAACTTTTGTTGTTCCAGATAATGTTGGAGGAAGATTCTCTGTTTTAACAGCTGTTGGATTATTACCAATTGCAGCTGCTGGAATAAACATTGAAGAAATAATGCAAGGTGCTGCTGATGCAAGAGAAATTTACTCTAATCCTTCATTAAAAGAAAATGCTTGTTATCAATATGCTGCTATGAGAAATGCTTTATATAACAAAGGTAAGGCAGTAGAAGTATTAGTTAACTATGAGCCATCTTTACACTATTTCAATGAATGGTGGAAACAATTATATGGAGAATCAGAAGGTAAGGATCAAAAGGGTATATTCCCAGCAGCAGTTGATTTCTCAACTGACTTACATTCAATGGGACAATTCATCCAAGATGGTAATAGAATAATGTTTGAAACAGTTCTTAATGTAGAAAAGGCTACTAAGGAAATAATTATAGAAGCTTCTGAAAATGATGCAGATGGATTAAACTTCTTAGCAGGAAAAACTGTTGATTTTGTTAATAAGAAAGCATTCCAAGGAACTTTATTAGCTCACAATGATGGTGGAGTACCAAACATGGTATTAAATATTCCAGAATTAAATCCATACTACTTTGGACAATTAGTTTACTTCTTCGAAAAGGCTTGTGGAATAAGTGGATACTTATTAGGGGTAAATCCATTTGACCAACCAGGAGTTGAAGCATACAAGAAGAACATGTTTGCTTTACTTGGTAAGCCAGGATATGAAGAGTTAAAAGCTGAATTAGAATCAAGATTAAAATAATTAGTTTACAAAATGAAAATTATAGTTGATGGAGATGCCTGTCCTGGTATCTCCATTATTACAAAGATAGCAAAAGAGTATGGTTTGGATGTTATAATTTATTGTGATATTAATCATTACATAACAGTAGATTATGGAGAAGTTAGAGTTGTTGATAGTGGATTTCAAAGTGTAGATATGAAAGTAGTAAATGAATGCACTACTGGAGATATAATAATTTCTCAGGATTATGGAGTTGCAGCTATTTGTCTAGGAAAAAAGGCGGATGTAATTAGCCCGAAGGGATATATATATACAAATGAAAATATTACAGCAATGTTAGAACAAAGGCATTTATCTCAGAGGATAAGAAGGGGTGGAGGAAAAACCCCTAATACTAAGAAAAGAACTATTGAAGATGATAATAGATTGGAAAAAAATTTATCATATTTGTTGAAAAATAAAAATATAGAATAAACTGTAGAAAAATATCTATAGTTTGTTCTTTTTTTTATATATATTAGACAAATTTCAGTTTTTATTTTAAAAAGGAAATAGTATAATTGAAATAGAAAATTATGTAAACAATAATGAACTTAAGTATATAGCATATGGTGAGGTGGATAGAGATGAAAGAGGTTTTAATTGATTTTGACAATAAAAGCCCTGCTGATTTAAACAAAAATATAAATATTGCGGCATTTTTAACTGAAAACGATGATGTTGAATATAAGTTTATGGAAGGTATTGAGGGGATATGGAAGCCTATACAAGACTTTTCAAAAAGTAATATTTGTACATGGAAACCTACTAAACCAGGGAAATATATGATAATGGTTCAGGGAAAATCAACTAATTGTAAGAATGCATATGACTATCTTGGTAGATCAGAATATGAAATAATAGAAAATTCTAATTTGATTATGAATGTTGAAATAAATAAAAATAAGATAAGTGTTGGAGAAAAGTTACATATTAATGTTGTTACAAATCAAGAATTAGTATTGTATAGATTTTGGATAAAAGGTGAAAAGGATTGGGAAATTTTAAGGGATTATACTACAGAAAATGAATTTGTTTTTACAGCTACAAAAGCTGGTAATATGGAAATATTAATAGAATGTAAAAGAGTAGATTCTGAAAGAAATGTGGATGATTTTAAGACTGTAAAGTTTGAAGTTAAGGAGTTAGAGAAAATAGAAATAACAAACTTTTTATGTTTGACTAATAATATATTGGTTAATGAGGAACTGATTTTTAAAGTAGAAACGAATTGTGAAAAAGATAGGTCTCTATTATATAAATTTTTAAAAATAAACAAAGAGGGAAAAGTTACATGTATTCAAGATTTCTCTTCTAAGAGTATGGTTACTTTTAAGGAAAAATCACCAGGGGAGTACAAGCTGCTATGCTATGTAAGAGATATGTTCTCTGTTAATTCATTTGATGATAGAGCTGTTATTGTTTATAATGTAAATCCATATAATGAAGTAAAAATAAGGTCCTTTAAAGGTGACATTAAATCGCCACAAGCTGTTGGAGTGGAAGTGAATTTGTTAGCATTAGTAGATGGCGGCAGGGAATTAATATATAGATATATTATAGAAGGGCCTGTATCAGAAGATAGCGGTTATATAAGGGGAAATGAATTTACATGGGAGCCGAGAAATGAGGGTAAATATAATATAACTCTTAAAGTTAAAGATATTTCATTTGAAGGAGATTATGAAGATACAACATCTATTCAATATGAAATTTATAATAAAGGTGAAAAACCAGTTAGAATAGTTGATGTTAAGTGTGATAAAGGAAGAAGATGTATAATAGGTGAAACTATAAATATTAAGGTTAAAGCTGACGGAGGAATTAAGCCATTATATAAATTTACAATATATAAGGATGGTATAGAAAAAGAAAAGATAGATTATGGAGCAAATAATTGGGTTAACTTTATACCAACAGAGGCTGGAGAATATGAAGTTGATATTAAAATAAAAGACGAATTTTCTTCAAAAAGCTGTGATGCATCTACATCCTTATTTATTGAGGCAAAGAATTATGTAGCAGCAGATATTGATTATATTTTATTAAACAGTAAAGAAACATATTTAGTGGGAGACACAATTAATGTTGAAGTAATTACTAAAAATACAAAAGAAACTTTAACTAAATTTGTAACTAAAATAAATGGATATGAGATAGAGAATACTGATTTTATAGATAAGAAATCAATAAAGATAAAACCAAAATGCCCTGGGAAATATACTTTTATAATATATGCAAAAAACGTTAAATCAACTGAAGAATATGATAGTAAAAAGGAAGTTTCTGTTTATGTTCATGAAGTTATGCCTGTAAATTCAACTAAACTACAAATATTATCTAATGAATTTAAAATAGGAAATGAAGTTACTTTTGAAGCTACATCTAAAGGTGGAAAAGAAGTTTGTTATGAATTTTATATTATGATAAATGGTGAGTGGACTTTAGCACAAGGATATAGTAGAAAAAATTATTATACATTTGTTCCATTTAAGAATGGACGCTATAGGGTACTAGTTTTAGACAAAAGCTTTCATAAGAATGTCTCTTATGAAGACTACAATATAGTAGAGTTTGAAATCAATTAATTTCCATAAAATGTATTGACCTCCGGGGAAGAGACAATATATGGAATTCTCGGAGGGTATATTTTAAATTCTTGCAATTGGGAGATATTAATAATAGAATAAGCTATATAAAAGTTTTACGAGGTGTTTTATGGAAAGACTAGATAAGGTACTATCTAATTTAGGTTATGGTACAAGAAAAGAACTTAAGAAAATTTGCAGAAGTGGATTAGTTGAGGTTAATGGAGAAATAGCCAAAGATAGTGGAATGCAAGTAGATCCTGAGAATGATAAAATTATTATTAATGGGGAAGAAATTTTCTATAGAAAGTTTATTTACCTAATGATGAACAAACCAGATGGTGTAGTATCAGCTACTTATGATAATAGAGATGAAACTGTAATTGACCTATTAGAGGTTGAGCATCAAGTCTTTGAACCATTTCCAGTAGGTAGATTAGATAAGGATACAGTAGGATTATTATTATTAACTAATGATGGAGAATTAAATCATAGATTAATATCTCCAAAGTGGAAAGTTGATAAAGTTTATTATGCAAAAATAGATAAAAAAGTTACAGATGAAGATATAGCTAAATTTAAAGCTGGAATAACATTAGATGATGGATACCTTTGTAAAGAAGCAAAACTTGAAATATTAAATTCAACTGATGATGGTTCAGAGGTTATGATTACTATTCAAGAAGGAAAATTCCATCAAGTTAAAAGAATGTTTGAAGCTGTAGGTAAGAAAGTTACATATTTAAAGAGAACTGAATTTGGTACATTGCCTTTAGATGAAGATTTGGAGGAAGGCGAATATAGAGAACTTACGGATGAGGAATTAGCTATATTAAAGAGTTTTTAACGAAAGAAAACAAAAAGCGATAGAAAAACATCCATATGTATAAAAATAGCAAGATATTTTTCAAAAATCCCTTGCAATATAAAACTTTCTTTACTATAATATTAATGCAAGGATAAATAAAAGGAATTAAATAGCCCCCTTTTTATTTATTGCTTATTGCTGAAGCGCAACCTGGCCCCAAGGGTTGCGTTTTTTTGCGTCTAAAAATAGTTAAGTAAATGATTTCAAGATGTTTTTATATTTATTAAATTTTGAAAAATATATAAAGTTTGTTAGGGTAATCTCTATTATAATACGTTTTTTAAATTTAATTAATTATGGTAATAATATATACTAACTATGTTATAATAATTTTTATATAGATTGTATGTTCGATTAAAAGATATACTTTAGTCGTGAAAATGAAGGGAGGATGTTCTTTTGGATTTAAAATCTTTACTAAATAAAGAACAATATGAAGGTGCAGTAACTGTAGAGGGACCTGTACTTATTTTAGCAGGAGCAGGTTCAGGTAAAACTAGGGTTTTAACGCATAGAATGGCTTATATGATAGAAGATTTAAAGATTTTTCCTTATAAAATATTAGCAATAACATTTACAAATAAAGCAGCTAAAGAGATGCAGGAAAGGGTTCAAGCACTTATAGGGGATAAGGCTAATGATATGTGGATATCTACATTTCACTCAACTTGTGTAAGAATATTGAGAAGAGAAATAGAGAAGCTTGGATATAAAAAGAATTTCACGATATATGATGGAACAGATCAAAAGACACTTATTAAAGAGTGTATAAAAATTCTTAATATAAATGATAAGGAAATAACTGAACAGGAAATAATGGGTAAGATAAGCAAAGCAAAGGATAATATGCAAAGTGCAGATTCTTACTATAGAGAGCATGAATCTAACTTTAGAGAAAAGAAGATTGCTGAAGTTTATAAAATGTATCAAAAAAGGTTAAAAGAAAATAATGCCTTAGACTTTGATGATTTAATTTGTAAGACAGTAGAATTATTTAAAAAGAATCCAGAAACATTAGAATTTTATCAAAGAAAATTCCAATATATTATGGTAGATGAGTATCAAGATACTAATGGAGCTCAATATGAGCTTGTAACATTACTTGCAGCAAAGCATAGAAATATTTGTGTTGTAGGGGATGATGACCAGTGCATTTATCAATGGCGTGGTGCTGATATTAAAAATATCCTTGGCTTTGAGAAGGATTATCCAGATGCAAAAGTAATAAAGCTTGAGCAAAATTATCGTTCAAAAGCTAATATATTAAATGCAGCTAATGTTGTTATAGTAAATAATTCAAATAGAAAAAGTAAGGTTCTAAGAACAGAACAAGATTCTGGTAATAAGGTTAAAGTATATAGAGCATATTCAGATGGAGATGAAGGTACATTCGTAGCTAATCAAATAGAAAAAATAAAGAAAGAGCAAAATAAACAATATAAAGATTTTGCTATACTTTACAGAACTAATGCTCAGTCACGTATATTTGAAGAAAGTTTAAGAAGGTCAGCAATAGCTTATAAGATTGTTGGAGGAACTAAGTTCTATGATAGAAAAGAAATTAAGGATATGTTAAGTTATTTAAAAGTTCTAGTTAATCCTTCTGATAGTATAGCATTAAGAAGAATAATAAATGTTCCTAAAAGGGGAATTGGAGATGCAACTATTCAAAAGGTTCTAGATTTTGCAGAGGCTTATGAATTACCTTTATGGGATGCATTGTCAGAAGTTAGAACTATTCCAACATTAACTGCAAGAAATTGTGCAGGTATTGAAAAGTTCATGGAGCTTATGGAAAATCTAATGATGATATCAGAAACTGTACCAGTATCACATTTAATTGAGACGATTTTAGAAGATACTGGCTATATTAAGGAACTTGAAGCTTCAAAACAAATTGAAGATAAGAGTAGAATAGAAAACTTAAAAGAACTTGTATCTGATGCTGTGGATTTTGAAAAAAATTATGAAAAGGAAAAGGCTGCAGGATCAAGTGAATTTGATATAAATAAAACACAATTAGAAGCCTACTTAGAAAAAGTCTCTCTTGTTCAAGATACAGATAAACTTGAGGATGAAGAAGATGAAAATGGTAGCGTTGTTTTAATGACTATTCATAGTGCAAAGGGATTAGAATTTCCAGTAGTATTTATGGTTGGAATGGAAAATGGAATATTCCCAGGGCAAGCATCATTTAATAGTGATGCTGAAATGGAGGAATCAAGAAGACTTTGCTATGTTGGTATAACTAGGGCGAAGGAAACTTTATTTATGACTTCTGCTGAAGTTAGAAGAGTATTTGGTAGAACAGTTGCTTATCCTCAATCAGACTTTATTTCAGAAATTAAGCCTGAACTTAGAGAGTATGTTACAATGACTGGTGATAGTAAAGATGTAACAACGGCTTCCGGTGCTAGAACAGTAAATGGTAGGTTTAAACCATCTTACAGTAATCCACATAGTTTAAGAAGTAATTATGGAACTTTCGAAAATAGAAATTTTGGTGGAGGAAATACTGCAAGTTTAGCATTGAATAAAAATACAACAGCAGCTACAATGACTAGCACAGAAGCTACTATTGGAAGAAAAGTAAAGCATGACAAATTTGGTGAGGGAACAATAGTTGCAGTATCAGATGTAAATGGAGATAAAAAATTAACAATAGCATTTAATCAACAAGGAGTAAAAATGCTAATGTTATCAATGGCAAAGCTAGAACTTTTATAAGAGTTATAAGTGATAAGTGGTAGGCTTAAGGTTAAACTCTTAGCTTATCACTTTTAATTTGTAGATTAAGAAAGGGAGATTTAAATGGATAAAAAGATTCGTGTGGAAGAACTAGTTGAACTTTTAAATAAATATGCCTATGAATACTATTCTTTAGACAATCCATCGGTATCTGATAAAGAATATGATATTAAGTATGATGAATTAAAAGCTTTAGAAGATGAGACAGGATACATATTACCTTATTCACCAACACAAAGAGTAGGGGATGTAGTTCTTCAAGGTTTTAATAAATACACTCATAAAGGAAGACTTTGGAGTTTAGATAAGGCTCAAAGTTTTGATGAAATAAGAGATTGGCATAATAGAAATGTTAAGTTTGTAAATGACATGAATTCTAGGGGAGAAAATTTACCTGAACTTAGATATGTTATAACGAAGAAATTTGATGGGCTAACTATTAACTTAACATATAATGAAGAGGGAATTCTTCAAACAGCAGCAACAAGAGGAAATGGTGAAACTGGAGAGGAAGTAACAGCTCAAGTTAAGACAATAAAGGAAATTCCATTAAAGACTTCAAGAGGTGATTTATTTGAAGTTCATGGTGAAGCAATAATGACTGTTGAAGCTTTTGATAAATATAATGCTACATCAGAAACACCTCTTAAAAACTTAAGAAATGGTGCGGCTGGAGCTTTAAGAAATTTAAATGTTAAAGAAACAGCTAGAAGGGGACTTTCTGCATTCTTTTACGATGTGGGTTACAAGGAAGGCAAAAACTTTAAAACTTATGAAGAAATGCTTAACTTCATAAAAGAAAAGGGACTTCCAATGGATGATTATATAAGATATGCAACTAATCTAGAAGATGTAGAAAAATATATAAATGAAATTAAGGATATGAGATTTGATTTAAATTATGACATTGATGGAGTTGTAATCGCAATAGATGATATAAGAACTAGAGAACTTTTAGGCTATACAGTTAAGTTCCCTAAATGGGCAATTGCATTTAAATTTGAGGCTCAAGAAGCTACAACAAAACTTTTAGATGTTGAATGGAATGTTGGTAGAAGTGGTAGAGTTGGTCCAACAGCAATACTTGAACCAGTTGAACTTGCAGGGGTTACAGTTAAGAGGGCAACACTTAATAATATGGATGATATTAAGAGAAAAGGTGTAATGATAGGTGCAGATGTATTTATCAGAAGATCTAATGATGTTATTCCAGAAATTATGGGAGTTGTTGAATCAAGCTTAGAAAATGCTATTGAAATTAGGGTGCCAGAGACTTGCCCAGCTTGTGGAAGTCATTTAATTTTAAATGGAGCTCACTACTTCTGTGAGAATACATTATCATGTAAACCACAAATGGTAAAAAGTATAGTTCATTTTGCTTGTAGGGATGCAATGAATATTGAAGGGTTTTCTGAAAAAACAGCAGAACAGTTATTTGAAAAACTTGATATAAGATCAATTGCTGATTTATATAAGTTAAATTATGAGGAATTATTAACTTTAGATAAATTTGGACCAAAGAAGGCACAAAATTTATTAGATTCTATAGAAAGAAGTAAAACACCTGAATTATATAGATTTATATATGCATTAGGTATTCCTAATGTTGGTGTTAAAACAGCTAAGGATTTAGTTAATAAATTTAAATCAATAGATGGATTAAAGAATGCCACTTTTGATGAATTAGTATCTGTACAAGATGTTGGTGATATAGTAGCCAAATGTGTTTTAGAATTTTTCCATGAAGAAAAGGTATTAGATACTATAGATGAGTTATTAAAGCTTGGAGTAAATCCTTCATTTGAGGAGCAAGTTATAGTAGAAAGTTCATTTAATGGTAAAACTGTAGTAGTCACAGGAACTTTAAAAAATTACTCTAGAGGCGATATAAAGGCTAAACTTGAAGCGTTAGGTGCTAAGGTTTCTGGAAGTGTAAGCAAAAAGACGGATTATGTTATAGCTGGAGAAGAAGCAGGATCTAAATTGACTAAGGCTCAAGACTTAGGTGTTACTGTATTAACAGAAGAAGAATTTGAAAAAATGATTTAATATATTTAATAAAAAGGTAGTTATAAGTTTTAAAAATTATAACTACCTTTTTTTACTTTATATTATCGTCAAATTTTATAATATTATCTTCTTCATTAGGTATTAAATCATCCATTAAAAAATTTGTATCTAAAGAAGGTTCATCTTTATTTAATGTTTTTTCAAGTGATGAAATACTTTTATTTATTTTTTCAAGTAAAAAAATTTGAATTCGCTGATTCTTAGCCATTTTAAGAAATGCTATGAAAGACCATATTCCAATAAACATAAAGCAAATCATAAAAATAATAGCCACTGATTGGAAAATTATCTGAACTACTTGCATTGCAGTTGTCATATCTTAGTACCTCCATAAATTTGTAAAAAGAAACTCACCCTTTTATACGATGAGTAAATTAGATTAATCAAATATGAAATTTTGAATCTTACTTAAAAGATTATATCATAAATTGGAAATAATGCTATAAAAAATATTAACTTATGTTTAAAAAGATTAATTCTTAATAATTATGTCTATAATTATAAAAAAGTATGTAGAAAGGAGAAATTAATTTGAAAAAAATAATATTAACTATTTCTATTTCTATTGTAACTATAATTATTTTATTGAGCTTTATAGATAGAACTCCTCAACAAACGTCAGGTAATACTGCTGATATTGTTTATTCGATAAATAATATACCAACAAATTTAAAATCTATAGGAGATTTAGATAAAAGACAACAAGATATAGTTTGTGCAACTAGTAAGGGACTAGTAGAGCTTGATTTTGAAGGAAATATAAAACCTTCATTAGCAGAAAGTTATGAAGTGAATGATAATGGATTAGAATATATTTTTAAAATAAGAGATGATATATATTGGAGCAACGGGAATAAGATAACACCAGAAGATATTGTATCTTTTTTTAGAGAAATAATTACAGAAGATAATGAAATATCAGCATTGTTAAATGTTTTTGGAGTAAAGGAATACTTAGAAAGCGATAAAAGCTTCAATGAGACAGTTGCAATTACTTATGATGAAAATAATATAAAAATAAGATTAAATTCAAAAGATGATGGATTTATAGAAGAATTAACAAAACCACAATATAGATTAAGAAAAGATGTTTTGTTTTGGGAAGAGATAGCTTTAAATTATAAAAATATTCCTTATTCAGGAGATTATTATATTTATGATATAAATGAAGATCAGATTACTTTAAAAAGAAGTGATATGGCTAGTGAGGAATTAGCACAAACAATACATTTAGTTAAGGATGATAGTGAGGATCTAGCATTAGCAGCATTTGAAATAGGAGATAGAGATATTGTAATTAATCCACCTAAAAGTCAGTTAGAAAGATTAAAAAAGGAAGGCAAATTAGTTGAGGTTTCATCGGACGAAGCATTATATTTAGCTTTTAATATAAATAATTCCAATTTTTCTAATGAGGTAAAAAATGAAATTTACAGGTTAGTAAATGAGGCTATAGAAGAATACCAAAATCAAAATAATATATTAGTTGAACTAGCAGAATGTAGTTATTTTAGAGAGGATAAAGAAGATTTAACTAAGCTTCAAAGCAGAAATGTTATGGTAAATACTGAAAAAGATATAACTATGCCTTCTAAGATAGTTTTAGTGGCTAAGGAAAGTTTGGAAAATAAGGATATAACTAATTATATCTATAATTGGTTTAAGAATAACACTGATATTACAATTGTAGTTAACTTATTATCAGAAGAAGATATGAATTTAATTAGTGAAAAAAATTATTATGATATTGCATTGGTTAATGCTTATGCGAAATTAGATGATGATGAACAACTTTTAAATACTATTTCTAGTTTTCTTCCAAAGGAACAAAGAGAAATGATAAATAATTCAAATTCAAAAGCTGAGAAGGAAGAGTTGTTTGCAGAAATAGAAGAAGATTTATTTAATAATTATAGGATATTGCCATTGTTATTTTATAATGACACAATAGCTGTTAATAGTGCTATTGATAATTGTATATTAGATGGAAATGGTAATATAGATTTTGAAAGTATAAAAAGATAAAAGGAATAATCAAGGAACTATGTAGATTTCTTGATTATCCCTTTATTTTATATTGGATAATAATTAATTCTTATCAGATTCTATAGTATCTTCCCTAGAAGCATCTAAACCTTGTACGGGCATTTCTTTAACAGTTTCATTGACTATTACCTCTTCAGGAATAATATCAATAACTTCTACAGAGGAATCAACTGGATTTTTAATGGTTTCTTCAGTTTCAATGGATACATCAGAAGTTGTGTCTATGTTTCTAATTGATTCTTCCTGTAATGGACTAATATCAGTAACGGTAGTTGATTTATCATCTAATAAGCCTAATTCATCCATATATTCATCTTTGAAAAAATGAATAAGTAAAAAGAAATTTAAAAAATTTCTATAACTATCAAATGTATTTTTACTAACAGAAAATGAATCTTTACGCTTATTATAAGTTATATATTTATTAAAAATAGGAGCATTGCCGGTGCTCTCAGGAGTAGGTATATTAGGCATCCTAAAGTAAGTTTCATCAACCATATCATTAGAATTTAAAGTAAATCCACGATATCTTTCATAATCATCTAAGGTTGGAGCTTCGGGCCAACTTGTTATTAGGCCAGAATTAATAACAAATTTTTTATATATTGTAGATATCATAACTTTATATTCATTAGAAGTACTAATTATATTTTGATAAATAATAAATGCTAGAATATAAAATGTAATATCAAAACAAGAATATTTAATTTCTTTTTTTGAAGAAAGTTTATAAAAAGCACCTTTTTCTTCATCATATAATGTATATAATCTATTTATAATTTCGGTTGTTTTTTCTGAGAAAGTTAATATTTTTGTATGTTTATAAGATAAGGTTAAAACTATAGAGCATAATGATGCAGTGTCTAAGGAATCAATGTAATAATCCTTCTCATCAAATTTACACATAGCATAGTCAGCAAGATCTATAATTAAATCCTTTAATTCATCGTTATTATTATCATTATAGTTATATAGAATGTTTAAAGATAATAAAACTTTACATATCTCGTCTAATGAGCAATCATAAATTTGATCTTTGAAGTCACAAAACATTTTTAAAATTTGATTTGAAAATTCCTTATATAGCTCAGAAGATTCATCATTAAGGTTTTTTATAGAATACAAATAATATGCAAGCATCATAAAGGCTTGATCCGAAAATTTGAATTTTTTATCTTTATCAACTAAATTAAAATTCTTAGAATTATTTTCTAATAAATTTTTTTTGTCTGCAAATACACCTTCACTATTTCTTAAGTGGGTTGAATAAAAATCAAGTTGATCCTTGGTTAAGTTTTTATATATTTCATTTATTGAATATATATTTTTGTCTATATTTTCAAAGTTTCTATAGTAATCTAATAATTCTAATAGACATAATGACATTAATGCATTAGTACTTGGGTTAATTTCCTTTTTAAAAGTTTCTTCATCAAATCCGTTTGAATTTTTGCTATGAATAAAGGTCGGAGAAGCCTTTCTATACACACATAATAGTGGAGAAAAATTACTATTTGTGGTAATATCAATTGAGGAAGATAATTTATTATACTTTTTTATTTGAGAGACTAAACCACATCTTGAGTTTAGTACAATAGTTTTTACTGCTTCTTTAGATAAATAAAAAAGTTGTCCGTTAATTTCCTTTTCGGAAAGGCTGTTCATCCTAAAAAATGGCCCAATATATCTCAAATTTTTCACCTCTTAATTAATCCTTATATTAATATTATGAGTAGAGTGAGAATTTGTTGCATTATTTTTAAAAAAAGGAGAAATTTATATATATAAGTAAGCATTAAAATGGAGGAATTATAAATGAGAAGTGACGGAAGAAAAAATGACCAAGTTAGACATGCAAAAATAACTAGAAATTATATAAAACATGCAGAGGGATCAGTTTTAATTGAAGTTGGGGATACTAAGGTAATTTGTACTGCATCAATAGAAGAGAAAGTTCCTCCCTTTTTAAAAGGTACTGGAGAAGGGTGGATAACAGCAGAATATAATATGCTTCCACGTTCTACTTCAACAAGAAAACCTAGAGATATATCAAGATTAAAGATTGATGGTAGAACTATGGAAATACAAAGATTAATAGGTAGAGCATTAAGATCAGTTGTAGATTTAAAAGCATTAGGAGAAAAAACTATTTGGATAGATTGTGATGTAATTCAAGCAGATGGTGGAACAAGAACTACATCTATTTGTGGTGCTTTTGTTGCATTAGTTGATGCTATGAATAAGCTTCATAAACAAAGACCTTTTAAAGTATATCCTATTAGAAAGTTTTTATGTGCAACTAGTGTAGGTATTGTTGGAGAAGAAAAATTACTTGATTTATGTTATGAAGAGGATTCAACAGCAAGAGTTGATATGAATGTTATTGGAACTGATGAGGGAGAATTCGTAGAAATTCAAGGTACAGGAGAAGAGGCTCCATTTAATAGAAAAGAATTAAATGAATTATTAGATTTAGCGGAAAAGGGAATAAAACAAATGATTCAATTACAAAAGGAGAGCTTAAAAATGGATTCTCTATGGATTGGAACAGGAGAGTAGTATGAGAAAAATAGTTTTAGCTAGTAATAATATAAAAAAAATAAAAGAATTAAAAGAAATACTTAAAGATTATCCTTATGAGATTTATTCATTAAAGGATATGAATATTGATATAGAAGTTGAAGAAGATGGTTTAACTTTTGAAGAGAATGCTAAAAAGAAAGCTGTAGAAACACATCAATATTTATTAAATAAAGGTGAAAAAGGTTTTATAGTTTTATCAGATGATTCAGGATTAGAGGTAGATTGTTTAAATGGAGCACCGGGCATATATTCAGCTAGATATGCCGGGGAACATGGAAATGATTATAACAATAATATTAAGTTGTTAAAAGAAATGAAACACCTTAAGGGTGACGATAGAAGAGCTAGATTTGTTTGTGTAATAGCAGTAGTATTTGAAGATGGTAGTATTAAGAGTGTAAGGGGAGAAGTTGAAGGAACTATTATAGAAGAGTTAAAAACAGAAGGTGGATTTGGTTATGATCCATTATTTTTCTATAAAGGATTCAATAAAACTTTTGGAGAGGCAACACCAGAAGAAAAAAATGAAATATCTCATAGAGGAAATGCTCTTAAGAAACTTAAAGAAATATTAATTTAATAAAAATTGTAATTTAAAAAGGTGTGCATTACATAAAATTTTATATTTTACTGTAGTGCACAATTTATATTATTAATTAATTAATGAAAGGATGGATTATAATGCTTATTGCAGTTATAAGTGATTCTCATGGTAATAGAAATAGTATAAGCAAAATAAAGAAAAAAATAAGTAATGCACAAGTACTTATTTTTTTAGGGGATGGAGAAAATGACTTAAATGAAATCACAGAAGGATTTAGTGGAGAAGTATATGCTGTTAGAGGAAATTGTGATTTTGATGGCAAATATCCAGAAGAAAGAATAATAGAAATTCAAGGGAAGAAAATCTTTATATGCCATGGACATAAATATGGTGTTAAGTATGGATATAATTCCATTTATTATAGAGGAAAAGAAGTAGGAGCAGACATAGTTTTATTCGGTCATTCTCATTTACCTATTATTGAAGAATATGATGGATTAATATTGATGAACCCAGGAAGTGTTTCTCATGGAATGGGTAAGATTGATAAGACATTAGGGTATATTGATTTAATTGATAATAAGGAACCAATAGTATATATAAAGGAATTATAAAATAAATTTAAAAAAAATAAAAAAAAGTATTGACGTATTAAAAATCATCATGTAGAATAATCATTGTCGCTGCGAGATGTAGCAATGTGATTACCGGGGTGTGGCGCAGATGGGAGCGCGCGTGGTTTGGGACCATGAGGTCGCAGGTTCGATCCCTGTCACCCCGACC
>NZ_CAKVJA010000005.1 GCF_934754925.1 uncultured Clostridium sp. | reverse complement strand
ATATAGATGTAAAAGGGCTTATGGGAGATAAGTCAGATAATATTCCAGGAGTACCAGGGGTAGGTGAGAAGACAGCATTTAAGCTTATTTCTACTTATGGTTCCATGGAAGGAGTACTTTCACATATTGATGAAATAAGTGGTAAGAAACTTAAAGAAAACTTAGAGACTTATAGTGAACAAGCAATTTTCAGTAAAAAGCTTGCTACAATTATGACAGAAGTTCCTATAGAATTTGACTTAGAAGATATTAAGAGTCAAGAAAACTATAATAGAGAAGAGCTTAAAAAATTATTCTTTAAACTTCAAATGAAATCTTTATTATCAAAACTACCTGGTGAAGATGTTGAAGAGGAAGAAGAGGTAGCAAAAGTAGAGATCAATGAAGTAAATACAGTAGATGGTTTTAAAGAAGCTTTAAAAGAAAAAGAAAATATTGCTTTTATAGCATATAGTACATCTAACGCTAATCTTTATTCTAAAATTGAATTAGATAAATTATATCTAAACTATGGAGAGAAAGTTAGCTTAATTGATTTTAAAATAATAACTATGGAAAATCCAACTGAGGCTATAAATACATTAAAGAGCTTCATGGAGAATGAAAAAATAGCTAAAGTAATACATGATGGTAAAAACTTAGTAACTATACTAACTAAAATGAATATAGAAATAAAGGAATTCATATTTGATACTGTAGTAGCTGCATATCTTATAGATTCTGCTAAAAGTAATTATCCTTTAGAAACTTTAATTAATGAATATTTAATGAAGGAAGTTAAAGGGGAAAATGAAGAATTAATTTGTAATGCTATTTCAAATATGAAAGAGCTTTATGAATATTTAAAAGAAAGAATAAATAAAGAAGGAATGGATGAACTTTATTATGAAGTTGAGCATCCACTTATATCTATTTTATCAAGTATGGAAGCTATAGGATTTAAGGTGAATAGAGAAAAACTTGATGAACTTGCTGTTAAATTTAAAGAAGAAATATCTACAACAGAAAAAGAAATATATGAGCTTTGTGAAGAGGAGTTTAACATAAGTTCACCAAAGCAGTTAGGAAAAATTCTTTTTGAAAAATTAGATTTACCAGTAGTTAAAAAGACTAAAACAGGATATTCAACTAATGCAGAAGTATTAGAAAAACTAATGGATAAACATCCTGTTATAGAAAAAATTATTTACTATAGACAAATAACAAAGCTTAACTCTACATATGTAGAAGGGCTTAAGAACGTTATAGATGAAGATGGAGCTATTCATTCAAGCTTTAATCAAACTGTTACTACAACAGGTAGATTATCAAGTACAGAGCCAAATCTTCAAAATATACCTGTTAAATATGAAATGGGTAGAGAGATAAGAAAAGTATTTATACCAAAGGAAAGTACAGATGTATTATTATCTTGTGACTACTCTCAAATAGAGCTTAGAGTACTTGCACATATGTCAGATGATAAGAATATGATAGATGCATTTAATCACCATAGTGATATTCATACTAAAACTGCATCAGAAGTGTTTAAAGTTCCAGTTGATGAAGTTACATCTCTTATGAGAAGTAGAGCAAAGGCTGTTAACTTTGGAATAGTATATGGAATAAGTGACTTTAGTCTTTCTCAAGACTTAAAGATAACTAAAAAAGAAGCTTCAGAATATATGGAGATTTACTTTGATAGATATCCAAAAATAAAAGGATATTTAGAAAGTGTTAAAGAAGAGGCAAAAGAAAAAGGTTATGTTTTAACAGTATTAAATAGAAGAAGATTTATACCAGAAATAAAATCTTCAAATAAGATAGTAAAAGCTCTTGGAGAAAGACTTGCAATGAATGCACCAATTCAAGGAAGTGCAGCAGATATTATTAAACTTGCTATGGTTAAGGTTTATAATAGATTAAAGAAAGAAAATTTAAATAGTGAAATAATTCTTCAAGTACACGATGAACTTATTTTAAATGTTAAAGAAAATGAATTAGAAGTTGTTAAAGCCTTAGTAAAAGAAGAGATGGAAAATGTACTAAAGATGTCAGTTACATTAGAAGTTGATACAAATATAGGTAATACATGGTATGATGCAAAATAGGGGGTAAATATGATTAAAATAGGATTAACAGGAGGGATAGGGTCAGGAAAGAGTACCGTATCATTTATGTTAAAGGAAGCTGGATTTAATATAATAGATGCAGATGTAATAGCTAGAGAGGTACTTGTTAAATATCCAGAAATATTAGAAAAAGTTAAAATTGAATTTGGAGCAGGATTTTTTGATTGGAGAGGTGACTTCCGTAGAAAGGAATTTGGAAACCATATATTCAGATTTCCTAAACAAAGAAAAAAATATGAAGAGATAATATTACCATATATAAAAAGAGAAATATATGAGAATATAGATAAATTGGAAAAGAAAAAAGCAGATTTTGTTATTGTAGATGCGCCTACATTAATAGAGAACGATTTGCATAAAGATATGGATTATGTTATCTTAGTTTGGGTAGATAATAATACGCAAATTCAAAGAGTAAGATCAAGAGATACATTATCAAGGGATGAGGCTATAAATAGAATTAATGCTCAAATGCCTTTAGAGAGGAAAAAAGATTTTTCTAATATAGTTATAGAGAATAATGATACTTTAGCTAAGACTAAAGAGCAGGTTGACTTACTAATAGAGTTTTTAAAGTCTATTTAATCTATTTCAAAGTAGGGAGAGGGAATGAAGTTTAAAAAAATTATAATATGGCTTATAGTTGCCATTGTGATTTTAGTTGGTGGAAAGTACAGTATTAAAAAATATCTATATCCGTATAAGTATGAAGAAATAGTAAATAAATATAGTTATGAATATAATTTAGATCCACTTTTAGTTTTAGCAGTTATAAAGACAGAAAGTAATTTTAACATAGAAGCTGAATCAAATAAGGGAGCTAAAGGATTAATGCAAATTATGGATTCTACTGGAGAATGGATTGCCAGCAAGTTAGAAATTGATAATTTTAATACTAATATGCTTTATGAACCCGAAATTAATATTGAATTTGGATGTTGGTATTTAAATAACTTGCTAAAGGAGTTTGGCGATTTAAGTTTAGCATTAGCAGCTTATAATGGTGGAAGTGGTAATGTAACAAAATGGCTTAATGATCCGGAGTATTCAAGTGATGGAGAAAACTTAACATACATTCCTTTTAAAGAAACGAAAAAGTATGTTGATAAGGTTAGTACACGATATAATATTTATAAATTTCTTTATGAGTAAAAGGAAGCCTAAAGAGGCTTCTTTTTTTCAGTGACAAGTTTGGCAAGTTACCTAACTTGCCACTTGTCACTGTATAAATTGCGTCGCAATTTATACGTAATTGTGTTATAATCGTTAAGACAATTTTGAAAAGGTGTGAAATAATATGAAGGAAAAGGTAGAGTTTAAAGGTAGCGTGGTTTTAAATCCGGTACCAGTTGTTTTAATAACATCTAAAAATAAAGAAGGAAAAGAAAATGTTTTTACTGTAGGATGGATTGGAACAGTATGTACTAAACCACCTATGTTGTCAATATCCATAAGACCTGAGAGATTATCTTATGAATATATAAAAGAAACTATGGAATTTACAGTTAATTTACCAAGTATAGATATGACAAAAGCAGTTGATTATTGTGGAGTAAGACCAGGAAGAAAGTTTGATAAGATAAAAGAAATGAACTTTACAATGAGAGAGGGAACTAATGTGGATGTTTCATATATAGATGAATGCCCGATTTCTATTGAGTGTAAGGTAAAAAGTATAATTCCTCTTGGAACTCATGATTTATTTATTGCAGATGTAGTTGGCTCTCACATAGATAAAGATTTAATTGATGAAAAAGGAAAAATACACTTTGAAGAAGCTAATTTAATTACATATTGTCATGGTGAGTATTTTAAAATGGATACTAAAGCTTTAGGTAAGTTTGGGTATTCAGTAGCTAAAAATCCAGTAGTGAAAGAGAAAGGTAAAAAGGAAAATACAAAGAAAGAAATTAGTTTAAATAGCAAGAAAAAAATTAAGGAAAAATCTAATGTTAGTAAAGAAGAGAAATTTACTAAAAAAGACGTTAAAAATAAAAAGAGTAACAAAAATAAAGGTAAGAAAAACTTTAGTTCAAAGAAAAGTGCTAAAGCTGTAAAGAAAAAAGCAAATAAAGCTAGATAAAGAGAGGTTGATTTTATGTTTATAATTTCTTATAAATTACCATATGAAAAATTAGATGCTACAATTGAACTTTTAGCTATAAACGATATATATAATGTTTTTTATGAAAATCCATTAGAAATAACAACTGATAATTATGGATATGGATATTTAGAGAAAGAGGATGAAGAAATAATTCTTAAGGTTGCTTTTGAAGGAGAAAAAGAAGGATTAGATGAATTTAAAGATAGCTTAAAAGATATTCTAAAAATGGATTACATAAATATTGAAGAAAATAATTATGATTATACTACATATGATTTTCCAGCAATACATTTAGATGACAAATATGTTATAGCAAGTCCAGATGAAGAGTTTGAAGGAAAAACAAAAATTAACTTCATTTCACAAGGAGCTTTTGGGACTGGATTACACGAAACAACTCAAGATATATTAAAGTTGATTTTAAATAAATTAGATATGAAAGAAAAGACAGTATTAGATATTGGAACAGGTTCAGGAATACTTTCTATAGCTGCTTCTATAGCAGGAGCTTCAAATGTAGTGGCAGTTGATATAAGAGACGTTGAAGATGAAGTAATGTTAAATGCTTCATTAAATAATTTAAATAATATAGAAGTTGTTGTTGGGAATATATTAGATGATAAGAATTTAGTTAAGAATAATTTTGATTGGATCTTTATAAACATTGGAGGAGAAGAAACTAAAATGTTTATGAAGTATATAAAAGAGCACTTAAATGCTAATGGAAATATATTAGTTTCTGGACTTGTTGAATGGAGTTTTGATGAAGTTAAAGAAAATGTGGAGAGTTATGGATTTAAACTTGTAAGCAGACATCAAACTAATGAATGGGTTACTGCAGTATTTAATTAATATTTTAATGCAAAAAATGCTATGCAAATTTTAAATTTGCATAGCATTTTTTTAGTATCTAGAATATCTACTTCTTCTATTTCTTCTACGTCTCTTTGAATTAATCATTAATTTGATTATAACAAATATTAATACAATTATTAAAACTGTTATTAATAAGGCAAGAACATATACTCCAATATTAGCTTTTAATATTTGACCGACTTTTAAAGTGATTGATCCCTTAACTGTTTCACTATATTTTCCAGCAGTGAAAACTAAATCAACATTATTATTTGAAGCTACTTTCCATGCATTTAACTCATTAGAAGGAACTTCAAGAGTAGCATTTGTATCATTAAAATCATTCTTGTAGTATTCAATATCTTGATTTAATACTACTGGAGCAGTTATAGTTTTAGTAGGTCCAAAGAATTTAAATAACTTATAACTTAAATCTACAGTTGAAATTTCATCACCAGCTGATTTATAAGTTGTTTTTTCAGCATCATAACTATAATTAGCAATAGCTTCAGTATCGTTAAATACGTTCATTCCATCTGCACCGTATTCAGATCCAAGTACTACAGTAACTAAATTTCTACCATTTCTATTATAGAAACCTACAAAACAATGTCCAGCTTTTGTTTCATTACCAGTTTTACCACCAATATTACCATCAACACCAAGAATTTTATCTCTTGTTTCTATATAGATTTTTTTACCATCTAATGTAACAGAAGTTTTAGCTAATCCGCTAGCCTCTCTTACCCAGTCATTTTGATATGCTGCACTAGCAATAAGTGCTAAATCATAAGCAGTAGTTACATTATGATTATTAGGATCTGTTTCTAATCCGTTTGGACTAACAAAATGGCTATTTACAGCTCCAATCTCTTTAGCTTTCTCATTCATTAATTCAGAAAAGGCATCAACAGAGCCAGCAACAGATTCTGCCATCATTACAGCAGCATCATTTGCTGAATATACCATTACAGCATCCATAACTTCGTCTGCAGTTAAAGTATCACCAGCTTTTGCAGTATTGCCTATAAAATTAGTTAATGAAGTTTCAGTAACAGCAGCAGATACATCACTATAAGAAATGATATCGCTCTTGTTTTTATTTTCTGCAAAAAGTAAAGATGTTAATAGTTTAGTTGTACTAGCTGGTGAACGTTGAACATCTGCATTTTTAGAGTAAATTATTTCACCAGTATCAAGATCCATTGTTATAGCGGAAGCCCCCATTATTTGAGGCTCAGTAGCAGCAAATGCTTTAGTTGCATTTAAAAATGGTGCTACTAAAGTTAAACAAATAAGTAATATTAATGCTCTAAAAAATTTTTTCGACATAAATCTCTCCGTCCTTCTTAATAAGTAAATAATTTTTATTTTGTATTTAATCTAGAAATCATAACTTCTTTAGCCTTTAGTTCTAAGCTATCATCTAGCTTTTCTAATGCTACTTCTGAATATTTAATTTCAAGTGCCATTTTAATAAATCTATCTGCAAGTTCAGGATTTTTAGCTAAAAGTGAACCATGGAAGTACGTGCAGTAAGTATTTTTATATATACATCCTTCATATCCATCAGAACCATTATTACCGTATCCATGTATGCATTTTCCTAAAGGCTTAAGACCATTAAGATAAGTTCTACCAGAGTGATTTTCGAAGCCAACATAAGTTTCATTGAAGTCTTCATTATAAATTACAGTATCTCCAATAAATCTAGTATCACCAGCCTCAGTGTATATATCTAATATACCTAATCCCTCAATTCTTTCACCACTTGGAGCTGTGTAGTATTTTCCAAGCAATTGATAACCACCACAAATAGCTATTAAAACTTTACCATTATTAATATATTTAGATAATTCTTCTTTTTTGTTATTCATTAAGTCAGCAGAAACTATAGATTGCTCATAGTCTTGGCCACCACCGAAGAATACAATATCATAATCATCTGCATTAAATTCATCATTTAAAGAAACATTTATTATATTAACTTTAATTCCACGCTCTTCAGCTCTATGTTTTAAAATTAATATATTACCCACATCACCATAAACATTTAAAAGATCTGGATAAAGATGACAAATATTTAATTCCATAAGCTCCTCCTATATATATTACCAAAGATTTTTAATATATCCCTTAGAATGTAAATACTTTCTATAATTTATCATTGCAGTATAAGTAGCTAAAATATATAGCTTTTTATTTTTACCATTTTTAATTTTACCTGTTAGATTTTCATAATCTTCTTCAATGATAAGCTTTGAAGAAGGTATTCCTGCAGTTTTAAGTCTTACTGCCATATCAAAGGCTCTAAGTCCTGATACATATACTTCATCTAAATCTGCATCTTTTAAATTTTCAAAATTAACATCCCAAATCCAAGAGACGTCTCTACCATCTGCATAATTATCATTAAGTAAGAATGCACATGAGAAAGAATCTTTATTAAGGCATAAGGTGTCTAATGCTTGATTATATCCAGCTGGATTTTTAACAAGTATAATTTTAACTTCTTTATCATCAATGTTTATTATTTCTTGTCTACCAAAGCTAGAACTTTGACTTTCTAAAGATTTTTTTATTGTACTATCATCAACATTAAGTTCCTTTGCAATTGAATAAGCACAAAGAGCATTATAGATATTATAAACACCAGATTGTCCAAGAAAAATTTCAGTATCTCCAAATTTAACAGTTGAGCTTTCAGCTGTTAATTCTAAAACTTCATCTACACCATACTTTATTTTAGGATGAGTGTAACCACAGCCTGTACAGTAGTAATCCCCTAAATGATTATATGTAACAAAATTATAGCTATAAGGAGTTTTGCAGAACTTACAGAACTTTGAGTCTGCATTTACATCTATAGTTTTATTTTCGTTTATTGGAGTTTTAAATCCATAGAAAACTAATTCATTTTTAACATCTAACTTTCCAAGAAGAGACTCATCTCCATTAAGAACAAGTTTACTTTCAGGAACAAGAGTTATACCTTCTAAAATTTTAGTTAATGTAGTATATACTTCCCCATATCTATCAAGCTGATCTCTGAAAAGGTTAGTAACTGTTATTATTTCAGGAGTAATATATTTTGTAATATATTTTAAATTTGCTTCATCTACTTCAATAATCGCATATTTATTTTCATCTTTGTTAAAAAATTTATAGTTTTCTACAAATGTAGTAACTATACCAGGGAAAAGATTTGCACCTGTATTGTTAGTTATAACAGGATGCCCTTTTTCTTTAATGATGTTATAAATCATGCTTGTAGTAGTAGTTTTACCATTAGTTCCTGTAACCAAAACCACTTTATATCCCTTAGATACAGTAGATAATATATTGCTATCTAGTTTTAAAGCGACCCTCCCTGGGAAAGTAGTTCCACCTTTTAAAATAGTCTTAGTAAGAAATAATGTGAATTTTGTTGCTAATATACTTAGAATTGACTTAATACTAATTTCCTTCACCACCTACAATAATTTATTTACATTATTAACAATACTATTGAAATATAAACATTTTATTAGTAAAGATTAAATTATTCATTTTATTTTTTTATATCTCTACTACAAATGACATATCAATACTAAAATAGTATAACATAAAGTTGCACTTTAACAAATCTATCTTTTATTATATTTAATCTAAATTAAAAAAATTTTTATAAAAAAATTTAAAATGTAAAAAAATAATTAAAAATACTTTTATATAATTGACACTAGCAAAATGTGAGATAATAATATAAACAAAAAACTGAAAAGGAGATAATAGTTTTGAATAGATTTTGTTTTAGTGACATAGAGGGAAAAGAAATTAAATGCTATAAATGGACTGCAAATGGAAATCCAAAGGGAATAATACAAATTGTTCATGGTATGACTGAATATGCTTTAAGATATGAATATTTTGCTAAGAAGCTTTGTGAAAATGGTTATACTGTTTATGCGCATGATCATAGGGGGCATGGAGAAACATCAAAAGAAGAGGAAGAAAGAGGATATATTGCAGACAATGAGGGATTTGATCTTCTAGTTGAAGATGTAAAAGAATTAACAGATATAATAAAGAAAGAAAATCCCAATTTACCAATAATATTATTTGGACATAGTATGGGATCATTTGTTGCTCAAAGGTACATAGAATTATATGGAGATGAAATTTATGGAGTTATTTTATCAGGAACTGATGGTAGGCCAGACAAAATAACTAAACTTGGAATTTTAATTTCAAAAATTGAAATTATGTTAAGAGGAAGAAAAGCAAAAAGTAAACTTATGGATAAATTATCATTTGGTAATTTTAATTCTAATTTTAAGCCTAATAGAACAGATTACGATTGGTTATGTTCAGTAGAAGAAGAAGTTGACAAGTATATAGAAAGTCCTATGTGTGGATTTGTGTGTACAACATCTTATTATTATGATTTAATAAGAGGATTATGGAAAATAAACAAGAAAGAAAATTTACAACAAGTTCCTAAGGACCTATCAATATTTATTTTTGCTGGTGATAAGGATCCGGTAGGAAAGTTTGGAAAGGGCATAATTAGATTATATGAATCCTATAAAGGGTTAGGAATAACAGATTTAAAATATAAGTTGTATAAAAATGGACGACATGAAATGTTAAATGAAAAAAATAAAGATGAGGTTATTGAAGATTTATTAGAGTGGATAAATGATAAAATAAAGATGAAGTTATTGAAGACTTGTTAGAGTTGATTAATAATAAAATAGAGTTAATAAATATATAAATAGTTAATAAAACAGCTAAACATTATTTCTTATTATGAAACATATATTTTATTAGTAATAATAAGAGGTGATGATAGTGAAAAAGAAAGTTAAAATTAAAATGCAAGCCAATAAACCTCCTAAAGGAAAAAGAAAAAATATTATTAAGGAATTGTTTTGTGTAAATGGTAAGTTTGATTTTATAGGGTTATTAAAGAATATTGCAATACCTCTATTTGGAGGAATATTGGTAGGGTTAATTACTAAGGGATCAATGAGTACATATGATTCGTTGAAAAAAAGTATACTTAATCCTCCAAGTATTGTTTTCCCAATTGTCTGGTCAGTATTATATGTATTAATGGGAGTTGCTGCATATAGAATATATATGAATAATAAAGAAGGAAGAAATGATTATGATGGGTACTTTTATTATTTTATTCAACTACTAATAAATTTCTTATGGGCAATAATATTTTTTAATTTAAGATTATATGGAATATCATTTATATTAATAGTAATTTTACTAATTTTAATTATAATTACTACTGTAAAGTTCTTTAAAGTTGACAAAATAGCAGGTACATTAATGATACCTTATATAGCATGGGTAGCCTTTGCTTCATATTTGACATTTTATGTTTGGATGTTTAATGAAATGTAAATAATATAAGTTGATAGTTAGGTTTGTAGTGATTATTTTATACTAATTATTATATATAAAACTGCTATGTAGGATTAGTGACAAATAAAAAATCAATAATGAAATGATAAAAAAAATATTGTATAATGGATAAAGGCTGTTTAAAATAGCCTTTATTTTATTATAAAGTTTAAAGATTAATGCTTCAAAATAGAGGATATAATTATTTATATAGAAAAAATAGGAGTTGACTATGAAGAAAGTTATTATAGCAGAAAAACCATCCGTTGCTAAAAATATTGCAGATGCATTTAAGATAAAGCAAAGAAGAGATGGATATTTTGAAGGTGATGATTATTTAGTAACATGGGCTTTTGGTCATTTATTTCAATTATTTGATGCAAAAGATTATGATGAAAGTATGAAAGGGTGGAGAATGGATAAGTTTCCATTCATACCTGAGGAATTTAAATACAAGATTAAATGTGATAATGTAAATAGAGCTGTTACAGATAAAGGTGCAGAAAAGCAAATTAATATAATTAAGATGTTAATAGAACGTGATGATGTTGATGGCGTTATATCTGCTACTGACCAAGATCGTGAGGGAGAGCTTATATCACTAGAAGTATTTATGTATTTAAATCAAGATAAGCCTATATATAGATTATTACTGAACGAATGGACACCAGATGAAGTTAAAAAGGGGATGAATAATTTAAAGGAAAATATAGAAATGAAATCCCTTCAAGATGCAGGTATAAGTAGGCAATGGGCTGATTGGATTATAGGAATAAATTTAACTTCAGTAGCCACATTAAGATATGGTGGTACAGGTAAGGAGAGTAAAATGATTAATATAGGAAGAGTATTACTTCCTACATTAAAAATTATATATGATAGAGATAAAGAAATAGAAAATTTCAAGGCATCTACATACTATAAGCTGTTAGCAACTTTTAAGACAAAAAATAATGAAGAGTTTGAAGGAACTTATTATAATGAAAATAATAATGAAAAATTTGAAGATAAAAAAGTTGTTGAAGAATTAAAAAAGCAGCTAAAAGATAAACAAGGTGAAGTTGTGGAGAAGCAAGTAGAGAAGAAGAGAGAGTATGCTCCACTATTATTTAATTTATCTAACTTACAGGGACATATAACTAGCAAATACAAAGGTTGGACATCAGATAAGGTATTAAAGATAGCACAAAGCCTTTATGAAAAAAAGTTTATTACTTATCCTAGAACAGGTAGCGTAGCTTTAGATGAAAGTTTAAAGGATAAAACAAGAAAGGTTTTAGAAACCGTAAAGAAGGGATTACAATACGAAGATCAAATTAAATTTGTAGATAATAAGAGAATATTTGATAATTCTAAGGTAGAGAGCCATAGTGCTATAACCCCAACATATATTAAGCCTACAGGTTTAA
Source organism: uncultured Clostridium sp. (assembly GCF_934754925.1). Classification (GTDB taxonomy): domain Bacteria; phylum Bacillota; class Clostridia; order Clostridiales; family Clostridiaceae; genus Clostridium. The sequence goes on along the minus strand of NZ_CAKVJA010000005.1, from coordinate 86,480 downwards.
GTAAAGATGAAGAAATAGTATATAATGCAATCAAAAATAGATTTATAATGCAATTTATGCCAATAGCAGAGTTTGAAGAAACTAAGTTAACAGTAAAAGTTCATGATGAAAACTTTAAAGGTACTTTTGCTGCTAAAGGTAGAGTTCAAAGAGTTGAAGGATGGCGTGTAGTTGAAAAGATTGAAACAAAAGATACTATCTTACCATTTGTAAGTGAAAAGGAAATGGTTCAAGTAGTTGATGGCAAAGTTAATACTGTAACTAAGAAACCGCCAAAGCTTCACAATGAAAAAACCTTATTAAGGGTTATGGAGACTTGTGGAAAAAGTTTTAAAGATGAAGAAGATTCACCTGAAATGATGCAAGCAATCTTAAGTGGATTTAGTATAGGAACACCAGCAACAAGAGCTGAAACTATTAAGAAGTTAAAGGATACTGGATATATTAAATCAAAAGGTAAGAGTTTAACTTGTACTGAACTTGGAAGAACGTTAGTTGAAATATTTCCAGTTAAGGAGCTTTTAGACCTAGAATATACAGGAAGGCTGGAAAAGACATTATCTGATATAGAAAAGGGTAAATTTAAAAAAGATGATTTCTTAACTATGATAAAAGATTTTACAGTGGAAGCTGTAGATGATATCAAAAAAGATACAGCTATGCTAAAAAACTTTAAGGTAGCATTACCAGAAGGTATAGAAAGTATAGGAAAATGCCCTGTATGTGGTAATGATATTATTGAAGGTGAAAAAGGTTTCGGTTGTATTAACTGGAAAAACGGATGTAAGTTTACTATTTGGAAAAATGATAAGTTTATAGAGGCTATGGGTAAAAAGGTAACTAAGGAAATGGTTGCATTATTACTTAAAAATGGAAAAGTAGGTTTTAGAAATCTTAAGAGTAAGAAAGGAACTTTCTTCTCAGCTTATTTAAGATATGAAAAAGATGAAAAGACAGGATATTATAACTGGAAAATGGAATTTATAAATTAAATAATATTTAAAATAAAAACCATAAGATATGTAAGTATATATACTATATCTTATGGTTTTTTTTACATAAAAATTGATAAAATAGAGTAGCAAACAGGTGCTAAAAATACAGTAATTATTCCTGCAACTCCAATTGATAATGAGCTCATGGCACCTTCAGTTTCACCTATTTCTAAGGCTTTACTTGTTCCAACAGCATGGGAAGCAGTTCCAAGAGAAACACCTTTAGCAATTGGATGATTAATTCTTAAAATCTTAAATACAGTAGGTCCAACTACAGCACCGATTATTCCAGAAATAACAATAGCAAGAACTGTTATAGATGAAATTCCGCCTAAACTATTAGTTATTTCAATACCTATAGGTGTAGTAACACTTTTTGATAATAAAGAAACTGTTAAACTACTGTCTAATCCTAAGAAAAGTGATATGGAAACAACTGATAATACACTAACTAAACTTCCAACAAAAATTCCAGTAAATATAGGTAAAAAGTTTTTCTTAAGTAGTGGTAAGTTTTTGTATAGTGGAACAGCTAAAACAATTGTTGCCGGTCCTAAAAAAATATTAATAAATTGTCCACCCTTATTATACGTATCAAAATCAATATTAAATATTTTCAAAAATCCAATTACAAGTATTGCAGCTATTAAAAGTGGATTAAAAAGTGGAAATTTTGTTTTTCTATAAATAAATAGACCTATTTCAAAAGCAACTAAAGAAATGAATATTCCAAAAAATATGTTGTTTGTAAACACTTCCATTTAATTAAGCCCCCTTTTTGTTAATTGTATTTTTTTTATCTTCTTTGACGGACTTTCTATTACATATAAATTGAACCGTGATGCCTGTAACAGCAATAACGATTATAGTGGTTAATATGCATAGAAGTATTATTTTAAAAATGCTTCCTTTAAGAGAGGCAAAAGATGTCATAAGACCTACGGAAGCAGGAATGAAGAAAAATGCTAAGTGATCTAAAAAGAAGTTAGCTAAATTTTCAACCTTTTCAACTTTTACAATATGTGATGTTAATAAAACAAAGAGTAGAATCATTCCTATTATACTTCCAGGTACAGGTAAATTAAGTAGGTTTGAAATTATCTCGCCTGCAAAATAAATACTAAGAAGTAATATAGATTCTCTAAAAAATTTCATTTATAGATCAGTCCTTTCTTTTATCTGAAGGCTAGTCAGTGTAATAATATGATTGGTCATACAGACTCAATTATAGATAGTGAATTCTAAGCCTTAAATTGATTTAAGTTTCTAACTTAAACTTAGAATTACGTTTATACACAAATACTTTAACACTAAAAAAAAAAATAGTAAATACTTATAGAATTTGTATCAATTTTAAATTACATTAATTAACAAAAAGTATCTATAAATCATAATATGAATCATAATAATATAATTAGTTTATCTAAAAAAAGGAGTAAAAATGAGTAATTTCCTTAAAAAATTTGTTACTATTATAGGAATAGTAGCTATTATTGGACTTTCTTTTGTTGGATGTGGGAAAACATCAACTAAAGATACTGGTACTGATGAGTTACAAACTGTAAGGTTGAATGAAGTTGTTAGATCTGTATTTTATGCACCAATGTATGTAGCAATTAGTGAAGGTTTTTTTGAAGAGGAAGGTCTAGAGATTGATTTATCTACTGGACAAGGTGCAGATAAAACAATGCAACAATTGTTAAGTGGAAATGTTGATATTGGTTTTTCAGGTCCAGAACAAGTAGTTTATATTTATAATCAAGGTAGAGAGGACTATCCGGTGGTATTTGGACAACTTACTCAAAGAGATGGTTCATTTCTAGTTGGAAGAGAAGTAGAAGATGACTTTGATTGGGCATCATTAAAGGGAAAAGAATTAATTGGTGGAAGACCTGGTGGAATACCAGAAATGGCATTAGAGTATGTATTGAAAGAAAATGGATTAGATCCATCAACAGATGTTAATATGGTAACTAATATTGATTTTACAGCTACTTCAGGAGCATTTAAGTCAGGTACTGGTGATTATGTAGCATTATTTGAACCTACAGCAACAATGCTTGAGAATGATGGTGGTGGAAGTATTGTAGCTTCTGTTGGAGAGTCTGCAGGTAATATAGCATATACATGTTTCTATACAACAAAATCATATATGGATGAAAATCCAGAAGTATTACAAAAGTTTACCAATGCAATATATAAAGCTCAAAAATGGGTTAAAGAACATACAAGTGATGAAGTTGCAAAGTCAATATCTTCATATTTTCCAGGAACCGATGAAGAGGTAATAGCACAAGTTATTGATAACTATAAGAATATAGATGCTTATGCAGAAAATCCAGTTGTTAGTGAGGATGGATTAAATAGGCTAATGGATATAATACAAGGTTATGATTCAACTCTAATACAAACAAGGCCAGACTTTGATATTATTGTAAATAATGATTTTGCAAATAAGGTTATAAAATAATTAAAAGTTAGTATTAGTGAGTTAGTAGTTAGGGGTAAAATGATATAGAAGTTTTTGAAGATATAACTCCTAACTTCTAACTAAGCAAAAGGGTGGTGGGAAGAGTGAGTCTCTTAGAGATAAAAAATATAAATATGAATTATCATAAGAAAGATGGAGTAACAGAGGCTTTAAAAGATATAAATTTTACAGTTGATAATGGGGAGTTTATAAGTATAATTGGACCATCAGGATGTGGAAAATCTACACTACTAAATATAATTAGTGGACTTTTACAACCTTCTTCAGGTGAAGTTAAATATAATGATCCAAAAGTTAAAAACAATTTAGATAAGATGGGTTATATGTTTCAAAAGGATTTTTTATTTCCATGGTTAACAGTAAGAGAAAATATAATGTTAGGATTAAGGATAAAGAAAATATATACAAAGGAAAATATAGAATTCGCATGCGAATTATTAAAAGATTATGGGTTGGAAAAGTTTGAAAAGCATAAACCAACTGAACTATCAGGAGGTATGAGACAAAGAGTAGCTCTTATAAGAACATTAGCATTAAAACCAGAAATATTATTATTAGATGAACCCTTTTCTGCATTAGATTATCAAAGTAGATTAATGGTTACAGATGACGTAGCTGAAATAATAAAAAAAGAGGGTAAAACTGCAATAATGGTTACCCATGATTTAGGTGAAGCTATAACAATGTCTAAAAGAGTAATAGTATTAAGTACTAGGCCTGCAACAATTAAGGATGATGTAACAATTTCATTTGAAAGGGATTATTTAACTCCATTTAATAAAAGAAAAGAAAATGAATATAATGAGTACTTTAAAAAATTATGGGGGGAAATAGAGAATGCAAATGAATGAGGAACATGAATTATATCTAAAAAATATTAAGAAAAGAAAAATTAAAATTACTATTCTTAGAATTTCCATTTTAGTTATATTTATTGTATTATGGGAAATCGCAGCTCAGCTAAAGTGGATAGATCCATTTCTAACATCAAGTCCTAGTAGGATTCTTAAGTCATTAGTTAAATTTATAAATGAAGGAACATTAGCAAGGCATATTTGGGTAACTTGTTATGAAACTATATTAGGATTTATTTTGGGTACAGTTCTTGGTGTTATAATTGCTATTTTATTATGGTCATCAGAAACAGCATGTAAAGTATTAGATCCTTATTTAGTAGTTTTAAACGCACTTCCTAAGGTTGCATTAGCACCTATAATTATATTTTGGGTTGGGAATGGAACTTCAGCCATTATAACTATTGCTTTATTAATTTCAATAGTTACAACTATAATAAGTGTTTTAACAGGATTTAAAGAGGTAGATAAGGGTAAAATATTATTAATGAAAACATTCAAAGCAAGTAAATGGCAAACATTAAGATATTTAATTTTTCCAGCATGTATTCCGGTTATAATATCAGCATTAAAGATAAATGTAGGATTATCTTGGGTTGGAGTAATTATGGGGGAATTCCTAGTTGCTAGAGAAGGTCTTGGTTTCTTAATTATATATGGTGGACAAATAGCACAATTAGATATGGTAATGATGAGCATAGTGATTTTATCACTTATAGCTTTTATAATGTATGAGGTAGTAGCAATTATTGAGAATAAGCTCATAAAAAGAGATGATGTATAAAATTAAAAGAGAAAGAAAATGAATTAGGGGTTAAAGGTTTAGTATATAACTTTTAACTCTTAATTTATTAAATTAATTAGGAAAATTTTGTAAATTTATTTGTTTTTTAATAAATAATTGAAAGATAATAAGATTTTTGGTAATATTATAATACATAATAAAAAATATTAAACCAATATGGAGGCCTTATGGACAGAAGAAAGAACGACTCCTTAAAGGAAAATAAACAAGTAAATAAAAAAAATACATATATAGGATCAATAGTAACTTTAGTTTTTTCAATAATTTTTGCATTTATAGTATTAGTATCGATACAGGCTATAATGGGAGAAAAAACAGTAACAATAAGTGAAAATAAAGCTGAGCAATATTATTATGATGGAAAATTTGATGATGCTATTAATGAATATATGTCAATGCAGAATAATGAGAGTTGGCCAATATGGACGGTTAAAGCTGCAGAAGTATATTCTGTAAAAGGTGATATTACTCAATCAGATAACCTATTAAGAGAAGCTATAGTAAAAAGAGATAAGTTAATGTTAGAAGATGCAGATAAATACATAGAGCAAGATAAGGAGTTAATTAATCAAGTTGTATTTACGTTCTATATAAACAATGAACTAGATCAAGCAGAAAGCTTTGGAGAGTATTATTTAGATTCATATAACACATATAAACCATTATTAAAAACTATGTTTGCAGTATATTTAGCTAATGGAGACAATAAGTCAGCAGAGAAAATTGTTGCTTCATATCCAGTAGATAGTGAAAGTGCTTATGATTTAGCTATTTTAGCTAAAATGCAAATTATGTTAGGAAATTATGACGATGCTTTAAAGAACTTAAAGAAATCTTATGACTTAGATAAAAATGAGATTAAGTCTTTTGATGTTATAATGGAAACTTGTGAATTTAATAAAAATAAATTATTAAATAAAATAAAAAAATTATCAGAAGAAAATCCAAAGGAAGAAGCTTATAAAGTTTGGTTAGAGGAAATCAATGCATTAGATGAATCAAACATGGATTTAACAGAAATCATAACTGATGAAATTAAAAATACTATAGAAGTTGATAAGCTAGATAAAGAATCATATGTATATAATTATGTAGAAGCTTGGGAGTATTATAGTAAGGGGCAATATGATAAGGCATTAGAGGCTTGTAATGCTGCTATTGTAGCTAATCCTGAATATACAAATGACTTTGCAATTTTAATTCCTAAAATATTAATTGCAACAGGAAACTCTGATAAGATAGAAGGGTACTTTAGAACAGCTATATACAATGAACCATTTAATTACAACTTAATTACAAGTATAGGAAAAATATATGAAAATGATTTAAAAAATTATGAGAAGGCTAAAGAAAGCTTTAATTTTGTATTATCATTAAATAAAGATGAAGATGCAATATATTATGATTTAGCTTTTGTTAATTTAGCTATGGAAAATATTGATGAAGCTATTACGGATTTAAAAAAGGCAATATCAATAAATGAAAATTATTATAAATACTATAGAACTTTAGGAACTGTATATTTTAATAATAAAGATTATGATAAAGCAATTGATAGTATAAGAAAAGCATATTCATTAAATGAAAATGATGTGTTATCACTTAATAATGCTGCTTGTTATTATGTAATGATAGATAAGGATATATGGAGAGGATATTCTAATATAGAATCTGCGTACAATGATATGCCAAGTGATTTAGATGAAGAATCGAAAAATTTAATTACAAATAACTATAAAGCAATTAAAAAGGTATATGATAAATATGTTAATGACGAAAATACAGTTATTAATCTTGATAATTTAGAGTTAGCATATTAATAAAGATAAATAAATAATATAGAAATATAAAAGGTAGATTATTAAAATCTACCTTTTATTGTTAATAATTCTAAAAAGGGCATTATTAAAAAAAAATACTTTCCAGATATTTGAAATTATGATATTATAATAGATGAATAAATATTCAGAATTTTATGAATAAGAATGTAGGAAGAAAAGATTTAACGGGGAAATTTGCTGAAAAATTATTAGATAATGGGGTAGGGAGGAATTTTCAAATGGAACAAAAAATTAAAAAAATAGCTTTATTAACAGGTGGTGGAGATTGTCCAGGCTTAAATGCAGTAATAAGAGCGGTAACAAGAACAGCAATATTAAACTATGGAATTGAAGTAATAGGATATAAGTTTGGATATAGAGGACTATATAATAATGATTTTATTCCATTAACATTAGATACAGTATCAGGAATATTACATAGAGGAGGTACTATTCTTTATAGTTCAAATAAAGATAATCTATTTGATTATCTTGTTGAAGAAAATGGTGAAATGGTAAAGAAAGATGTTTCTGATGTAGCTGTAGAAAATCTAAAAAAGGAAGGGGTTGACGTATTAGTAGTTATAGGTGGAGATGGTACATTAACATCAGCAAGAGATTTTGCGAGAAAAGGTGTTAAGGTAATAGGTGTTCCTAAGACTATTGATAATGATTTAGCATCAACAGATGTAACTTTTGGATTTAATACAGCAATTGATGTTGTAACTGAAGCTTTAGATAGACTCCACACAACTGCAGAATCACATCATAGAATAATGTTATGTGAGGTAATGGGAAGAAATGCTGGATGGATAGCATTAGAAGCTGGAATAGCTGGTTCAGCAGATATTATTTTATTACCAGAAATTCCATATGACATTAATAAGATTGCAGAAAAGGTAAGAGAGAGAGAAGAAGAAGGTAAAAACTTTACCATTATAGTTGTATCAGAAGGAGCTAAACCTAAGGATGGAGAAGTTGTAGTAGCAAAAATTGTTGCTGATAGTCCAGATCCTATAAGATTAGGAGGAATAGGCAATAAGCTTGCAGGTGATTTAGAAAAACTAATTAAAGATCATGAAGTTAGATGTACAGTGTTAGGACACGTACAAAGAGGGGGGAACACTTCAACATATGATAGAATACTATCAACAAGATATGGTGTTGCAGCTGTTGAACTTATAATGAGTGGTAAATTCGGAGAAATGGTTTGTCTAAAAGGTGATACTATAAGTAGTGATAGTTTAGAGAATGTAATTGGACAAAAAACTAAGAATGTTAATATAGATGGTGAATTAGTACAAGTGGCTAAAAAAATAGGTATTACTTTTGCTGGATAAGTAATAATATTTCAATAATTTAAATATTATTAGTGGTAAGGGGGAATAATATAGAAGTGAGTTTAAATATACTAAATTCTATATTTGAAACTTACCACTATTTTCACATATAGAGAATAATGGAAAATTTTCGGAGGAATACTTCAAAATATTCTGACAATATGATATACTTATATTAAAGTAAAAGAAATATTTGAATCATTGGATTTAGGAGGGTATTATGAAAGAGATAAAGAAATATTTAGAATCAAGAATTGGAAAGTATAGTTTCTTTTTTGAGGATTTAAAAAGTGGATATGTGTATGGATACAATGAAAACGTTTCTATGATAGCAGCTGGATGTATGAAACTTCCAATTGCTGTTTCATTAATAAAAGCAGTTGAAGATAAAAAAGTTGACTTTATGGATAGAGTAAAGATACAAACTTCAGATAAGGTTTATGGAACGGGGATAATCCATGAATTTAATGAAAGAGAATATACAGTATTTGAGCTTATGGTAATTATGTTAATTCAAAGTGATAATACAGCTGCTAATAAAATTATTGATATAGTAGGAATGGAGCAGATAAATGAAGATATTATAGCAATGGGATTAAAGAATACTAGATTAAATAGAAAGACAAATGATGAAAGAACAGCTATAACTGATGTTGAAAACATAACAACTGCATATGATTTATCAAAAATATGGAAACACTTAGCTAATGGAACTTTCTTAAGTAAAGATAATGGGCAAATGCTTATAGATATTTTAAGAAGGCAACAAATAAAAAATAAATTAGCTTTATATATTCCTGACGATTTAAAGATTGAAATATCTAGTAAAACAGGAGATAAAAAAGGTGTTGAAAATGATACAGAATATTTAGAATTACCAAAAGGTAAATTTGTATTTACTGTTTTATCTCAAGATATACCTAATAGTGTATATGGAACAGTATCTTTAGCTAAATGTGGTAAAATGATGTGGGATGGTGTAATGAATAATTGGAATTAAATATATTGACAAATTTTTAATGAAATGATATTCTAACACAAAGAACCTTTAAAAGAATCCGAGAGATTCATAAGGAAGTTGTAATAATACCCATATTATAAGATTACTATACCTTCCTTATATAATAAGGAAGGTTTTTTGTATTCTTTAAATTTAACACTGTGATGTTAAAAAGGAGTGACAATAAATGGAAAATAAGCATTTAATAAGTCCGATGGACTTTTCTAAGGAAGAACTTAATGAAATATTTGAATTAGCAGAAAAAATTATTTCAAATCCAAAAGAATTTTCACATATCTGTGATGGACAAATCTTAGCAACGCTTTTTTATGAGCCAAGCACAAGAACAAGATTTAGTTTTGAAGCTGCAATGATGAGATTAGGTGGTAAAATATTAGGCTTTTCAGAACCAAATTCAACTTCAAGTGTAAAAGGTGAAACATTAGCAGACACTATAAGAATGGTTTCAATTTATTCAGACATAATTGCAATGAGACATCCTAAAGAAGGATCAGCAAAAGTTGCAAGTATGTATTCATCAGTACCAGTTATTAATGCGGGAGATGGTGGACATCAACATCCGACTCAAACATTAACAGATCTATTAACTATAAAATCACAAAAAGGAACATTAGAAGGTCATAAAATTGGTTTTTGTGGAGATTTAAAAAATGGACGTACAGTACAGTCATTAATTGCTGCTATGTCTAGATATAAAGGAACAGAATTTATTCTTATATCTCCAAAAGAGCTTGTAATACCAGAATATATTAGAGAAGAAGTATTAAAAAGAAACAATATATCGTTTAGAGAAGTAGAAAATATAGAAGAAGTAATAGATGAATTAGATATTTTATATATGACAAGAATTCAAAAAGAGAGATTTTTTAATAAAGAAGAATATTTAAGATTAAAGGATTCTTACATATTAGATAATGAAAAAATGACAAAAGCAAAAAAAGATATGATTGTAATGCATCCGCTTCCTAGGGTAAATGAAATTGCTGTAGAAGTAGATAGTGATGAGAGAGCAGTTTACTTCAAACAAGCTGAATATGGAATGTATGTAAGGATGGCTTTAATAGTTAAGTTGCTGGGGGTAATGTAAATGCTACAAATAACTAGTATAAAAAATGGATTCATGTTAGATCATATAAAAGCTGGAATGGGGGTTAAAATATTTAGATATTTAAATCTAGATAAATTAGGCCATCAAGTTGCGTTAATAATAAATGCAGACAGCAAAAAGATGGGAAAAAAGGATATAATAAAAATTGAAAATATAGAAAAGATAAATTATACAGTACTTGGATTATTATCTCCAGGTATTACTATAAATGAAGTTAGAAATGAAGTAATAGTTAGCAAAATAAAACCAGAATTACCAGAGCAAATTCAGGATATATTAATATGTGAAAATCCAAATTGTATAACTTCACAAGAAAAGTATATACCTCATAATTTCACATTAGTTGATAGAGAAAAAGGAAGTTATAAATGTGAGTATTGTGAACAGATATTAAATCCTAGCGAGGTGTAAATAGATGAACTTATTAATAAAGAATGCTAATGTAGTAGATGCTTATGAAAGCTTTTATGGAGATATATTAATCATAGACGGAATAATAACTGAAATTGGAAAAGAAATAAATAAAAGTGAAATAGATACAATAGATGCAAAAGGTTTAACTTTAATGCCTTCATTTATAGATACACATGCACATTTTAGAGATCCGGGTTTAACATATAAAGAAGATATTGAAAGTGGGTCAAAAGCAGCAGCTAAAGGGGGATATACAGGTGTTTGCCTAATGGGTAATACAAATCCCATATGTTCAACTAAAGAGGTTGTTGAGTATGTAAGAAATAGGGCTAAGGAGATAGGGTTGATAGATATACATCAATGTGTATCAATAACTGAAAACTTTGGTGGTAAGTCTATAGAGCACCTAAATGCTTTTGATAACGATAAAGAATTAGTTGCAATAACAGATGATGGTGTTGGTGTAATGGATTCTAGTGTAATGATGAAAGCTATGGAAAAAGCTAAGAAAAATAACTGGATAGTTATGTCTCATGCAGAAGATAAAACATTCTCTAAAATTGATATGAGAATAGCTGAAGATCTAATGACTATAAGAGATTTATATTTAGCTAAGGTGACAAAGGCAAGGCTTCATATGGCGCATGTAAGTACAGTAGATTCTATTGAAGCAATAAGAAGGGCTAAAAAAGATGGAGCCAATGTAACTTGTGAAGTAACACCACATCATATTGGTTTAACTATTGAAGAAAGTAATTATAGAGTAAACCCTCCAATAAGAGAGAAAGCTGATGTAAAGGCTATAATAGAAGGTATCAAAGATGGAACTGTAGATTGTATAGGTACTGATCATGCACCTCATACAGAAGAAGATAAGGAAAAAGGAGCACCAGGAATGGTGGGGATTGAAACTGCATTTAGTATTTGCTATACAGAACTTGTAAAGAAAAATGGAGTTTCTATAAATAAATTAAGTGAGTTAATGTCAAGAAATCCATCTAATATTTTAGGAATGAATAAAGGTAGTATTACTATAGGAAAAGATGGAGACTTAGTACTAGTTGATTTAAATAAGGAAGTAGTAATTAATAAAGATAAATTTGCTTCAAAGGGTAAGAATACTCCATTTGATGGGAAGAAATATTTTGGAGAAGTAGTAATGACTATAAAGAGTGGAAAAGTAATATATAGTATTTAGTGAAAATAACAAGCTAAAATATTAAGAGATTGAAAGGTGCGTAAGTTTTATGAAAAGTTTAATAATGGATAAGTTATATAAAAGAGTTGAAGAAAGAGGAGTAGTTTGTGTAGGATTAGACACAGCTATTGAATATATTCCAGAGCATGTTTTAGAAGGAAAAACTATTGAAGAAGCAATATTTGAATATAATAAGGCTATTATAGATGAGACTTTAGATGTTGTAGCTTGTTATAAGGTACAAATTGCATATTATGAAGCTTTAGGATTAGCGGGGCTTATAGCATATAAGAAAACATTAGATTATTTAAGAGAAAAAGATGCTATTATAGTTGCTGATATAAAAAGAGGAGATATAATGGCAACGGCTACTCAATATGCAAAGGGACACTTTAGTGGTGATTTTGAAGCAGATTTCATAACTTTAAGTCCGTATATGGGAATGGATAGTATAGAACCATATATGCCTTATATGGAAAGTGGAAATAAAGGGGTGTTTGTACTAGTTAGAACTTCAAATCCTGGAGCTGAGGATATTGAAAATATAGATACTAAGGATGAGAGTAAAGTTTATAAGGTTGTAGGAGATAAGCTTACTAAGATGGGAGAAAATATTAAAGGTGAATGTGGATATTCTGCAATAGGTGGAGTTATAGGGTGTACTCATGTTGAAGAAGGTAAAGAAATAAGGGAAAGATATAAAGATATGTTTTTCTTAATACCAGGTTATGGAGCTCAAGGTGGAAAAGCTGAAGATGTAGCTTTATATTTAAGAGATGGAAATGGTGGAGTAGTAAATTCATCAAGAGCAATTCTTTTAGCTTATAAAAAAGAAAACAAGCCAGCGGAATTTGCTGCTTGTGCAAGAAGAGAAGCTATTAGAATGAGAGATGAAATAAGAAACGCAGTTAATAACCTTTAGGAGGAAAAGAATTTATGAAGTACACACAAGGTAAAATTTTATTAAATGAAGAAATTAAAAATGGAATATATAAAATGGTTGTGGAAGATAAAAATGAAGCTAAAGCAGGGCAGTTTTATATGTTGAAGCATAATGGAGCTACATTACTTCCAAGACCAATAAGTGTTTGCGAAACAAATGGAGAAACATTAACTTTTGTATATGCAGTAGTTGGAGCAGGAACTAAGGAATTTGCAACTTTAAAGGTTGGAGATTCAATAAGTTTAAATGGTCCTCTTGGAAATGGTTTTAATGTAACTGATGATTTAGGTAGAGTTGCATTAGTAAGTGGAGGAATAGGAACAGCTCCAATGCTTGAAGTATCTAAAAAGTTAAGACAAAACAGAAATGATATTAAGATGGATCTTTATGCAGGGTTTAGAGATGATATATACTTAATAGATGAAATAAAAGAATATGTTGATGAGGCATATGTTTCAACTAATACTGGTAAACATGGACATAAAGGATTTGTAACTGAAATTTTAGATTTAGATAAATATGATACAGTACTTTGTTGTGGACCAGAAATAATGATGAAGAGAGTAGTTGAAATGTGTAAAGAAAAGCAAGTTAAAGTATATGTTTCTATGGAGAAACATATGGCTTGTGGAGTAGGGGCTTGCCTTGTGTGTACTTGTAAAACTAAAGATGGAAATAAAAGAACATGTAAAGATGGTCCAGTATTCGATGGATACTATGTAGAATTATAATAAACCAAAGGAGAAGATAAAATGTTAAAAGTTAATATAAATGGATTAGATTTTAAAAACCCAGTAATAGCAGCATCAGGAACCTTTGGTTTTGGAGCAGAGTACAATAATTTTTATGATGTAGGAATTTTAGGTGGTATTTCTTCTAAAGGATTAACATTAAACGAAAAAGCTGGTAATGATGGAATAAGAGTGTTTGAAACTCCATCAGGAATGATGAACTCAGTTGGTCTTCAAAATCCAGGGATAGATAGATTTATAGTAGAAGAACTTCCAAAGATGAAAGATCTAGGTACTAACATTATTGCAAATGTTGGTGGAGGATGCATGGAAGATTATGAAATAGCATTAGAAAAGCTTAGAGGAACTGATATAGATATGATAGAGCTTAATATATCATGTCCTAATGTAAAGTCAGGAGGAATGGCTTTTGGAATTAAATCAGAAGTAGCTTATGATGTTGTTAAAAAAGCTAAAGCTATAGTAGATAAACCTTTAATGGTTAAGTTATCGCCTAATGCTGAAGATATTGTTGATATGGCTATAAAATGTCAAGAGGCAGGAGCAGATTCATTATCTCTTATTAATACATTAAAAGGATTAGCAATAGATCCATATAAGAAAAAAGCGGTATTTAATAATGTATATGCTGGAGTATCAGGACCAGCTGTTAAACCTGTGGCTTTAAGAATGGTTCATGAGGTAGCTAAAGCTGTAGAAATACCTGTAATAGGTTTAGGAGGTATTACAACAGGATTAGATGCTATAGAATTCATGATGGCTGGAGCATCAGCAATTCAAATTGGAACTGTTAACTTCTTTAATCCAATGGCAGGTAAAGAGATCATTGAAGAAATGGAAGCTTTCTGCAAGTCACAAGGAATTAAAGATATTAACGAAATAGTTGGAATAATATAAAGTTAATCACTATAAGTAATTTATATACTTATAGTGATTTTTTATATAGGCTAACAGTATTAAAATTAGTATAAGGTTAAATTTTAATAGAATATTATAATGCAAAATTTATTGATAAACCACTTGTTACAACTATAGGGGAAGGGAAGAGCTATTATTTCCTTTTATGCTTATTGTTATTTTATTGGTATTACTTTATCAAAAACAGCTTCCTTACCTATTTCATCATATATTATTTCACTTCTATTACTATTTTCCACTTTTTCTTTCTCTTCTAAAATAGGCTTTTCAACCACAACTCTAATAGAATTTGACTCTGAACTAGGTGCTTGTGAATATATTTTTTCAGTCTTCTTATCTTCACTTACTGTTGTTTGAAAAATTTGGATAATTTGCCCAGTTTCATCATATATAACTACTCTATAATCATTCCAGTTACCTATTTTATAATTTACATCAACAATCATATCAAATGGAGTTATAGATATTGAATTTACTTTTACTATATCTGATTCAATTTCCTGTTCACTTAAATCAATGGTTTTCCTTAGGTTTTTATCAACAGTAACAGGTATCTTAAATGCCCATGTCCCCCATTTGTAATAACTCTTATCATTAGCGTTAACTCCATAGTTTTCAATCAAGTTGATTTTGGTTTGGAATGTAAATTGGTCTGGTATTTCTGATTTCAACGAAGATAGATGGTATTTTTGAACTCCAACAAAGGTATTTTCATTAATAAATCTACCTTCTAAACCAGCAAAACCACTATTATCAAGTTCTTCATCTGTAAAATCAACCTTATTATAGGCTTCAGATGTGATTAACTGGTTCATATCCATTAGTCCTGAATCACCCCAAGATGTATATTTAAATGGTTTTTCATTTTCAACAATATAGGTTACATATAAAGATTGACCATCACACAATATTTCAGATAGTGTAATTCCCACACCATTAGAATAAGCAGTTTCATTTACGGATGTTGCATACTGTGAGTAATTCCCTGGAAAATAAATATTCTTTTCTATAGATTCGAATACACTACCAACTATAGGTATTTTAGCAGCTAATGCTGGATTTGCTATCACAAGAGTTGTTACCACTATTAAACTAGCTGCAATAGTTCCGATTGCTCTGTTCCTTTTACGTCTGTTATTCTTAATTTTTTCTAACTTTGCATTTTTAATTCCCTCAACTATTCTTTCATCAAGATTATCAGGTATATTAATCTCATTATATTTAGAGTTATTCATATAAGTAGTCCTCCTTCAAAATTTTTCTTAAAGATTCTTTAGCTCTTCTTAAGTGACTTTTTACGGTATTGCTTGGTATTTCCATAGTTCTCGCAATGTCATCAATACTCATATTGTTGAAATATCTTAAGATAATTACAGTCTTATATTTATCTTTTAATGTATCAATGGCATTGTATAGGTCCATTTTTTCATGCAATGATATATTTTCTTCATTGCAGGATATTGATGAGTCATCATCTAGATAGATAATCTTACTATCTTTTTTTAGATAATCAATAGCTATATTTATTAAAACCCTTGTTATCCAAGTCTTAAATATGCTAGGATTTTTTAATTTATGGACATTAAGAAAACCCTTATAAGCACATTCTTGCATGATATCTAAAGCTTTATTTTCATCTTTAACATAGCTATAAGCAATTTTATATAAATATATCTTGTGCATGTTATATAACTCTGTAAATGCATCAGAATCGCCATTTTTAGCTTTTTTAGCTAGAGCTATATCTAAAGACTCTTCTTTTATTGTTTGCCATGGCAAAGAAATGATTTTTTTCATTCTACCTCTCCCTCAATTTCTTAAGTATTAAACATTAATGTTATACCTATTAGACGGTTATTTTTTATCTAAAGTTGCAAAAATAATTATTATTTATTAAAAATATTTTAAAACTTTAAGATAGATAGAGGCTTTAAAATCTATTTAAATAGTAGTATTAATTATAAAAATTACAAAAAGCTATGCTAATTTATACTAATTAGCATAGCTTTTCTCTTGTTAATATTGTTATAAAAGTTAGTTTTAAAACACTTATATTTATACTTTTTGCACCTCTGAAGTAAATCCGTTAATTAAATTTTGATGATTCTTTTATATGTTTTATGCTATTGCTTCTTTTTCATCTTCTCTCCATTCTTCAACTTCATCTCCAAGTTCAGGAATAGAAGAAGCATAGAATACAGGATCTTTTCCAGCTTTCTTTTGAGCTGTATAATCTTGTAGAGCCTTAATTGCAATCTTACTTAATAATACGATAGCAATTAAGTTTAATATAGCCATAAGTCCCATAAATACGTCAGCTATGTTCCAAACTAAATCCATTGAAGCAATTGAGCCAAATAGAACCATAGCAGCAACTAAAATTCTATATACATATAGAACAACTTTATTTTCTGTAATAAATTGAATGTTTGTTTCACCATAATAATAGTTACCTATTATAGAACTAAAAGCAAATAGTAATATACAAATTGATATAAATGTTCCTCCCCAAGAACCAACTTGAGAAACTAAAGCCATTTGAGTAAGTTCTATACCTTTTACAGAACCATCTAATGGTACACCTGATAAAAGTATTATAAATGCTGTAGAAGTACAAATAATTAATGTATCAGTAAATACTCCTAATGTTTGAATTAAGCCTTGTTTTGCTGGATGAGAAACTGTTGCAGTAGCAGCTGCATTAGGAGCAGATCCCATACCAGCTTCGTTTGAGAATAAACCTCTTTTTATACCTTGTAATAGTGCAGCACCTATACCACCACCAACTACTTGCTTAATTCCAAAAGCATTTTCAAATATAGTTTTGAATAATGAAGGAATTTGATTGAAGTTCATTATTATGATAAATAAAGCAATAACTATATAAGCAACAGCCATTATAGGAACAAGTATACTAGAGATTTTAGCAATTCTATTTACTCCACCAAAGATAATTATTAATGTTAAGACTGTTAATATAATTCCAACTATAAGTTTATTTGTGTTAAAAGTAGAGTAAAAAGCAGCAGTAATTGTATTAGATTGTACAGAGTTAAATGCAAATCCAAAACATATTATTATAAGAATAGAGAATGCTATTCCCATCCATTTTTTCTTTAGTCCCTTTTCCATATAGTAAGCAGGACCACCTCTGAAGCTATCTCCATCTTTAACTTTATAGATTTGAGCTAAAGTAGATTCTATAAAAGCAGAAGCTGAACCTATTAATGCAATTAACCACATCCAGAATACAGCACCAGGGCCTCCAATAGCTATAGCAGAAGCAACACCGGCTAAATTACCTGTACCAACTCTTGAAGCAGTACCGATACAAAAGGCTTGGAATGATGAAACTTGTCCTTTAGATGTATCTTTTGAAGAAGTTCCTTCCCCAAGTAATTTGAACATTTCTTTAATGTTACCAAATTGAACGAACTTAGTTTTAAAAGTAAAATATAATCCTATTACTATTAACATAGCTATAAGAACATAAGTCCATATAAAATCGTTAACTAATAGTATTAGTTTATTTAAAAATTCCATAATAAAATATCCCCCTTTTTATATTTATCTTTAGATTTTTTTACTATGTACTTTATTATAGTATAATATAAAAATAAAAATAATGCAAGAGGGTTAGGGTGATTATTCATAAAGTGAATTTTAAATTATCAAAATGCCTTTAAAATAGAAAAAAATGAAATTTTGCCTGCAAGTTAATTCATTTAAACTTAATAAGGTAAAGAGAGATATAAAAAAGACAGTCATTTAATATGACTGTCTTTAAATTAATTAGTTAAACAGATTGTTTAATAAATCACCAAAGGTACTTCGTTGTTCATCAGTATTACCATCCTCTTCTGTGTCATCAGGAGTAGTTTCTGATGGAGGAGTTTCTCCAATACTTTCATCAGGTGTATTAGTAGTAATCTTTACAGTTAATTTAACTGTTTCTCCAGTATTTATTTCTGATGTAAATGAAGTTAATGTATATTGACCTGGGTTAATAGTACCAGATACTGATAATCCCTTAAATGAATATTTAATTCCTCTATTATTTAGTATAACAATAGCATCATATAAATCCATATTTGCTCTTAATCCTATTTGAGATAAGTTTATTTTTTCTTCAGGCTTAGTATCATCATAAGATGTAGGAACTACAAAAGGATAATCAGCAGCATTAGGATTAGCGTTTGGTTTTTTTATAAATACTTTATCAGCAATAAGTCTTGCAGGTGTATTATCATTTACTAATTTATTATTAGAACTATTAACAGTAACTTTTACATGAACGTCGCAAACTGATTTAGGTTCTGTTCCTTCAATAAAGTATTCGGTTTTAACTCTACTACCTCTTTGGTCTTTATAACATAAATCGGTAGGAGACTTACCAGAATCCTTACAAACCTTTGCTTGAACAAGTCCAGATGGAGCTTCTATATCAGAATAGCTTAATCCAGAGTGTACAACATTCATTACTTTCCCAAATAATGTAGCAGCACTACCACTACTACCATACATTTTTTGTGGTATATCATAGCCAATCCAAACAGAACCAGAATAATAAGGTGTAACCCCAGCAAACCAGAAGTTATCAGAATTA
Organism: uncultured Clostridium sp.; assembly: GCF_934754925.1. Classification (GTDB taxonomy): domain Bacteria; phylum Bacillota; class Clostridia; order Clostridiales; family Clostridiaceae; genus Clostridium. The sequence goes on along the minus strand of NZ_CAKVJA010000005.1, from coordinate 67,215 downwards.
TCAGTTGTACCAGTTTTACCAGCTACAGGTATATCGCTAAATTGAGCTTTAGTTGATGAACCCTTTAATATATCATAAAGTATATATGATGTTTGTGGTGAGAATAGAGTAGTAGCCTTAGGCTCTTTTTCTAATAATACATTACCACTAGCATCTTCAACCTTTGTATAAAGAGAAGGTTCATATATAACACCATTATTACCTAAGGCACCATATGCAGAAGCTAAAATTGTAGTATTTCCACCATCACGGTTACCTTGTGGTTGTTCAAATTGCCCAAGAGCTAATGCTGACATTGTATGAGATTCTGGAGCATATTTTAAACCAGCTCTTTCACCATATTCAATTGCTGTATCTAAACCTAACATATCAACTGTTTTTATAGATGTCAGATTTTTAGAATAAGTTAAAGCTTCTCTTGCAGTAACAAACCCAGCCATTGAACCATCAGCATTTTTGGGATTAACACTTCCAAAGTTATACTTCTTTAATATTTCTGATGAAACAGAAGAATCATCTAAAGGGGTTCCAGCTGTTATAAGTTTAGTATCTATTGCAGGACCATAAACAGTTAAAGGTTTAGTTGTAGAACCAATTGATTTTAAATCAAAATAAGCTCTATTAAGTGAAGTTGGCGGTTGATTTCCACGTCCACCAATAAGTACTTTTACCTGACCAGTTTTATAATCAATTACTGTTGCAGAAGCCTGAAGTTTAGGTACCCCATCATTATCTGTAGGATCATAAGAAGTATCATCAACTTGTAAGTTAGTTCTCTCATCTAATATTTCTTGAACAGCATTTTGCATTTGGGTATTTAGTGTAGTATATATTTTTAAACCACCATTAACTAGTAGTTTATTTACTTCCTCATCAGTATACTTGTACTTTTCTTTTAAATCGCTTTTTACCTGATCTAAAGCAGGATATACAAACCATTCTTGATTTACTCCATAGTCAGTATCTAGTTTAGAGAAATTAAAGTCATTTGCTCCAGCTTGTGCATAAGCAGTGTCAAATTCTTCTTGTGTTATATAACCAAGTTCTAACATTTTACTTAATACTGTTTGAGTTCTTCTAATATATCCATTTGGATAATTTGATGAACTTGTATTATATGCACTATATGTTGTAGGAGCTTGAGTAATTCCAGCAATATAAGCGCATTCAAGTAATGTTAAATCTTTAGCATTTTTAGCAAAGAAATATCTAGAAGCAGCCTCAACCCCATAAATATATCCACTAAGAGGAATAGTATTTAAATAGGAAGTAATTATTTCTTCTTTACTTAATTTTTTATCTAATTGAACTGCTAAAACTATTTCTTTAATTTTTCTATTAACTCTATCGAGTGGTGTTGATTCTGCAGACGCCTCACTAGCTAATACAGTATTTTTAATTAATTGTTGTGTTATTGTAGATGCACCATGAATACCATTTTGTTTACCTAGTATAACCATAACATCTCTTGCAGCAGCGCCTAAAATTCTTTTAACGTCAATACCACCATGGGACATGAAACGTTCATCTTCAATAGAAATATAAGCATTAATTAAATTCTGAGGTATCTCATCATAAGAAATAATATATCGTATTTCGGTAGATGGTAAGTCATCTATAAATTCGCCTTGGTCATCAAATAACATGGAAGGCTGATTTAAATTATAAATAGCATTCACATCTAGTGGTGGGGTTGTTTTAATAACAGCAACAACATAACCAACACCAACAACACCGATTAATAATCCTATTATTAAGATTGTAAGGAAAAAGTATTTGAAAAATCTTTTAATTTTTGATGGCTTTTTCTTAAGTTTTTTATTAGCACTTTTAGACTTCGCTACTTTTTCTGTAGGACCTTTTGATTTGTTAGAATCTTTAGCCATTTGTTCCTCCTTTTATTTATATTTAATATAATATTCTATATAATTATAGCATATTAATTATAATAGTGAAATAATAACTACTAAGGTGAGTGTATGAGATATTATACAAAAAGACCTAAACATCGGAGAAATATGAATTTTAAACAATGTAAAATATCTTCAAATTTTTTTATAGTGCTTCTTATAATTATTGTCTTTAATTCTATAATATATATTTTTGGTAAAAGAATACTTCCAACTGTACTTGAGCTTGGAGAAATTAAAATAAAATCTGAAGCAGTAAAAGTTATGAATGAAGAGAGTGTTAATGTATATTCAGAAAATTTTAAATATGATGATATAATTAATATAGAAAAAGATTCTGATGGTAATATAACAATGATAAGAGCGAATACAGTAAAGCAAAATTATTTAGCATCTCAAGTGGTTTTGAAATGTGATGAAAGACTTTCAGAACTTGAAGATTTAGGGGTTAAGATTCCGTTAGGATACTTAACTAATAATGTAATGTTTTATAATATGGGACCTAAAATAACTGTTAAGATGCAACAAATAGGTAATATAACTACATCTTATGAATCAGAATTTGAAAGCGCTGGAATAAATCAAACTAGGCATAAGATATATTTGAATATGACTGCTACAATGAGAGTTATTGTACCTTTTAATAGCAAGGAAGTTGAAGTAACTTGTCAAATACCTGTTTCAGATACTATTATAGTAGGTAAAATTCCTGAAACAGCAATAAATATGAATGGAAGTAACTCTAACTAAAAAGTGGTATTTGCCACTTTTTTTGTTTAAGAAAAAAAAGCCTAGTGAATTTTAATATGACCTATAAAGATAGTTGAATAAATAATAAATTATAAAATAATATTGCTTTAGTATAAAGATTAAGTCAATAATAGTATTAAGGTTTATATTGTAAGGAGGAATGAAAAGTGGAAAATTTTAATTTTAAGGCTTATACAGAAATATTATTTGGAAAAGGTCAAATTTATAAATTACCAGAGGTAATGAATAGATATGGTAAAAATGTTTTACTTGCTTATGGTGGAGGAAGTATAAAGAAAAATGGAATATATGATAATGTTAAGAAGTTATTAAATGATTATAATATAATTGAACTTGATAAAATTGAACCAAATCCAAAGATTGAAACTGTAAGAAGAGGAGTTAATCTTTGCAAAGAAAATAATATTGACGTTATTTTAGCAGTTGGAGGAGGAAGCACAATAGACTGTGCCAAAGTTGTTGCTGCAGGAGCTTTTTATGATAAAGATCCATGGGATTTAGTAACGAATCCAGAAAAAATAGATAAAGTTTTACCAATAGTAACAATTTTAACTTTAGCAGCAACAGGTTCAGAAATGAATGGAAATGCCGTTATTTCTAAAATGGATACTAATGAAAAGTTAGGTACTTCAAGTGTAAATATGAAACCACAAGTATCTATTTTAGATCCAGAATATTTATATACATTACCAAGTATTCAGACAGCGGCAGGTACAGCTGATATAATGTCACATGTATTTGAAAGTTATTTTAAAAAAACAGAAGGTGCTTTTGTTCAAGATAAATTCTCAGAAGGATTATTAGAAACTTGTATAAAGTACTGTCCAATAGCTTTAAAAGATCCTACAAATTATGAAGCTAGAGCTAATTTAATGTGGGCTAGTTCAATGGCTCTTAATGGATTATGTGGTAGTGGTAAACCAGGAGCTTGGACTTGTCATCCAATAGAGCATGAGCTAAGTGCTTTCTATGATATAACTCATGGGGTAGGGCTTGCAATAGTAACTCCAAGATGGATGAGATATATTTTAAGCGAAAATACAGTAGATAAGTTTGTGGATTATGCAATAAATGTATGGAAATTAGAAAATAAAGGTGATAAGTTTGCTTTAGCAAATGAAGCAATTGATTTAACTGAAAAATTCTTTAAAGATTGTGGAATTCCTATGACCTTAAAAGAAGTTAATATTGATGAAACTCATTTTGATGAAATGGCAAAGGGAGCTGTAGAACATGGTTCCTTAGCTTATGCTTATGTTCCATTAAATGAAGCTGATGTTAAAAAAATATTAGAAATGTGTTTATAAAATTATACTTATTTAAAAATGATGCTCTGAAAAATAGGGCATCATTTTTACATTTTTCTTATTTTATTACTTAAAAGGTATCAATATCATTTCCCCTTAGTATTAATCATAATGATAATTTAAAAATAATATAATTATATTAGTTAAGAATTATATTATAAGTAATAGCTTTTATCCATTAGCCCTAATGAGATAGGGCTATTTTTATTAGTAATCTATGTAGATCTTTATAAAATATTATGGAGGAGATGTTAAATATGAGCAAAATAGCAGTAAGAGGTGGACATTGTCCAAAAGTTCCTGGAGCAAGGGGCATATTGGATGAGTTAACAGAAAATAGATTAGTTAAAAATTCAGTTATAAAATATCTAAGGCAATTAGGGCATGAAGTTTTAGATGTAACTCCACCAGATAGTACAAGTACTTCAAATTCAGACTTAGCATATGGAGTTAATGAAGCTAATAATTGGGGTGCTGATTTATTTGCATCAATACATTTTAATAAGGCTTATGATAGTTATAATGGAGCGTTAGGAACAGAGGTATGTGTTTATTCTGAATATGAAATAGCTAAGAGAGTCGTTAATGCTATTGCATCTTTAGGATTTAAAAATAGAGGACAAAAAGTTAGAACAGGTTTATATGAATTAAAGCATACAAGTATGAAAGCTATGATAGTCGAAATTTGCTTTGTTGAGGCTACTGAGGATGTTGCATTATATAGAAGACTAGGAACAGATTTAATAGGAAAAACTATAGCTGAAGCTATATCAAATAAAACAACTAAAACTACACCGGTTAGCAATACAGATGAACCATCTACTATAGGTAACAATACATTGAGTTCAACAGGTGATAATTGGATAAGAAGCCTTCAAGCTGAATGTAATGCACAAGGATTTTCTAATCAAACAGTAGATGGAATTCTAGGACCTAAAACATTAGCTGGTTGTCCTACACTTAGACAAGGAAGTAGGGGGAATATAACTAAGTTACTACAAGAAAAGCTTGTTTCATTTGGTTATAATACTAATGGAGTTGATGGAATATTTGGTTCACAAACTAAGACTGCAGTTATTAACTATCAAAAGTCAATGGGATTATCTCAAGATGGAATTGTTGGCGAAAACACCTGGAAAAAGTTGCTAAATTTATAGGAACTAAAAGAATTATGTAAGATTAACTTTCTAATGTTTATATAAAATTTTAAAGATAGTAGAGGAGATTTTAATTTATATCTTCCTCTATTATTTTATTAAAATATATAACTGTATTAATATAAATATAAATATAAAAATTAAAAAATTTTAATTTTTCTTTAATTTTACTTTCATGAAAAGTAGCAGAATGTATTATATAATTTAACTACCCATTGAAACTAACAACTAAATAAGTTAGTTTTATAAAATAAATATACAAAAATAAGGGTATATTTTTTTTAATTAATAGATATAATACATATATTAACAATATTAATATTATTATATAACGGAGGATAAAAATGAAGAAATTAGCATTAGCAACAATTATTATTGGTATTAGTATAAGTTTGGCAGGGTGTAATAATGCAACAAACTCAACTACTGAAAATAATATTAATGAAAAACTAACAGTTGATCAAGCAAAAGAAATAGCATTACAACATGCTAACTTGACAATTGATCAAGTTTCATTTATAAGAGCAGAAAGTGAAATAGAAAATGGAATAGAAAAATATAATATAGAATTTTATTCTGGAAACAACGAATATGATTATGAAATAGATGCATCTAATGGAAATATACTAGAATGTGATCAAGATATAGAGAATTATGATATACAAACACCTATAAATTCAGATTCAACTCAAATAACTCTAGAGCAGGCAAAAGATATAGCTTTGAAAAATGCTAATCTAACAAATGATCAAGTTACATTTACTGAAGAAAAGTTAGAGATTCATAATGGAGTTCAAAAATATGAATTAGAATTTAATAGTAATAATAAAGAATATAGTTATGAGATAGATGCTAATAGTGGTAAAATATTATCATTCGAACAAGATTAAAAGGTGGAGCAAATTTGTTCCACCTTTTTAAGAGTCAATATTTTTATTAAATTTATATATTATTTACTTTCCCAATTAAATACATATGGAACATTTCTGTAATAACCTTCGTAGTCAAGTCCATAACCTACTACAAATAAATCATCTATTTCAAAACAACAATAATCAGGTTTTAAATCAACTTTTCTTCTAGAAGGTTTATCTAATAATACACAAGTCTTTACTGATTTTGCTCCTAATTTTTTTACATGTTCTATAACAAATTGCATTGTATATCCAGTATCAATTATATCATCAACTATTAAAATATCTAATCCTTCTATGTTATCTGGAATGTCATTAACAACATTAACAGTACCAGAACTAACTTCACTATGTCCATAACTAGAAGTAGTCATAAAACCAACTTTAGCTTTTACATCTAAAGCCTTAAATATATCAGCTCCAAAAACAAAGCTACCTCTTAAAAGTGGTAATACATATAATTCTTTACCTTCATAATCCTTACTTATTTCTTCACCTAATTCTTTAACTCTAACTTTAATTTGTTCTTCAGAAAAAAGAATATTACGTTTTTTATCGTCCATGTAGAAAACCTCCACTACAGTATTTATATTATTAATTATTATATGAAAAAATATCATAAATAGTCAGCATATTTATATTATGCAAAAAACTTAATTATACTCGACTTAAAATACAATATTAATATAAATTTTAACAATATTTTTAATGTTTTGCAACTGAAAAATTGGAAACTATTCAGTTTACATTTACTTTAGAATAAGATAAAATATAGTGAAATATTCAGCAATAATAGTATATATAGGAAGAAGTTTAATAGAAAGTATAAAATTAATTTTATATATTTTAGTATATACTAAATAAGAATTCTTTAGTTGAGGTGATAAGATGATATATGGAAATATAGATGGTGTAAAAAAGTCTGCTATAGAGGAATTGGAAAGACTTTATAAAGCTAAATGTCCTAAAGATGAAGTTTGTTCTACTGAAATAATAGAAGTAATTTCTAGAGTTTCATCATTTATAGAAAGAGAAATAAGTGTTGCTATAGATAGACGAGGGAATATTAGAACTATAGCAATAGGAGATTCTACTTCAGTAGAAATAGAAACTTTAGATATAAGAGAAAAAAGATTGGCTGGTGTTAGAATAATTCATACACATCCAAATGGTATGAGCAATTTATCAGCATTAGACATTAGTGCTTTATTAAAATTAAAATTAGATGCTATAGTAGCTATTGGAATATATGAAGGAAAGATATTAGATTGCTCTTTAGGTATGTTAACAGTTCTTAACGATACTTTAGATTATGAAGAAACTGCTCATATACCTTTAGAAGAGATATCTAAGATACACATTTTAAATAAAATTAATTATATAGATTCTTTAATTAAGGAAAAGGATATAATTGAAGATGATGAAGAAAAAGCTATATTAGTAGGTTCAGATACAAGAGAAAGTTTAGAAGAACTTAAAGAGTTAACAAAAGCTTGTGATATTCCAGTACTTGATAGTGTTTATCAAAGTAGAAGTAAAATAGATGCTGCTTTTTATATTGGAAGAGGTAAAGTTTTAGAAATTTCTCAATTAAGACAAAAATTAAGAGCAAATGTAGTTATATTTGATGATGAATTATCAGGATCACAAGTTAGAAATTTAGAAGCAGCTATAGGTGCTAAGGTTATAGATAGAACTACACTTATTCTTGAAATATTTGCTAGAAGAGCGAAGAGTAGAGAAGCTAAAATCCAAGTTGAATTAGCACAACTTAAATATAGAATGAGTAGACTTCAAGGGTTAGGTACAATAATGTCAAGAACTGGTGGTGGTATTGGTACTAAGGGGCCAGGAGAAAAGAAGCTAGAAACTGATAGAAGACATATAAAAGAGCAAATTTATGATTTAAATGATGAATTAAAAAAAATTAAAAAGATTAGAGAAACTCAAAGAGAGAAAAGAAATAAAGAAAGTATTCCAAAGGTTTCATTAGTTGGATATACAAATGCAGGAAAATCTACTTTGAGAAATGCTCTTTGTGATGTAGCAGCTCAAAAAGAAGTTATAGGTAAGGAAAAAGTATTTGAGGCAGATATGCTATTTGCTACACTAGATATAACAACTAGGGCTATTGTATTAAAAAATAAAGGAGTAATAACTTTAACAGATACAGTTGGATTTGTTAGAAAGCTGCCACATGATTTAGTAGAAGCATTTAAATCAACTTTAGAAGAAGTAATTTATTCAGATCTTTTATGTCATGTAGTTGATTCTTCAAGTGATACGGCTTTAGAACAAATTAGAGCAGTAGAAGAAGTTTTATTTGAATTAGGAGCTAAAGATAAGAAGACTTTACTTGTTTTAAATAAAATAGATAAAGCAACAGAAGAGCAACTTGAAGCTATTAAGAAAGCTACAAGTGAATATGAAACAATTGAAATTTCAGCAAGAGAAGGTATAAATTTAGATGAGCTATTAACGCTAATAGAAGAAAATCTTCCATATAAGATGAAAAAATGTGAATACTTAATACCATATGATAGAAGTGATATGAATTCATTCCTTCATAGAAATTGTAGAGTTTTAGAAGAAGAGTATAGAGAAGATGGAACTTTCATGATTGTTGAAGTTGATGACGAAAGTTATAATAAAACTAAAGATTACATCATAAATATATTAATGTAATAGTTAATAAGAGATACTTAAGGTTAAGTAATTTTAAATTCTATAAGAAATAATATAGTTTCTAAGGAATTTTAAAATAAGTTATCTATACTCATGGAGTTAGATAAATGCTTGTTTTAAGTATTCTCTTTTTAACATAGGTTCTGATATTGTTAATAAAAAAATATAAATATTTTAAGGTACTACTTAAAAAATGTTCATAGGTATCAATAAAATAATTTATATTTAACAATATCAGAACCATTTTTATTCTGAGATATTAAAAAAGTTAAATATATAACAAGTATGGTGTAAAGTGGGTGGAAGTAAAATGGTCAATGGAACAATTATGCAATATTTTGAATGGTTTCTACTACCAAAGTGTAAATTATGGAATGAGATATCTAAAGAGGCAAATAATTTAAAGCAGTTAGGAATAACAGCTGTATGGATGCCACCGGCATATAAGGGAATTGGAGGTGGATATGATGTTGGTTATGGAGCATATGATTTATATGATTTAGGAGAATTTAATCAAAAAGGAACTATAGAAACTAAGTATGGTAGTAAAGATGAATATTTAATGGCAATAAAAATGCTAAAGAAAAATGGCATTCAAAGTTATGGAGATATAGTTTTAAATCATAAAATGGGTGCTGATGAAGCTGAAGAAGTTATGGCAAGTGAAGAAGAATTTTTTAATAGAAATATTCCTATTAGTGGAAATAAGCTTATAAGAGCATGGACTAAATTTACTTTCCCAGGAAGAAATAATAAATATTCATCTTTTAAGTGGGATTGGAATGACTTTGATGGAATAGATTATGATGAGAAAACAAAGAGAAATAGTATTTATAAATTTTTAAATAAAGAGTGGAGTAATGGAGTAGATAAGGAAAATGGAAATTATGATTACCTTATGGGAGCTGATTTAGATTTTTCTAATAGGGAAGTTGTAGAGGAATTAAAAAGATGGGGAAAATGGTATATTGATTTTACAAATATTGAAGGGTTTAGATTAGATGCTGTTAAACATATAAGTTATGAATTTTTTGTAGAATGGTTAGAGTATTTAAGAAAGGAAAGTGGAAAAGAATTATTTTCTGTAGGAGAGTATTGGCATGCTAATGTAGATGTATTATTGAATTATTTAAAAAATACTAAATATGTTATGTCTTTGTTTGATGTGCCATTACACTTTAATTTATATGAGGCTTCTCGTAGTAATGGTGATTTTGATATGAGAAATATATTTAAAGGTACATTAGTAGAGAGATATTCAACAAAGGCAGTAACTTTTGTTGATAATCATGATACTCAATTAGGAAGTTCATTACAATCATGGGTAGAGCCTTGGTTTAAGCCACTAGCATATTCTTTAATTTTATTAAGAATAGAAGGATATCCTTGTGTTTTTTATGGAGATTATTATGGTATACCAAGTCGTGGTTATTTTGGAATAGGGAGATCTTTAGATTTATTATTAAAGGCAAGAAAAGAATTATCATATGGACAGCAGCATGATTATTTTGATGATAAAAATATAATTGGATGGACAAGAGAAGGTATAGAAGAATATAATAATTCAGGATTAGCTGTTTTGTTAACTAATAAATTAGGTGGAGAAAAGAAAATGTATATAGGAAAACAGTTTTCAGGACAGAAGTTTAGAGATTTACTTTTTAATTTTGAAGAAAAGATAGTTATAGATGAAGAAGGTTTTGGAAAATTTATGGTGAGAAACGGAAGTGTATCTGTTTGGGTATTAGATAAGGTAGATATATAAAATTTATATATTTTAATATACTAAAAAGGTGGGAGGTAATAATATGAAATTAACTATGAAAAAATTTCTAATGTTTGCAGTTACATTTTTATTTGTAATGGGGATTTCAATTAATGTGTTTGCAGAGACAAATGAAAGTGCAAAAAATCTGTTTTATTCAGGAGATAATATTAATGAAACTGTAGATGGAAAGTCAGATGTATATATAGCAGGTAATTCTATCAGTTTAGGTGGAACCGTGGAATCGGATGTTATTGTAGCAGGAAATACTATTAATATTGATGTTGAAAGTGTTGGGGGAAGTGTTAGAGCAGCCGGTTATAGTGTAAACATAGATTCGAAAATCAATAGAAACATAACGGCTTGTGCAAATGTCATAAACATAAAGTCTAATACAAAAGCTAAAGGTATTTATATTTTAGGCGGTAATATTAGCTTTTTAGGAGAAGCAGAAGATTTATATATTAGTGGTGATAAGGTAGAACTAAATGGAGTAGTTACAGGGAATGTAAAAATAAATTGTAGTGAATTAGTTATTGGTGAAAATGCAAGGGTAGATGGAGAATTAGAATTAGAATCACAAAATGAACCAATAGTTTTAGGAAATTTTAATACTAGTAAAATAAACTTTGAAAAAATAGAAATTAATAATGAAGATAATAATAGCTTTATTGGGGCATCACTTATAGGAAAAACTATAAGTTTAATAACAGCAATAATATTAGTTGTATTAATAACTTTATTATGTAAAAGATATTTATTAAATAGTTATAACAGATTGGTTAGTAAACCATGGTTGCCTTTTTTAGTTGGGTTTGCAACTCTTGTAATAGTACCGATATTAGCAATAATATTATGTTTTACTGTTGTGTGTATACCAGTTTCTATAATTAGTATATTGATATATAGTGTATTAATATATATTGCACCGATAATATCAGGTATAGTAGTAGGAAGAGTTGTATTTAGAAATATGAATGAATACCTTTCAGGAATAGTATTTACAGTAATTATTAAAGTTATAACATTTATTCCTTATGTTGGTGCAATTGTTGGGTTTGCATGTTTATTATTATCATTAGGATTATTTATGCAAAATATTTTTAGTCTATTAGGTAGAAAACAAGCATAGAAAATTGTAGAAATAGTACAGGATTATTTAAGTTTATAATTCTGTACTATTATTTTTATAAAAATTTGACCGTATTTACTATATTTTCTATAATTAAATGTATTAATACAATTTTATTAATAGAGTTATGGGGGCAATATGGAAAAGTATAATATTGAATTTAATGATTATGAACCTAAGTATGTTCAAATTGCAGAGAATATCAAGAATTTAATTAATTCTAAAATAGTAAAGGATGGAGATAAGTTACCACCTATAAGAAGCTTAGCTAAGATGTTAAATGTAAATAATGTTACTATTGTGAGTTGCTATGATAAACTTGTAAGTGAAGGTTATGCTTATCAAAAAATGGGATCAGGAACTTATGCTAAGAAAAGAGAAATTACTGATTATTTTAAAAAAGAATATTCAAAAGAAATTAAATTAATAAAAAATAATTATGAGAAAAATATAATTGATTTTACAGGAGAAAGTTCTAAAAAAATAAACTTCCCAATAAGTCAATTTAAAAAGGTTATAAATGAGGTATTAGACAGAGATGGAGCAGATGCTTTAATTAAAGAAGAAGCTTTTGGATATAAGAACCTTAGAGAAACGATAAATAAAGTTTTTTGGAATGATTCTTTAAATATAGATAATTTATTAATAGTATCTGGGGCACAGCAAGGAATAGATATTGCATCAAAAGCAATATTAAATATTAATGATAATGTAATTGTTGAAAAACCTACTTATGCAGGAGCATTATCAGTATTTAAATTTAGAAGAGCAAATGTATTTGAAATACCTATTGAAGAAGATGGCATAAGTATAAAAAAGCTTGAAGAGATACTAAGAAAAAATAAAATTAAATGCTTTTATACAATGAGTTATTTTCAAAATCCAACAGGAATTAGTTATAGTCATGAAAAGAAGCTTGCTATTTTAGAGCTAGCGGAAAAGTATGATTTTTATATAATAGAAGATGATTATTTGTCAGAGCTAATATTTGATGATAATATAAAACACGAACCATTTAAGGTTTTAGATAAAAATGATAGAGTAATTTATATAAAAAGCTTTTCAAAAATATTTCTACCAGGAATAAGACTTGGATATATAATATCTCCAGAAAGTTTTAGAGAAAGTATCCAAAACTCAAAGATTAATACGGATATTGCTACATCAACATTAATGCAAAGAGCTTTAGAAATGTATATTAAGGAAGGGTATTGGATTGAATATATAGATAGTCTAAGAAGTGAGTATATAAAAAGATATGAGTTAATGAAAAAACTAATTAACGAAAAGTTGAAAGAATATATAGCTTTTTTTGATCCTAAAGGTGGGGTAAGCTTTTATTTAAATTTAAAAGATAAAGAAATTAAATCAAAAGAATTATTTTATAGGCTTAAGGAAAAAGGTGTTTATATTACTCCAGGAACATTGTTTTATAAAGGGGCAAATTTAGGAGAGCAATATTTTAAGGTGAGTTTTTCACAAGTTAATGAGAAAGAAATAATAAGTGGAATTGATATAATTAAGGAGGAACTAGAACAATGGCATATATAACGATAAGAGAATATGGAGAAGATAGCTTTATTGAAAAAAAATCTGAATTTATTGGATATGCAAAAAGAGTAGAAAATGAAGAGGAAGCAAAAGCATTTGTAGCAGAAATAAAATCAAAACATAAACAAGCAAGACATAATTGCTGGGGATATATAATTGGTGAAAATATGGGGATTCAACGATATAGCGATGATGGTGAACCACAGGGTACTGCAGGAATTCCTATTTTAGAAGTAATGAAAAAATCTAATATTACAGATTGTGCAGTTGTGGTAACAAGATATTTTGGTGGTGTTTTGTTAGGAACTGGAGGGTTAACAAGAGCTTACACTAAAGGAGCCTCTATAGCATTAAAAGCTGGGGGTGTAGTAGAGAAGGTCCAAGGTGTTAAAGTATCACTTACATTAGATTATGATATGATAGGAAAAGTGCAATATTTTTGTGGGCAAAACAATTGGCATATTGAAGATACTGAATATACAGATAAAGTTATAATACACATACTAGCAGAAGTTTCTGTGGCGGAAGAAATAGAAAAAGAAGCTATAGAAGCAAGTAATGGAAAGATAATAGTTGAAAAAAGTAAGCCAGAGGTGTATTTTAAAGAAGAGAATAGATTATATAGTATAATATAATTTATAGTAAATAAAACTAGGGTAAAACAGGTTACTAAATTTTAATGATAGTTTTAAGTTTAAAGATTTTAATCTAATTTAAGAGAAAATTGTTAAATAATAATCCTTATGGTATAATATAAAGGATTTTTATTAATAGATTTAGAAGATTTAGGAGGATGAAATAATGTCAGGACATTCAAAATGGCATAATATACAAAATAAAAAAGGTAAAGCTGACGCTAAAAGAGGGAAAATCTTTACTAAAATTGGTAGAGAGTTAATGATAGCTGTTAAAAATGGAGGACCAGATCCTGATAACAACCCTAAATTAAGAGATGCAATAGCAAAAGCAAAAGCAGCTAACATGCCAAATGATACAGTACAAAGATCAATAAAGAAAGCTTCAGGTGAATTATCAGCAGTAGACTATGAAAGAATAGTATACGAAGGATACGGACCATCAGGAGTTGCTGTTATTGTTGATACTTTAACTGATAATAAGAATAGATCAGCAGGAAATGTAAGAAGTGCTTTCACTAAAGGTGGCGGAAATATGGGAACTACAGGTTGTGTAGGATTCATGTTCCAAGAAAAAGGTGAAATTGTTATAGAAAAGGGAGACCTTGATGAAGAAGAATTAATGATGATGGCATTAGATGCTGGAGCTGAAGACTTCAATAGTGATGAAGAAGAAGTATTCATAATCACAACTGCACCAGAAGATTTTGGTACAGTAAGAGAAGCTTTAGAAGCTGAAGGATTAGAATTCTTAGAAGCAGCAGTTAAAATGATTCCAGATACATATACTGAAATTGATGAAGATGCAGCTAAGAAGTTCCAAAAGATGTTAGACTTACTTGAAGATGATGATGACGTTCAAGAAGTTTACCACAATGCTGAATTCCCAGAAGGATGGGACGAATAGAAGGTTTTACGGATATATAAATATTTGTTATGACGTACAACTATTAAGGATTTATTTATGATATATATTAAATACACTTTTTATTGTTTTTATAAGAACAATAAAAGGTGTATTTTTTTATTATTAAAATAACCTCTAGATAAGTTTAAATTAAAGCTATATAAAAATTGATCGTAACGAATACCAATAGATATATAGGTAAGGAATTAATTAATTTTTATACTTTATACGGGGTTAATAGAATAAATTTAGGTATAATAACAATTTATATTTTCCATAATTATGTATTACAATATATTTAAAAGAAATAATGAGAGGTTAGATTATATTATGGAAACAATAAAAGTGAATGAAAAAGAATTTAAAATAATTAAATTATTAGGTAAAGGAAAAGGTGGTTATTCCTATTTAGTATCTGATGATAAAGAAAAATATGTTGTAAAACAGATTCATCATGAACCATGTGAATACTATCAATTTGGAAATAAGATAGAAGCAGAATTATCAGATTATAACAAACTCTATTCCACTGGTATTAGAATGCCTAAAATGTTAGATATAGATATAAAAAATGAAAGAATTCTAAAGGAATTTATAGATGGATATACTATATATGAATTAGCATTAGAAAATAAAGTCAGTCCAAGTTATATTAAGCAGATTAAAAATATGTGTGAAATATTATACCCATTAAATATTAATATTGATTATTTTCCAACTAATTTTATTGTAAGCAATGAATTACTTTGGTATATAGATTATGAATGTAATAACTATATGGAAGAATGGAATTTTGAAAATTGGGGAATCAAATATTGGTCTAAAACTCCAGAGTTAATTGAATATTATAATAAAATAAAAAAATAAGAAGTTTTGATTAAATATAATTAGTCTGTTAAATTTCTTTTAAAGTTAGTAATATTATATAATATATAAAAAAATTAACAAATTTACACGAATAATAAAAAAACTATTGCAAAAAATATTCGTATAATGTACTATTCTTAATGTAGTAAAAGATGTAGGCCTATTCATCTTAAATATGTTAAGGGGGATAAAAATGTTAAAAAATAAAAGTAAGTTACTAGCGCTTATAACTGCATTTACAATTAGTGCTGGATTAATAACGCCAGTAAAATCAGTTAAAGCAGATAAGATTAATGTTGAAGCAGTACATAATATTGAAAGTGTAACTTTAAATGAAGATGGAAATAATGATGATAAATCTTTAAATAAAGTTATAGAAATCTTAAGTTTTAATGATTTTCATGGAAATGTATTAGAAAGTGGAAAAAATATTGGAGCTGCAAAATTAACAGGTGTTATAAAAGAATACCAAAAGAAAGATGAAGATAGTGATACATATGGGGTAGTAACAGTTTCTGGTGGTGATATATATCAAGGAACAGCAATTTCTAATATATTAGCTGGAGAACCTGTTACTGAAATGCTTAAGGAAATTGGAATAGTAGCATCAGCTATAGGTAATCATGAATATGATTGGGGATCAGATAAAATAAAGCCATGGGCAGAAGAAGCAGGTTTTAAATTTGTAGCAGCAAATTTAATTGATGAAACTACTGGAGAAGCGCCAGAATATGCAGAACCTTATGTAATGACTAATGTTGAAGGGATTAATATTGCATTTATAGGTATCGCAACACCAGAAACATTAACAAGTACAAAAGCTGAAAATGTTGTTGGTTTAAAATTCTTAGATATAGTTGAAACAATTGATAAATATTCAAAAATTGTTAGAGCTGAAGGTGCAGATATAGTAGTTGCATTAACACATTCACCAGCAGAAGAAAACAGTGATGGAACAATAACTGGTGAAGCTGCAGAAATAGCAGAAAATGCTGCTGATGTTGATGCAGTAATTGCTGCACATAATCATAAGTTTGTTGATGGATTTGTACAGAATAATAATACTGGAAAAGATGTACCAGTTGTTCAAGCTGGATATAATGGTAGAGGATTATCAGTAATTACATTTACTTTTGATGAAAACGAAGAGATTTTAAATGTAAATGCTAATACTAGACAATTTTATGCAGAAAGTCCAACAAATGAATTTCCTGTAGATGAAAATGTTGAACAAAGCATAGCTAAATATAATGAAGAGTTAGCACCAACATTATTGACAGAAGTAGCAGAATTAAACTTTGATTTAGATCATGATAGATATGCTGGGGTTACACCTCTTGGGGTAACTGTTGCAGAGGCAATGAGACAAGCTGGTGGAACACAAGTGGCAATAGCTAATGGCGGTGGAATTAGAGCACCTTTAACAAAGGGAACATTAACACTTGGGGATATGTATACAATATTACCATTCGATAATAATTTACTTACTATGAAAGTAACAGGAGCTAAATTAAAAGAATTAATTCAACATGGAATTAATCCAGATGATTTTGGATGGGGACAATATTCAGGGGTAACAGTATGGTATGACTCAGCAACTGATGAAATAACTTCAATGAGATTATCAGATGGAACTAAAGTTCAAGATGATGAGTATTATACTTTAACAAGTATTGATTTCTTAATGACTGGTGGAGATAGTTATAACTTTGATGGACATATTGATCCTGTTATTATTGGGGAAATGAGAGATGTTGTTATTAACCAATGGGAAAATGGTATTGATAAGTTAAATTATAATTTATTAATAGATGGTGAAGATACATCAGTTATTCCAGAGGCTATGATAGGAGTTATAGATACATCTATAGTTACATTAATAGCTGGCGATGGAAGCTATGAAAATCCATTAGAAATGAAAATTAATGATGTTGAAATTAATAAAGTAAAAGCTTTCTTAAATAACTTAAAACAATTAGGAAATTTAGAAATTGAAACAGAAGAAAATGATGAACATACAGTATTCAAAATGAAGATTTCATTACGTAATAAATCAACAGAAGATCTTTATATTACATTTAATGTAGATAATACATTAACAGAAGTGATAGAAACAATAAAATCATTAAAAGAAGATAGTTCAGTTGAGAGTAAGCCAGAAGAAACTCCAGAAACAAAGCCAGAAGTAAATCCAGGTGAAAGTGGAAATGTTGGAAATACTGAAGAAGAAAATAATACAGAAAATAATAGTACTGGAAGCAATGATAAATTACCTCAAACTGGGGCACCAGTTTCTTCTGCTCAAGTTATATTTATGGCATTAGTTATAACTACAATTGGAGTTGTGGTTCTTAAGAAAAAAGAAAATATTGTATAATTTTAATATTATAAGTATTGACATACTTATAATTAAGTGATAGCATAAAGAAAAAATCCCTTTAAATTGATTCGAGAAATCAGTAAGGAAGTTATAGTATGCTTATAATATTGTCTTTTTATATAGAAATATAATTATTAAAAAGATAAATAATTTGAATTATATTAGCCTTCCTTCTATAAGGAAGGCTTTTTTATATAAGTCAATAAAGTGTATTATGCCTTATTTAGTTATTTGAATTAGGGAATGAACTAGTAAGGAGAATGAAACAAATGAAAACAAACAAAATTAACAACAGTAACAAATTAGCCATAAAAATGGCTGTAGCTCTTATTTTAGGGTTAGTAGTAGGAGTAGGATGTATAATACTTAGGGAAAATCTAAATGCTAATGGAAATACGCATATATGGACAAGCATTAACAATATATTATTCCAGGATATTTCAAAAGAGGGAGCAACAAATGCTATAGGAATCTTTTATATATTAGGTCAACTATTTGTAAATGCACTTCAATTAGTAATAGTACCAATGGTATTTACATCAATAGCCTTAGCTATGTGTAAAATAAGTGATACTAAAAAACTTGGACGTATTTCATATAAGACAATATTAGGGTTCTTAGCAACATCAGTTTTTGCATTAGCATTAGCAGGAGCAATTGGATTTATAATTAAAAATCTAGGTTTATTTACAGCAAATGTGGAAAATGTTACAGCACAAGCAGGTGTAGCAAGCTCTACAAATCCATTATTAATAATAGTACAAGCAATACCAAATAATATAACAGCAGCATTTTCTACAAATGGAAGTATTCTTGCAGTAGTTTTTGTAGCAGTAGTATTAGGACTTTGCATAAATACTTTAGGAGAAAAGATAAAGGCGTTAAAAACTTTATTAGAAGAAATAAACTCTATTATAACAGTATTTTTAAGTTTTATAATAACAAAATTTGGCCCTATAGCGATATTTGTACTAATTACAAGAACATTTGCAATATATGGTGTAGATAATTTAAAACCAGCACTTGTATATGTAATTACTACAGTGTTTGCATTATTATTATTCTTAGTATTTGGATATGCATTGTTTATAGCAATTGGAGCTAGACTTAATCCAATTAAATTTATAAAAAAGATAGGAAAGGTTGCTTTATTTGGATTTTCAACTTCATCTTCAGCAGCAACATTACCTTTAAATACAAAAACTACAACTGAAGAGTTAGGTGTTAGTGAAGATATTGCATCATTTATATTACCACTTGGGATGACTATAAATATGAATGGTACAGCGATAATGCAAGTTATAGCAGCTATATTTATAGCTACAAGTGCAGGATATGATGTAACTATAGGAAACATAGTGGTTATAGCTCTATTAGCTTTAATATCATCTGTTGGTACACCAGCAGCACCAGGTTCAGGAGCAATAATATTATTCACTGTATTAACAGGGATGGGATATAATAATGATGCAGCTATACTTGCTTATTCATTAATACTTGCAATAAACAGACCAATAGAAATGTTAGTAACTTCTCTAAATGTAGTTGGAGATGCAGCAACAAGTGTTGTGGTTGCAAAGTCAGAAGGCATGTTAGATGAAGTGGCTTATAATAATGAAATAGTTTTAGCAGAAGAGTTAGCTGAATAGGTAACTAGAAAAGGAACAAGCTACATTAAATAGTGAAGTGTCAATTTTAAAGTTAAATAGAATACTTCATAAATAGCTTGTTCTTTTTTATTTCTAAAATATTTATATAATTGGAATATAAAAAAGGACAACAAAATGTTGTCCGGAATAACTATTTAAATGTCATTGCATTTTTAAACCTAGATCCAGCTAGTAGGAATAAAGGTACTCCAATGCATGTGATTACAACTAACTCTCCTAATGCAACTTGTCCCATAGATAAAACTAATGGTAAACCATATAGCTTATTTAACATCCAACCAACTATAAGTCCATTAAATATTGTAGGCCAAATAGAGGCGATAAAAAGCTTAGCTTTATAATTTTGTATTATCTTACCAGTTAAGTAAATAGCATATACACTAATAAATGTAGCTAATGTTCCAAATAATACATCCATAGGGCCATTAGGACCTAATAGATTAGCAATTAAACATCCAAGTGTTAATCCACCTATGTATAATGGATCAAATACAGCTAATAAAACTAAAATTTCGGAAATTCTAAACTGAACTCCCATGTAAGATAAAGGTGCAATAGCAACGGTTATAACTGCGTAGATTGCTGCAATAATTGCAGTTCTAGTCAGTCTTTTAGTTAAATCATTTTTCATTTTGAAAAACCTCCTAATAAAATTATTAGGAACCTAAGGATTATAATAGTTAGAATATAGTAGATACTAGTTTATTTATTAAGAGAAATATACTAATTAATTACTAATTCTTATCTATTATTTTAAGTATAAACTTTTACCTAGTTTTGTTTTAAGACAGGAGGTTCCCGAACTGTCTATATTACAAAAGTAAATTATACTGAATATTATATTACAAATCAAGTAAAAGTGATTTTAAATTAAAAATAAAATTTTTAGTGGTTAATTACTAATTTTAATCATAGTATAATAAGAGAATTATTATACTATGATTAAAAGTTAATATACATAGATGGGATAAAAATTAAATGTTTAAGAAATGAGAATTTTTTATTGTAATAAGGGGGAGTTTGTGTGGAATTTTTAAATGAGGACTTAAAAAATAAATTTGAAAATCATAAAAGTAAGATACAAGAAAATATTGATATGGGAAAAAATATGGGAGTAAATAAAATTAGTGCAATCCTTGCCATGGATGATGAAAGTGAGGAAATTCAAAGATTGCTAGTAAGTTGGTTGCTGTTAGAGGGATATAGAATTTCTCTTAAAAAAGAAGATTTTAGCATATTAACAATTGAATGGTAAAAGCTCCTTTGTGAGCTTTTACTTTTAAAAAAAATTATAACTTATGAATATCATTTGGAAAGTTGTCAAGAATTACAACTAAGGAGTGATGTTTATGAGAAATAAATTTAAAAATATTAATGAAAAAGAAATAAATAATGAAAATAAGTATACAAATAAAAAATTAGCAATAACTTCAGGTATAATTGTAACAGCTCTTGTAATTAGTTTTTTTGGAAGTTATTTTATAACAAATAGATTAACTAATCCTAAATATGTAAGTGACACTACAGAAAAAGAGAAAACAGTATATAATAATACTAAAGCTTTAGATGATGATATGATTGTAGTTTTAATGAATCAAGGAGTAGTGGAAAAAGAGCAAAGTATTTCAGAGTTTAAGAAAGAAAATTCTATATCAAGTGAAATTAATCAACAATTTATTGTGAATTTTTTTGAAGCTAATGGATATAATTTAGAAGAATTACAAGATGAAAGGGTAGTTTTTAGCAAAGATGGAACTACAAATGTATTACAACCTAATAAATATTACATAGGTGAAAAAGATGGATATTTCGCAATTTATAAAACTGATAATGAAGGAAATTTAACAATTGAAAATGAAAATGATGTATATAGGAATAGTAGATCTATAGATTTTTTACAAGGTGAGGATTTAGAGGATATTAAAAATTTAAAGCATTGTTATGATACAAAAGATGAAGCAATAGAAAAATTAACTGCATACATTTCATAATGTTTATCCCATATAATCACTTTTTTAAGTGATTTTTAATATACCCTTTAAATTATATATTTTTACATGAAGAGATTATAAATAGAATTTGGTTCTTATTTATAATCTCTTTCATTATAGGAAAATAGATGCTTGTATAACATTGTAGATAAGAGGAGAAAATATTATTGTAAGCAACTAAGGAGGCGAAGATATGAGTATTGTGCCAAGCTTTGAATATTTATTAGTTATGACTAGTGGAAATATTATAGGGTTTCATGATGAAGAAACAGCAAAAGCATATATTAATAACTACTATTACTTTAGGACAAGAGATAATGATGTAGTTGGAGCATATGAAGATTTAACAGAAGACTTTGATGATATTGCTAATGTAATTTGTTATAAAATTGGAGTAGAAGAGGGAGAATGTAGATTATATAATACTAGAGAAATAATAGAAAAAATACAAGATGAATTTGTTTTTGAAGATGAAAAGGAAGAGTTAATTATGAAATTATTATATAATCCTACTGAAATAAATACATTTGATTATGCAATAGATAATATATTTACTAATTCAAATTCTATTGATATTATGGAGCCCTATGGAGACCCTATAACAGGGCAGTAACAGGATAAAAGCTAAAGAGAGTTATACTATACATTACATAAATAGTATAACTCTTTATTATTGAAAAAATTAAAGTAAAATGGTAAAGTATAATGTAGACTAAAGAAGTAATATAAGCAATATATAATTTAAAATTATAGAAACTTAATTACAATGAACAAAAATAATCTAATTTTTAATTAGATTAAGGGGGATGGCTATGTACGAATATATAAAGGGAAAATATATTGGGATTAATAAGGATTATGTTATTATAGAGAATAATGGTATCGGATATAAAATTTTTACGTCAGGAGCAACTATGGCAGAAATGCCTAAGATAGCTGAAGAGGTTCAATTGTATCTAGAACAAATAGTAAGAGAAGATTTTATAGGGCTATATGGATTTAAAGATAGAGAAGAGTTAGAAATGTTTAAGTTACTTATTTCAATAAGTGGAGTAGGTGCAAAAGCTGCTTTGTCTTTGCTTTCAATAAGTAGAATAAATAATTTAAAATATGCAATAATTATGGAAGATGATAAGCACTTATGTAGAGCGCCTGGAATTGGGAAAAAAACAGCTGGAAGAATAATATTAGAGCTTAAAGATAAGATTAAAACAGATGAGGTTACTGAAGGTGTCGATATTCAAGAAGGATTTGAGGATATTGTACCAAGCAATAATAATGCAATAGGTGAGGCACTTGGTGCATTATTAGCTCTTGGATATTCAGAAAAAGAAGCTGAAAATGCATTAAAGAAAGTAAATAGACAAGAATCTGTAGAAAATATTATTAAGGAATGTTTAAGAGTATTAATGGGATAGAGGTGATAGATTTGGAGAGAATTATCACTCCAGATGAGATTCTGGAAGATGGAAACAATGAATTAAGTTTAAGACCTCAAAAAATTAATGAGTATATAGGGCAAGATAAAGTAAAAGAAAGACTTAATATTTTTATTACAGCGGCAAAAAGAAGAAATGAAGCATTAGATCATGTATTGTTGTATGGTCCACCAGGACTAGGTAAAACAACATTGGCTAATATTATAGCAAAAGAGATGGGTGGAGATCTAAAAATAACTTCAGGGCCTGCAATTGAGAGAGCAGGAGATTTAGCTGCTATATTAACAACATTAAAAGATAACGATGTTTTATTTATTGATGAAATACATAGATTAAATAGAAGTGTTGAAGAAATACTTTATCCAGCAATGGAAGATTATGCTTTAGATATAGTCATAGGAAAAGGAGCAGCTGCTAAATCTATTAGGTTAGATTTACCGCATTTCACCTTAATTGGAGCAACAACTAGAATTGGTATGTTGACATCTCCATTAAGAGATAGATTTGGAGTTCTTTGTGATATGGTATACTATACTGAAGAACAATTAAAGGAAATAATTGTTCGTTCTGCTTTTGTATTAGGTTGTGATATAACTGAAGAAGGTGCATATGAAATAGCAAGACGTTCTAGAGGTACTCCGAGAATTGCTAATAGATTATTAAAGAGAGTTAGAGATTATGCGGAAGTGTATTCAGATTGCTTAATTAGCTATAAAGAAGCAAAGGCAGCTCTTGAACTGTTAGAGGTAGATGCTCAAGGTTTTGATAGAGTTGATAATAAAATATTAGAAGCTATTATTGATAATTTTAATGGGGGGCCTGTAGGAATAGAAACATTATCTTATTTTATAGGTGAAGAACTTGGTACTATAGAGGATGTTTATGAACCTTATCTTCTTCAAAAAGGATTTATAGTTAGAACAGCAAGAGGAAGAACAGCTACAGATAAGGCTTATGATCATTTAGGAAGAACAAGAGGTAAAAAAGTTACAAAAAGACAAACTAGTTTTTTTGAAAGTTAGGAGATATATAATGAAGACAAGTGATTTTGATTTTTACTTACCAGAGGAGCTTATAGCTCAACATCCATTAGAAAAGAGAGATTATTCTAGATTAATGGTTTTAGATAAGGCTACAGGAGAAATAGAACATAAACATTTTTATAATGTAATAGACTATTTAAATCCAGGGGATACATTAGTTTTGAATAATACTAGAGTAATGCCAGCAAGACTTATAGGAGAAAAGTCTGTAACCGGAGGTAAGATAGAATTTTTACTTTTAAAGAGAATTGAAGGCGATAAGTGGGAATGTTTAGCTAAGCCAGGAAAAAGAGCTAAAATAGGAACTGAATTTACTTTTGGAGAAGGTAAATTAAAATGTAAGGTAGTTGATATTGTAGAAGAAGGAAATAGAATTATAGAGTTTTCTTATGATGGAATATTTGAGCAAGTTTTAGATGAATTAGGTGAAATGCCGCTTCCACCATATATAACTGAAAGGTTAGATGATAGAGAAAGATATCAAACAGTTTATTCTAAAGAGCAAGGATCTGCGGCTGCTCCAACTGCAGGATTACACTTTACAAAAGAACTTTTAGAACAGGTAAAAGAAAAAGGTGTAAATATTGCTTATGTTACATTACATGTAGGTCTTGGAACATTTAGACCAGTTAAGGTTGATGATGTAAATGAGCATGTTATGCATTCAGAATTCTATCATTTAGAAGAAGAAGATGCAAAGATAATTAATGAAACAAAAAAACGTGGAAATAAAATTATTTCTGTTGGAACAACATCTACAAGAACATTAGAAACAATTGGAGATGAAAATGGTTTTGTTAAGGCTCAAAGTGGATGGACAAATATATTTATTTATCCAGGATATAAGTTTAAAGTAGTTGATAAGCTTATAACTAATTTCCACCTGCCAGAATCGACATTAATAATGTTAGTTTCAGCTTTAGCAGGAAAAGAAAAGGTAATGAATGCTTATAATGAAGCTGTAAAAGAAAGATATAGATTCTTCTCTTTTGGAGATTCAATGATAATAAAATAATAAAAACATAAGTTAAAAGGACGTGAAGTTTTGAGTAAAAGATATACACTGTTAAAAAAAGACGGTAAAGCAAGAAGAGGGAGATTTGAAACACCACATGGAACAATAGAAACACCAGTATTTATGAATGTTGGAACTTTAGCTGCAATTAAGGGTGGAGTTTCTTCTATGGACTTAAAAGAAATAGGATGTCAAGTTGAGCTTTCAAACACATATCACTTACATTTAAGACCATCTGATAAAGTAGTTGCTAAAATGGGTGGATTACATAAGTTTATGAATTGGGATAGACCTATATTAACTGATTCAGGCGGATTCCAAGTATTTTCATTATCATCAATGAGAAAGATTAAAGAAGAGGGAGTTTACTTTAATTCACATATAGATGGTAAAAAAATATTTATGGGACCAGAAGAATCTATGCAAATTCAAAGCAATTTAGCATCAACAATAGCTATGGCTTTTGATGAATGTATACCAAATCCATCAACTAGAGAATATGTAATAAATTCAGTTGCAAGAACAAACAGATGGTTAGATAGATGTATAGCTGAAATGAATAGATTAAATTCATTACCTGATACAATAAATAAAGAGCAAATGCTTTTTGGTATTAATCAAGGTGGTTGTTACGAAGATATAAGAATAGAACATGCTAAACACTTAGCAAAACTAGATATGGATGGATATGCAATTGGTGGTT
The DNA here is from genome assembly GCF_934754925.1 of uncultured Clostridium sp. Lineage (GTDB taxonomy): Bacteria > Bacillota > Clostridia > Clostridiales > Clostridiaceae > Clostridium. The sequence continues at coordinate 41,373 of NZ_CAKVJA010000005.1, read as the reverse complement.
TAGCAGTTGGTGAAACTCACGAAGAAATGTATAGAATTATTGATGCAGTAGTTCCACATTTACCAGAAGATAAACCAATATACTTAATGGGAGTTGGTACTCCAGAAAATATACTAGAAGCTGTAGATAGAGGTGTTGACTTCTTTGATTGTGTTCTTCCAGCTAGAAATGGTAGACATGGTCATGTATTTACAGGGCAAGGTAAAATAAACTTAATGAATGCTAAGTTTGAATTAGATGAAAGACCAATAGATGAAGGATGTCAATGTCCTGCATGTAAAAACTATACAAGAAGTTATATAAGACACTTATTTAAAGCTAAAGAAATGCTTGCACTAAGACTTTGTGTTTTACATAATCTTTACTTCTATAACAAATTAATGGCTGATATTAGAGATGCTATTGATAATGGAAACTATAGTGAATTTAAGGAACAAAAACTTAGAGAGTGGAATATAAAAAAATAGCTTTTAATAATGGGTTTATGAATAATTTATTAAAGTTTGAATATAAAGTGTTCATAGAATTGACATATAAATTTAAATAAAGTATATTATTTAATACATAGTAAATATTACAATGTATTGTTTTAAATACGAATGTGAAGGGAAGGGATTTTAATGACACAATTATTAGCTACATTATTACCTTTAGTTGCAATGTTTGCAATTATGTATTTCTTATTAATACTTCCAGAAAAGAAAAGAACTAAGAAATATAATACAATGTTATCAGAATTAAAAGTAAATGATGAAGTTTTAACTAGAGGTGGAATAATTGGAAAAATCATTACAATAGATGAAGATCAAATGGTTATCCAATCAGGCCCAGATAGAGTAAGATTTAGAGTAACAAAAAATTCTATAGCTCAAAAATTAAATAAAGACGTTGCATAATAAAGAATATTACCCCCTTTTAGTTCATAGAATGAACTAGAAGGGGGTATTCTTATGGAGTGGAAAGATTATTTTGGAAATGTTCTAAAGGGAGTTGTTGGAGCGGTTGCAATAGTTACCATATTAACTGCTATTTTTTCGCTAATTATGAGTTTTATAGAAATTAGTCCGGCCATAGATAGCGCAATTAATGTTGGAATAACAAGTGTAAGTTTAATATTTGGAACAATATTAGCGGCTAAATTATATGGACATAAGGGCTGGTTAATAGGTCTTTCAGTTGGTGTATTATTTTACATAGCTTTATATGCCATAGGAGTTTTATTTGGAGCTGAAGCTACTTTAGGATTATATGATTTGATGAAATTTTCACTTTGTGTGTTAGTAGGTATTCTTTCAGGTATGTTAGGAATTAATTTAGGAAGAGATTAAAAAATAAGAGAGGTATATTTAAAATTTAGATATACCTTTCTTAAACTTTAACCTATAATTATATCATTTTTATAGAACAAATAAATTATTTTTTAGATATTTGTAATAAAATACAAAAAATAAAAAAATATAGAAAACAATTAAGTAATGATTTACAATATTAATGTAAGGTAAATTTAAAAATAGACTAAATATAATCAATATGGCAACGTTTTCTAAAGTTTGTATATGATATTAAACTATTTTTAAATTAAAAAATAGGGAGGAGATTTTTATGAAGAAAAAAGGAGCTTTAAAGTACAAATGGCAAATATCAATTATGACATTAGTATTCTTTTGCTTAAGCTTGGTACCGTTTCCCAATGGATTTGTTGATGCTTTAGCAGAAACTATATTAAAAAGTCCTGTAATTAATAGTGACGGAACAGTTACATTTAATTATCAAGGTAATGGTACAGAGAATGCTGTAAAAGTAAAAGGTGAATTTAGCAGTTGGAATACAATTGATATGGAAAAGGGTGAGAATGATATTTGGACAACCACTGTTGAAGGAATATCAGGAATAAATCAATATGGAATAGTAACATGGTCACCAGATACAGTAGACCAAGAATTGGGAGATTGGCAAGGTGATCCATTAAACTCATATGAAAAAGATGGTAATCCAGCTGTAGTGGTTAATCCACAAGTTAGCAATGGGAGTGTTACATTATATTACTTAGGTAATGGAACAGAAACTAGAGTAGCTGTTAAGGGTTCTTTCGATGAAAACTGGGGAGTTTTACATGAGATGACTAATGAAAGTAGCTCTAATATTTGGTCTGTAACTATGGATATAGAACCAGGTAATTATGAATATGGAATAGTAACATGGTCACAAGATACAGAAGATCAAGAGTTGGGAGATTGGCAAGGGGATCCTTTAAATCCTAAACATTCAGAGGATGGTAATTTTGCTTCTAATGCATTACTTACAGTAGGAGAGGATTCAGATGTTGATGTACCTAATGAGCAGGATAAAAAGGTAGTAAAAGTAAGATTTATAAAAGAAGACGAAACTAAATACGATAACTGGGGATTTTGGACATGGTACCCTGGTGAAAATGGAAAGTTTGTTGAGTTTGATTATGTAGATAAAGAAGGTGCATATACTTTATTAGAATTACCAGCTAATGTAACAGAAGGTGAACTAGGTATTATAGTTAAAAAAGGACAAGGTTGGGATAATAAAGCTACTGGAGATTTAAAATATGAAATTTCAGAGTTGACTAATGACAATAATGAAATTGTTGTAACTTATGGTGAAAATGAAAATCCAAAGAGTATTGAACAAAGAGCTTTTATAAAGGAATATGAAAATATCACTGTAAATATTCATTATAAAAGAAGTCAAAAAGACTATGATAACTGGAATTTATGGACATGGTTAGATGGAGTAGAGGGAGAAACATTAGAATTTACTTCAGAAGATAGCTATGGTAAAGTAGCAACTAGAACTTATGAAAATTTAGTTAATGATACTAAATTAGGGTTTATTGTTAAAAGAACTGAAGGGGATAATGAATGGGCTGAAAAGGATGTAGATAGCAATAGATTTGTTGATTTAAGACATGTATCTAGTGATGGAACATTAGATATATATTTATCACAAGGCAAGGAAGCATTTGGTTATCATTCAGCTTTAGTATCAAAAGAAATAACTGATTTAGATGGACAAGTAAATGGTGATATGCTTTATCATAATACTTGGAATAGTCTTTATAAATATCCATTTGGTGCAGTTGCAGAGGGAACTGATGTAACAGTTAGAATGCATGCTCAAAAAGGTGATTTACAATATGCTAGAGTATTAGTTAGAAATACAAGTACTAATAGATCAGACCTTTACAATATGGAAAAGGTGTCAACTATAACTGTAGATGAAGAAGAAGTTGATATATGGGAAGCAACATTTACTCCAGATGAAATTGGTGTTTATGGATATAAATTTATTGCTGGTGATGGAGATACAGTAAAATACTATGGTGAAGATGGTAATGAAGGAAAAACAGGAACTGTTGGAGATAAAAATGGACTATTTTTCCAATTAACAGTTTATGATAAAGACTATACAACTCCTGATTGGATGAAAGAAGCTGTTGTATATCAAATATTCCCAGATAGATTTAACAATGGGGATACTTCTAATGATGATGCAAAAACAAATGCAAGAGGGGAAGAACCAATTGAAGTGCCAGATTCATGGGATTCACTTCCTGATAATCCTAGATTAGGCGAAAATAATATGGATGATATTGATGGTGCCTATTCTGGAGATGGAATATGGTCAAATGATTTCTTCGGTGGAGATATAAAAGGTATCCAAGAAAAACTAGATTATCTACAAAGTCTAGGAGTAAATACTTTATATTTAAATCCTATTGCAATGGCTGCATCAAATCATAAATATGATGCTACTGATTATAAATCATTAGATCCAATGTTTGGAACAGAAGAAGATTTTAAAGAATTTACTGCAGAGCTTAAAAATAGAGGAATGCATCTAATTGTTGATGGTGTATTTAATCATGTAGGTGATGATTCAATTTACTTTGATAGATATGGAAAATATGATACTGTTGGTGCTTATGAATATTGGTCATACGTATATGATTTAATGAATAATGAAGAAATTGAGCAAGAAGTAGCTATGACTAAAGCTGATGAGTACTTTGTTAAATCAGGACAAACATTTAGTAAAGAAAAATGGCATTTATGGTTTAATATTAAGAATACTAAGGTTGATGTTGGAACAACTAATGAAAGATACGATTATCAAGGCTGGTGGGGATATGATTCATTACCAGAATTTAAATCATTAACTAAAGATGAAGCTATTGCATTAGGATTAGCAAATGAAAATGATGAATTTGTTGATAAAGCTAGTGAATGGAACAATAAAGAATTAGTTGATTATATCTATAAAGATGAAGACTCAGTAGCTAAACAATGGATTAACTGGGGAGCAGATGGTTGGAGACTAGATGTTGCCAATGAAGTTGATACTGTATTCTGGAATGACTTCAGAGAAGAAATGAAAGCACATAATGAAGATACACTTATTTTAGGTGAAATTTGGGATGATGCTTCAAAATACTTTGTTGGAGATCAATATGATTCAGTAATGAACTATAGAATAAGAGCTGCATTAATTGATTATCTAAAGAATGGTAATGCAACAAGATTAAATGATACTTTAATGGCTGTTTATGAAGATTATCCAGAAGAGGCTTTTTATGCATTAATGAATTTAATGGGATCTCATGATGTTGCAAGAGCTATTTATATATTAGGTGGAGGAAGCGATTCTTCTGAAAGAGCTGAATTTGGAAATTATGATGAAGATTTAGGAAAACAAAGATTAAAGCTTGCAGCCTTATTTGAATTTGGATATGCTGGAGCACCTACTATTTATTATGGTGATGAAGCAGGAGTTACAGGATCTAAGGACCCAGATTGTAGAAGAAGCTATCCATGGGGTAATGAAGATACTTCATTAATTAGTTTTTATCAAGCTATAGGAACAATTAGAGAAGAGAATAAGGATTTATTCTCTCATGGAGATTTAACAACTTTATACACTGGTTCTGAGGGTGTATATGTTTATGGAAGAAGCTATGAAGATGATCATGCAATAGTAGCAATTAATCCTACAAATACTGATGCAAAAGTAACTGTTGATTTAAAAGAATTTACTGGAAATGGTACGAATTTTGTTGATGGATTAGATTCTTCTTATAATGTAACAGTTAAGGATGGAAAAGTGGAAATTACTATTCCTGCAATGACTGGAAGAATGATGACAAGTACTAACGTTATAAAGCTACCAGAGGCAGTTAGTAAGGTTACAGGTACAGAAGGAAATGGAGAAGTAACTTTAAAATGGGATTCTGTAAAGGGAGCAAAGGAATATAAAGTTTATTCTTCAAGCTTTAAAGGAAGTTTACAAACAGAGATTATGACAGTAGAAAATACTGAACTTACAGTTGATGGATTAACAAATGGTAATAGATTATACTTTGCAGTAAGTGTAATAGATAAAGATGGAAATGAATCACTTTTAACTTGGAGTGATGAATTAACTCCTCATTCAGAAATTACATGGCTTGGAAATCTTAGTGATGTAGAAGCAGAAACTGTTGATATATCAACAGCTATAAATGTTAATGCAGAAGTATATATTGAAAATATATCTAATGAAGAAGGTGTTTCAACAGGTTTAGTTGGAAGATTATTAGTTAAATATCCAGGAGATAAAGACTTTACTGTAGTAAAGGGAAGTTATGCTGGAGAAGCTGGAAATAATGACTTATTTACTGCTTCATTTATAGCAAATAAAGCAGGTAAATATGAATATAAATATGAATTTACTACAAAAGGAACTTATGGATTTAATGATATAGATTCAATAAAATCTACAGAAATAAAGACTTTTGAGTTAGCAGTAGTTGATGATGGAATACCTGCAGAAGCAATTGAACTTGAAACTCCAGAAGAGCAATCAGGAGAAGTAAATTTAAATTGGACTGTTGTTGGGGAAAATAATATTGCTTTATATGAAATTGTAAGAGATGGAGTTGTAATTGCAAGAATTCAAGATGGTTCTATTGTTTCTTACAAAGATACAGATGTAAAAAATAAAACAGAATACAAATATGAGGTAATTGCTTATACAAATGGAGGAAATGCCGTTAAATCAAATGATGTTACAATAACTCCAGATTTAGTAATGGTTGAAGTAACATTTAAGCTTAAAGCACCTTCATATACACCACTAGATGCAACTATAACTATGCCAGGTGCAATGAATGGATGGGATGTAGGTTCTTGGGAAATGAGTAGAAATGGAGCAGTAACAACTGATTGGACTTATACTATATCTGTTTTAGAAGGTGAAACTATTGAGTATAAGTATGTTAAAGGTGGTAGTTGGGATCAAGAAGCTTTAATGAACTATTCTAATCCTAAAGCTGCAAATCAAAGTAAGTATGGATGTACAACTGGTGAAGGTGGAAATGAAAAAGTTGTTGTTGTAAATCAAGGCGATGGAAAAATGTTAGTTGAAAATGAAGTCGTAAGATGGAAAGATATGCCTGTAGTGGTTTTAGATCCGTCAACAGGAAGTTATACAAAAAATGAAACAATTACAGTTAGAGGTAACTCAATGTTAGATCCTAACTTAACAATAAATGGTGAGTCTGTTGTTGTTGATGAAAATGGTAATTTTGCACATGAAGTAAAATTAAATGTTGGTAAAAACAATATAGCAATTCATATTGAGCCAACTGAAGAAAATAAAAATAATCCTGATATATTTAATAATAATGAAGAAGCTATTGGATTTGCAACTAAGGATTTAGAGTTAGAAATTACTAGATTAGGAGAGGGAGAAGAAATTCCAGCTCCAGTAATTAATGCAGAGGATAAGACTATTAAGTTAGGTGATGTATTTAATCCATTAGATGGTGTAACAGCTATTGATGCTTCAGGTAAGGATATTACTGAAAAAGTAGAAGTTGTAGAAAATACTGTAGATACTTCTAAGGAAGGAGAATACAAAGTAGTATATAAGGTTGTTGATGATAATGGAAGAGAAGCATCAAAAGAAATAAAAGTAACTGTAACTAAGAGTGGAGAAGTAGAAGAACCAGGCGAAGATGATGATTCTAATAAACCTGGAACTGATACAAAACCTGAAGACGGAAACAACAATAATAACAACAATAATAACAACAATGACAACAACAATAATAGCAATAATAATGACAATAACAATACTACTAATAATAAACCAGGAGTTATACCTCAAACAGGAGGAACTAATGCAATTTATTATATAATTATTGCATTAGTATTAGTTGCTGGAGGAGTGTATTTTACATTCAAAAAGAAAAAAATAAGCTAATTTATTAACTTATATTTAAAAATCAAATGTCAATAAGATTAATCTCTTGTTGGCATTTTTTTGTTTTAATTTTATATTTGGTGATGATGTTATAGTTGGACATATGGCTTTTGACACAGTTTTAAATGATGCTAGTATATGATTTGATAATAATAAGATTACTATACTTGCTAATAGAACAGTAGATGTAAATGTAACAGTGAATGTTGAAGAAGGAACAGTATCAAAAGGAAAATACGAATATTAAGTTAAAAAAATATAAAATAATTTACCTTTTTCTATATATATAATAAAATATAGGTAAATAAAATAATTTTATATCCAAATTAGGGGGAAGTTATGAAAAATCTAAAGAAAAATGTTACTCCAATAATTGGGGTAATAGCATGTAGTTTAATATTAGTATTAGCATCAAAATTTATATTTAAGGGTGGTTTTTTAGCTGATAAATATAATAAGGGAATGGAGTATTATAAGGGAGAGGTAGTAGAAATTCTTGGCGAGAATTTGCAAGAAGATGAATTTTTAGAAAATGTCCAAGTTGGATTTCAGACAGTATTAGTTCAAATAAAAGATGGACCATTAAGGGGGCAAGAGTATGAAATTGAGAATCCAGTAAGCAGACTTTATAATATAAAGGTAAATGAAGGAACTAAGGTAATTGTAGGGTGTTATGAAAGTAATGGGGAAAATGTATTTACTATATTTAGCTATAATAGAAGTAATGTAATTTATATATTAGTTGTAATATTTGCTTTAATAGTAATAATAATAGGGGGAGTTAAAGGTGTTAAGTCATTAGTATCTTTAATATTTACATTAGTTTGTTGTGTATACTTAATGTTGCCATTACTTCTTAAAGGAGTAAGCCCGATTATAGCAGGGATTTTAATGGCTATATTAAGTATTACTGTTACATTACTACTAGTTTCAGGTATTAACAAAAAGACTGTTACCGCAATATTTGGAACAGTTTCAGGAGTTGTTATTGCGGGAATTATAGCCTATGTATTTGGAAAGTTAAGTCATCTTTCAGGAATTACTATGGAAGATGCTGAAAGTTTGATGTATATAGCAGAAGATACTGGACTAAAGATTACTGGGTTGATGTTTACTGGAATTTTAGTTGCTTCATTAGGGGCAGTAATGGATGTTGCTATGTCAATTTCCTCATCTATATTTGAAATGAATATTATTAATCAGGAAGTTACTTTTAAAGAGTTATTTAAAAGTGCAATGAATATAGGAAAAGATATAATTGGTACAATGACTAATACTTTGATTTTAGCATTTGCTGGTGGATCTTTAAGTCTTTTGATATTAATATATTCTTCATCAATGCCATATAATAAGTTAATAAATTTAGATGTACTAGGTACTGAAGTAATACAAGGATTAGCTGGTAGTATAGGTATAGTTTTAGCAGTGCCAATAACAGCATTAATAGGGTGTTATTTATGTAAGGCAAGTAAGAGTAAGGAAAAATAATTATTTTGAGAAGAGGTTTTAAGTATAGTCAGTGGTGACTATATTTAAAACTTCTTTTTTTATAGTATTAATTGATAAATTATGCGTATGAATTTATGGAATTAACAACTATACGGACAAAATATTACTTCAACAAAGGTAAAAAAAGTAATTTAGGCAATAAATTGAGTGAAATTATATTTTATGTTATGAAAAAAGTATATAAAAAACAGAAAAGTCGAATAATTATGGAGAAAATTACAATAAAATATAAAAAATATTAAATTAAGCAAAGAATTAACATAAAAATACTTCCTAACGTTCGTATTGTGTGATAGAATAATGTTCGTGTGTTAAAAACCAAAAAATAGGGGGATAAATAATGAAGAATAAAAAGTTAATTGCTTTAGTAATGGCTGCAACTATGTCATTTAGTTTAATAACACCAAAATCGCAAATTACATATGCAAGCGCCATTCAAATGACAAAAGAATCAGGAGATTCAGAGCAAAAAGAAATTCTTGTATTTGAAGAAAATTTTGCAGGCAATAAAGACAGTGTAAACTCTACAAATGATGGATGGGTATTTAGTAGAGATTTAGGTGGCTATGATTCAAGTGACAATTATAACACTGCACCATCAGTAGCTCTAGGTAAGGGAACTTCAACTGGAAAAACTGATGTGATTTCAACTCCGGAGTTTACTTTAGAGAATGAAGGAAAGTTAAGTTTTTACTTAAAGAGTCAAGGGATTAAAGCAGATTCTACATCAGCATTTATAGTGAAAGGATTTAATGCTAATGGAGAAGTTACTTTTGAAGAAGTATTTGATTCCGCTAAGTTATCAAGATATGTTGGAATAACAGAGGTTACTGTTGAAAGTATTCCATCAGAAACTACAAAGATAAATTTTGAATATACAAAAAATGTCGGGAATCTTACTTTTGATGATGTAAGATTAACTTATGTGGAACCAGAAGAAGAGATTGAAGGTTTAGTTACAATTGAAGAAGCTAGAAAATCAACAGAAGAAGTTATAGTTAAAGGTATAGTAACTTTTAAAGAAGCTTCAGGAAGTTCTTATAATTATGCAATTGAAGATAAGACTGGTGGTATAGCTTTAAGAGGTGTTGATGGTTTAGAAGTCGGAGATGAAGTAGTAGTTAAAGGGACACCTTCAACATTTAAAGGTTTAATTCAAATAAATGGATATAATCTTCTAGAAAATAAGGGTGAAAAAACATTCCCATTAGGTAAAGTAGTAACAATATCTGATATTGTAGATAATGCTGGAGGAGAAAACTTTGAATCACAAGTAGTTAAAATTACTGATTTAATTGTTGAAGATATTAATTTAACTGGAAATACTAAGTTAGTAGATGCTAATGGTAAATTTATTTATTTGTATAAGGCTACTGATTTAGGAGATATTAAAGTAGGAGATAAGGTTGAAGTTGTTGCAACATTATCACAATACTCAAATGATGGAAATGGTGGATATCAATTAAGAATAAATAATTCATCACAAGTTACAAAGATTGAATCAGAAATACCAGAAGTTCCAGAGGTTCCAGAAGAGGATAAGATAGGACCAACTGTAGTTAAGGTTACTCCAGGAAATTCATCTAATGTAGGAGAAAATAGAAGACCAGAAATAACTGCTACCTTTGAAGATGAATCAGGTGTAGATATGGAAACTGTTAAACTTACATTTAACGGAGAAGATGTTACAGCAGAGTTAGTTAAAGAAGAAAATAAAGTTAAATATACAGTGAATGAAGATTTAACTGATGGAAAATATACTGTGAAAGTGGAAGTTAAGGATACTTTAGGAAACTTAACTATTAAGGAATGGAAGTTTACAGTAGGAGAGCAAGAAAGCAATTTATACTTTGGACAACTTCACTCACATACAAATCTTTCAGATGGACAAGGTTCAATAGATGAAGCTTATACTTATGCAAGAGATGTTGCAAATGTAGATTTCGTAGCAGTTACTGACCATAGTAACTGGTTTGATAATGATACATTAGCTAATATGGGGGATGGTTCTGTAAGTGAAGATTGGCAATTAGGTTTATCTACTGCTGATAAGTACAATGAAGATGGTGAATTTACTGCTATCTATGGATTTGAAATGACTTGGTCAGGTTCAACTGGAGGATATGGTCATATTAATACATTTAATACACCAGGATTTGAGACTAGAACAAATAGGAATATGGATTTAAAGAATTACTATGAAACATTAAAGCAATATCCAGAGTCTTTATCACAATTAAATCACCCAGGTAAAACTTTTGGTAATTTTAGCGATTATGCTCACTATGATGCAGCTATTGATGAAGTAGTTACTTTAATAGAAGTTGGTAATGGGGAAGGTGCTATAAGAAGCTCAGGATATTTCCCTTCATATGAAGAATATACAAGAGCTCTTGATAAAGGTTGGCATGTATCTCCTACAAACAACCAAGATAACCATAAGGGTAAATGGGGAAATGCTAATACTGCAAGAACAGTAATTGAAGCATCAGAACTTACAAGGGAAGCTCTTTATGAAGCTATAAGTGAAAGAAGAACTTATGCTACAGAGGATGAAAACTTAAGAATTTCATATACTGTAAATGGAAGCACAATGGGATCTATATTAGATGATACAGGTTCTTTAGAATTTAAGATAAATGTTGAAGATATAGATGCTGGAGATAATATTAAAAAGATTTCAATCATTGGAGATGGTGGTAAAGTTGTAAATTCTATAGATAATATTAACTCTACTAAAAAGGAATGGACATTTACTTTAGATAATAATGTAAGTTCATATTACTACGTAAGAGTTGATCAAGTTGACCAAGATATAGCTGTAACAGCACCAGTATGGGTTGGTGAAAGAGAAAATGTTGGAATAGAATCAGTTGATTGCGATACAGAACTTGTAGTAGAAAATGAAAAAATTAATATAGCTACAACTGTCTATAATAATGAAGCGACAGAATTAAAAGATGTTGAGGTTGAATACTATATAGATGATGCTACTGAACCAGTAGTAAGCACTATTGAAAGTATTGCATCTGCTTCAACAGGAACAGCAACATTAAGTCATAGCTTTGAAAAAGCAGGTGAGCATAAGATAAGTGTTGTAGTTAAGGCAAATATAAATGGAAATGAAAGAGAATTTAAAGGAAGCATAGATATTAAAGTATCTAAGGCTAGTGCTGTATCTAAGGTAATTATTGATGGAGCACATCAAAATCAATATGTAACTGGAGATTACTCTGGAAAAATAACTACACTTACAGGATTAATGACTCAAAATGGAATTAAATCTGTACTTAATAAAGAGCCAATTACAGATGAAACTTTAGAAGGTGCATCATTATTAATACTTTCAGATCCACAAAGTACATCTAAAGAGTCAAGTGGATTAACTCCTCAAAAATATACTGAAGAGGAATTAAAGGCTATAGCTAAATTTGCAGAAAATGGTGGGAATATTATAATAACATCAAAAGCAGACTATGGTGATGGTGTTGGAGAGTATGGAAATGCAGCACAAGGAAATGCTGTTCTTGAGGCAATTGGAGCAAAGATTAGATTTAATGATGACCAGGCTACAGATGATGTTGAAAATGGTGGACAAAGCTATAGATTATACTTTAACGATTATAATACTGAAAGCACATGGTTAAAAGATGTTGATACTTCTAAAAACTATAGTTTCTATAGTGGTTCAACATTAATTATGCCAGAAGATACTAGTAATATTGAAGTTTTAGTAAAAGGTCATGAAACTACTTATGGTAATGATGCAGATAACCAAGGAGATAATACTCCAGTAGAAAAAGGTGATGTTGTAGGTCTTGCAGTTGAAACATTAGAAAGTGGAGCTCAAGTGTTTGTTTCAGGAGCTACATTCTTCTCTGATTTTGAAATTGATGGATATGTATATTCAAACTTTGATATAACAAGCACAGTATTAAGAGAGCTAGCACCAACTCCAGAGTTACCAGTTAGTAAAATTGCTGATGTAAGAGTGGATTTAGATGGTGATAATAATCCAGATAGATTTGGTGAAACTGTAGTTATTGAAGGTTATGTTACAGCAGCATCTAATGCAGCAGCAAAAGGAAATTCTTTCTTTGATGTAATTTATGTACAAGATGAAACAGCTGGACTTACAGTATTTGGTGTATCATCAACAGAGGTTAAATTAGGTCAAAAAGTTAGACTTACAGGTAAAGTATCATCATATTTAGGAGATGCACAAATTGCATTAACTAATGAACTTTATGATTTAGAAATAATTGATGAGAGTATTAATTTAGTTGAACCTACTAAGCTTTCAACAGCAGATAGTATGCTTGAAGAAAAAGAAGGTTTATTAGTTCAAGTATCAGGGGAAGTAACTAGAATAGAAGGCCAAAATATATATGTTAATGATGGAACTGGTGAATCAAGAGTTTATATTGAAGGATATATTGGAAGTAGTACAAATCCAGGTGTAGCAGATGAATGGAAATCAAGAGTTAAAGTTGGGGATATGGTTTCAGCAATAGGTCTTGCATCAGAAGATCCAGAAGGACACAGATTAAGAGTTAGAGATTCTGCAGAAATAGTTGTTTTAGAAAATGATATAGTTGATGAAGAAGAAGTTAAGAATGTAGAAGATATGATATTAAAGTTACCAGAAGTATCTCTTATTACATTAGAAGATAAAGCTAGAATTTATGCTATAAGAGAAGCATATAATTCATTAACAGATGCTGAAAAAGCATTAGTTTCTAAAGAGTTAGTTAATATTTTAGAAGCGGTAGAAGCTAAAATAGCTGAACTTGAAAACGAGGAAAGCGATAAACCACAAGCACCAGGTGTTGAAGTAAAACCAGAAGGTGGAAATGGATCAAATACAGGTTTAAATAATGCTTCAAATAGTAATAATGGAACAGTAAATGGAGGAAGTTCAGCTTTACCTAATACTGGTGGAGTTAATTCAATTGTTTACGTAGTAGTAGCTATAATTATAGTTGCTGCAGGAGTAATAGTTCTATTTAAGAAAAAATCTAAAAAATAATAAAGTTAAGAGTTTAAATATAGGCATATTAATATTTAGTGTTTGTATTTATAAGATGTAAAAAAGGTATGATTTCTTCTATAGGAATCATACCTTTTTAATGTGTAAATTAATAAAAATATTGATTAGTAGAATGTTTATTGTATACATTTAAATTATATTTACCCTCTTTAACTTATCTTTTACCTCAAATAATCTACTTTCTAAATCATCAATTTTAGATGAAAGACGTTCCCTTTCTCGAATATTATCAGTAATACTTAATTTGCTGTTTAAGTTGTCTATGTCTGTAGCCAGTGAAATGATTTCGAGAGTATACTCCCATGCACTTTTACCCATACTTTAAAACCTCCATAAATAAAATTCTAGTAATATACTATGAAGAGAATAAATAAAAATAACCAATTCTTATAAAAACTTTGTTTAAAATCTGTGAAAACGATATAAATTAATAAAAATATGATGAAATATTAGTAAATCTATTAATTAGAGATATTTTAAAGAATATAACTTGGAAAAAGACAAAAAATAAACTAGATAATATTTGTTGGAAAGGCTAGTATAAAAAAATGTTAAAAAATATACAAAAAATACTTTACTATTTCTTAGTAAAGTAGTATGATTTGATTAAGGAAAATAATTATTAAATAAAAAGAAATATTAATAAATAGAGAATCTATATTCTTTTAGGAGGAATTTATTATGAAAATAGTAGTAGTTGGATGTACACATGCAGGAACAGCTGCAGTAGTTAATTTAAAGGAACTTCACCCAGAAAGTGAAATTACAATATATGAAAAAAATGACAACTTATCATTCTTATCATGTGGAATAGCATTAAACGTTGGAGGAGTAATTAAAGAAACTAAAAATCTTTTCTATAACTCGCCAGAAAACCTTGCTAAAATGGGTGTAGTAACAAATATGAAGCACGAAGTTTTAGATATAGATTTTGAAAATAAAACTTTAAGAGTTAAAAATCTTTTAACAAATGAAGAGTTTGAAGATAGTTATGATAAATTAGTTTTAACTTTAGGATCATGGCCAATAGTTCCTAAATTTGAAGGTGGAGATTTAGAAAATATTTTATTATGTAAGAATCATGATCATGCAATTGAAATAATTGAAAAATCTAAAAAAGCTAAAAATGTAGTTATAATTGGAGCTGGATATATTGGTGTTGAACTTGTAGAAGCGTTTGAAATGCAAGGTAAAAAAGTTACATTAATAGATGCAGAAGAAAGAATTATGGCTAAATATCTTGATAAAGAATTCACAGACATAGCTGAAAAGGAATTTACTGATAGAGGCGTAAATTTAGTTTTAGGAGAAAAAGTAGCTAAATTTGAAGGTGAAAATGGAAAGGTAACTAAAGTTGTTACTGAAAAAGGAAGTTATGAAGGTGACTTAGTTGTCTTATGTATTGGATTTGCACCAAATACTAAACTTGTTAAAGGAAAGTTAGATACTCTTCCAAATGGAGCAATTATAATTGATGAATATATGAGAACTAGCAAGGAAGATGTATTTGCAGCAGGAGATTGCTGTGTAGTTAAATATAATCCAGCTCATGATACAAGATATATTCCTCTTGCAACAAATGCTGTAAGAATGGGTACTTTAGTAGCTAGAAACATTGTTGAACCAACTCTTAAGTATATGGGGACTCAAGGTACTTCAGGAATTAAGATTTATGAAAAATGTATAGCTTCAACAGGATTAACTGAAGATGTTGCAAAAGTTACAACTAAAATGAATGTTGGTTCAGTATCATTAACTGATAACTATAGACCAGAATTTATGCCTACTTATTTACCAGCAACTATTAAATTAGTATTTGATAAAGATACAAGAAGAATAATTGGAGGTCAAATAATTTCTGATATAGATTTAACTCAATTTATGAATACTTTATCAGTAGTTATTCAAAATGAAATGACTTTAGAGGAGCTTGCAATGACAGACTTCTTCTTCCAACCACACTTTAATAAGCCATGGAGTATTTTAAATGCAGTTGCATTAAAAGCTTTATAGTAACAATAAGGTAACCTAAAAATGAACGCCCCATGTATACTGACTAGGGGCAGTTCAAATAGGTTACTTTTTTTATTAATAATTTATAAATTTTGTTATATTAGTGAAAAAATAATAGTAATATTGTAAAGGGAGGTGAAAAATGAAAAATAAATATATTCATATTATAGTAATTTTTATAGCAATATGCTTAGTTACTGGCATAGTACTAAAAATCAAGATAAGTAAAATTAATAATGATTCACAAACTAAGAATGAAAATATAAACGTTAATGAAAGTGAAGGTGAAGAAATTATAGAAAATAAATTCATGGAAGATGGAGAGATGAGAGGTGTTTGGGTATCTACAGTAAGTAATTTGGATTGGCCAGAGGTTGGAGTATATGATGAAAAAGTTCAAAAAGAGTTATTAAAAGAAAAATTTGATTTTATAGAAGAACAAAATATGAATACGATATTTTTTCAAGTTAGGCCAATGGGAGATGCTCTATATGAATCTAGTTATGCTCCTTGGTCTAAGTATTTGACAGGAAGTTTAGGAAAATACCCAGGATATGATCCTTTAGAGTTTGCTGTTTATGAAGCTCATAAAAGGGGATTAGAGATTCAAGCATGGTTTAATCCTTTTAGAATAGATAGTAATTCAGAAAATTTTAGCATAGATAATTATATAACTGAATTACCAAAAGAATCACCATTAAAAAGTCATCCAGAGTGGATTGTAAAATATAATAATTATCATTATCTTGATGCTGGAATACCTGAAGTTAGAGAATATGTTATTAATACAATAATAGAAGTTGTAAAAAATTATAATATTGATGGTGTTGTTTTAGATGATTATTTTTATCCATATCCTTCAGGAGGGATAGAGTTTCCAGATGATGATACATATGAAAAATATGGTGAAGATTTTGCTTCAAGGGATGATTGGAGAAGAAATAATATTAATAGTTTTATAAGTGAGCTATATAGAAAAATAAAGGAGACTAATGAAAAAGTTAAATTTGGAGTTAGTCCATTTGGAATATGGAGAAATGGAGAAGTGGTAGGGGGAAGTAATACAAGTGGCTTAAGTAGTTACGATGATGTCTATGTAGATTCTAGAAAATGGATTCAGGAAGGGTGGATTGATTATATTATTCCACAAATATATTGGCAGTTTGATTATAAGTCCGCTCCATTTGCAACATTAGTTGATTGGTGGGCTAATCAAGTAGAAAATACTAATGTAAAACTATATATTGGACATGCAGCGTATAAAATAAATGATTCAAGTTATGGGGAAGCATGGCTTAATGGAAATGAAGTAATAAACCAAGTACGGTATTCTAGGTCAAATAGCAATGTTAATGGTAGTTGTTTCTTCAGATTAAAAACCTTGGAAGAGAATAGACTTGGATTTACGGATAAGTTAAGGGAGTTATATGCTAGGTAAATGATAATAAAAATATAATATTCCTTATAAGGGGAATGGTGACTTAAGATAACATTTGATTTTTATGTATCTAAATATGGGATTTTGTATATAGAAGTCTGTTATATTAAATTGTTGGTAACAACAATTTAATATAACAGACTTCTATAATAATTAATGGGTATTTATAATATAAAGGAAGATTTAGAGAGAGTATATTAAAAAATGTTAGAAAATTTTATAGATAATAAAATTAGACATAACAAATAAACTATTATTTATATTTTAATAATAGACAAGCAATAATATGAGGAAACCGTTATTTACATATTATAAGTGTTATAAATTTTAGATTAATTAAAGTAAAGCTATTAAATAGGGAGTGTTTTTAATTTTATATTTTCCCAAGATACATAGGTAGTTATATCAGCGGTTAAATGAAGATTTTTTTTAATACTTTCTTTTGATGATATATTTCTCTTAGAATTAAAATTATTTTTATATTCAAATAATCTCCAATATAAGTAGTGATCTAAATATTTACTTGCAACTCCTCGAAATTTAGAAAGCCATTTTTGAGTATTAATGGAATACTGTATATCAATATTATTTTTATAATTTTCTTTAAATTTTACTTTATTTATTTCATTAAATGCGTTAGCAAAGGTTTTGAGTCTTCCATCAATTAAACCAACTACATAAGCTTTTTTATTTAATCGTGGAATAATATTATCTCTAAGTTCATAAAAGCCGAAAAAGTTTCTTGAGGCAATAATTGGTATTATGTCTATAGAATCATTCAAAGCATTAACAACTGTAATTTTATCTCTCTTAATATTAGGAATATTCCTAGAACCCTTAAAGTTTTCAACTACTATCATTTTAGTTAATTCTACATATGAAGATATATTTTCAAGATAATGCTTATTTTTAAAATCAAATAAAAATCGATGTCTCCAAAAGAAGGCTGTTACAATAGTGATATTTAATTTCATTGCACATTCTCTAATTGTAAGTCCTTTATTTAAAAGATTGAAGTATTCTTGATAGTTTTCTTTAAATTTTTTAGAGTATCTAAATTGATTATAAATTTCAGTAGTAAATGTTTTTCCACACATAGGTTTTTTGCATTTATATCTTTGAATATTTCTGTACATTCCATATTTGATAATATTTTTACTTTCACAGTATGGGCATTTAGTTCTAGTGTTAATTTTATAATTATCAGAGTCTATTAAATTATTAACTGTTTTATTAGAGCTATTGTTAATTAGGGTTTTATAAAAATTAATCATATCATCACCATTTGTAATTATTAACAAGGTGAAATGATTATAAACTTAAAAGTATTATTAGACTATAAAAAATAAAAAGAAATATTATAATTAGAATAAAGTTGCATTAATCCTGTAATTATAATATTTCTTTATTTAGAATTTTAAATTTAATTAAGTTGTAGATATTATTTTACCTAAATCTTTAAGGTCGTAGCCTCCAATCCCTTGTAGTTCATTCTTGAATTTTTCAGAAGATAAAATAGAAATTATACTTTTATAAATTGGATTGTTTAAATCACTTTTCTTTATAATTAAATCATAGCGTTCAGTTTGTAGTGGGATAAAATCTATAGTTTCAACTTGCATAGAAGCTTTTTTATTTCCAAGACCAATATTTGCATCACCACGACCAACAGTACTTGCAACAGCTAAATGAGAATTTTCTTCATTATAATAACCATTTATAGAATTTGGATCAATATTAAGTAGTCTAAGCTTCTCATCTAGTAAAACTCGTACACCACTACCTTTTTCTCTATTAATAAATTTAATATTTTTATTAGTTAAATCTTTAAATGATTTTATATTTAGTGGATTTCCTTTCTCAACATAAAACCCTTGTAATCTATAAGCTAAGTTTATAAGAACACAAGGAGTACCAGGAACTAATCTTTTAACATAGTCAGTATTATATTCGTCTTTATCACCATCCCAAAGGTGGCAAGAAGCTATAGAAACTTTATTATTATATAAATCATATAAACCATTATAACTTCCTTTGTAAGAACGAAGAACTGTATAATCAGGTAATATTTCCTCTATGTATCTTGCTAAAATGTCTAATAAAATATCTTGACCAGAAATAATTATTTTTGAATTAGATTTATTACTTAGAGAAATGCTATTACTAGTATGTATAGTGTTTTCTACATTGTTATTTAATAACTTAGTGTTAATATTATGGTTAATAGATGGCCTTGAATTTGATTTTTGATTATTAATATAATCTTCTACATCATGCATATCTATTCTAATTTTTTTTCCAATTTTATAACTTGGTAACTCTCCACGTTTAATAAGCTCGTAAACTGTATTTTTTGTTATTTTAAGTAACTCTGCAACTTCTAATGGTGTTAAAGAAGATTTTAAGTCCATCTTATCCCTCCTTAATTATTAAGATAATTTTAACATTAAAATAAAAGTAATTCTACATTTGGATTAAATTTATTGCTATAAAATAGATATTATGATAATATTTAATTGTTCAAAACATAACAAAACATGATAAAACTTAACTAAAAATAATGAATAGGTAATTAGGAGAGTGTAAAATGTTAAAGAATACAAAATTTATATCAATGTTATTATGTTGTAGTTTATTATTAGTAGGTTGCGGGAAAAATGGTAATAAGAATGATACTACTACAGAGGAAAATAAAACTCCAGTAGAGTTAAATATTTCAGCAGCAGCAAGCTTAAAGGAAGTAATGGCTGATTTGGAAACAGAATATAATAAGAGTAATGAAAATGTTACTTTAGTTGTAAATTATGGATCATCAGGATCTCTTCAACAACAAATAGAACAAGGGGCACCTTGTGATTTATTTATATCAGCAGGACAAAAGCAAATGAATACTCTAAAGGAAAAAGGATTATTACTTGATGATACTATTAAAGATTTAGTTGAAAACTCTCTAGTACTTGTAGAAGCTAATGGAGTTGATATTACTAGTTTTGATGATTTAAAAAGTGATAAGGTTAAACATATAGCTGTTGGTGAACCGGAAAGTGTACCTGCAGGTAAGTATGCAGATGAAGTTTTAACAAACACTGGAATAAAAGATAGTGTTAGTGATAAACTTGTTTTTGCTAAGGATGTCAAGGAAGTTTTAGCATGGGTTGCATCTGGAAATGCGGATGTAGGTTTTGTATACTTAAGTGATGCTTTAAGTAGTGATAGTGTTAAAATTGTTGAAAATGTTGATGAAGTAAATAATCATTCATCAATTACTTATCCAGTATCAGTTATAAAAGATTCAAATAATATTGATGAAGCAAAGAAGTTTGAAGATTTCTTATTTACAGATGCAGCACAAAAAATATTTGAAAAGTATGGATATAAGTCAGTAGAGTAATAAAGAAGGTAAGGTTATAAGTTATGGATTTTTCACCGTTATGGATATCGCTTAAAACAGCGTTTTTTGCAACTATTATAACTTCAATAATAGGAATATTTGTATCTTATAAAATGGCTAATTATAAGGGAAGAGGTAGAGGACTAATAGATGGAATCTTCACTCTTCCTCTAATATTACCGCCAACTGTTATAGGATTTTTTTTATTGCTTCTTTGTGGGAAGAATGGATTTGTAGGAAAGATTTTTATGAATTTTAATAAAAATATTATTTTTAGCTGGAGTGCAACAGTTATAGCAGCTACAGTAGTTGCTTTTCCAATGATGTATAGAACTTGTCGTTCTGCATTTGAGCAAATAGATAAAAATATGATTTCAGCAGCAAGAACTTTAGGGTTAAGCGAAACTAAGATATTTTTTAAAATTGCAATTCCACTTGCATGGCCAGGAATAATTGGTGGACTAGTATTAAGTTTTGCAAGAGCCTTAGGAGAATTTGGGGCAACATTAATGATAGCTGGAAATATACCAGGTAGAACACAAACTATGCCAGTTGCAATATTCTTTGCTGTTGAAAGTGGAGACATGAATAAGGCTATTCTTTGGGTTTTAATTATAGTTGCAATATCCTTTGTAATGATATTTTTATTAAACTATTGGTGTGACACTCAACAAAAGTTAATAGGTAATAGGAGGAGATAAAAAATGAGTTTATATATAGATATTAATAAAGATTTATCTTCCTTTAATTTAAAAGTTTCAATGGAGAGTAAGGGTGGCATAATTGGATTTTTAGGAGCTTCGGGCTCAGGGAAAAGTATGACATTAAAATGTATCGCAGGGCTTGAAAAAGCTGATACAGGAAAAATTGTAATTAATGAAAAAGTACTTTTTGATTCAGAAAATAAAATAAATATTAAAACTAAAGATAGAAAGGTTGGATTTTTATTTCAAAATTACGCCTTATTTCCTCATATGACTATAAGAGATAATATTGAAATTGGATTAGATAAATTAAGTAGGAGTGAAAAAAACAAATTATCATCTACTTATATTCAAAAATTCGGCTTAAAAGGCCTTGAAAATAGATATCCATGGCAATTATCAGGTGGGCAACAACAAAGAGTTGCACTTGCAAGAGCACTTATTACATCACCAGATATATTACTTTTAGATGAACCATTTTCAGCTTTAGATAATCATTTAAGAGCTAATATGGAAAGGGAGCTTATAGAAATTTTAAAAGACTATAATGGAACAGTAGTTTTTGTTACTCATGATATAGCAGAAGCATATAGAGTTTGTGATAAGATTATAGTTTTTGATAGTGGAAAGGCTAGTGAAATTAGAGAAAAGGAGCTTTTATTTAAAAATCCATTAAGTTTAGCAGAAGCTAAAATTACTGGCTGTAAGAATATATCAAAGGCTAAAATAATAGATAAAGATTTTATTTTTGCTGAAGAGTGGAATTTAAAATTAAAGTATCAATATAGTAGTAATGAAATTAATTATATTGCAATAAGATCTCATAATATTAAGTTATTTAATAATGAGAAACATAATAGTGAAAATGTGTTTAATATGATTATTGAAAATATAGTTGAAAATCCTTTTGATTATACATTATACATTAAAGAAGTTAATTGTAATAATAGCAATAGTGCAATTAATTTTACAATTTCAAAAGAGGAAATGAAATTTAATGTTAATGATGTAATAAAAGTAAAGTTTGAAGAAAATTATTTATTTACATTTGAATAAATTAATAAGGTGGATTGTATCAAAATGATGCAATCCATTTTTTGTGAGAAATATAAAGTGAATTAAAGTATGTTATATTTATAATTAAAAAAATAGTTAAATATAAAACTAAAAATAAAATAATAAAAGGAGAAATGTTATGAGTATTTTACTAGAAGCTTGTGTTGGATGTTATGAAGAAGCTAAAAGAGCTGAAATGCAAGGCGCTGATAGAATTGAATTATGTGATAACTTAGGGGAGGGAGGAACAACTCCTTCTTATGGAACTATATACTTAGCAAAGAAAAATATTAATATACCAATAGCTGTAATAATAAGACCAAGAGGGGGAGATTTTGTTTATTCAAATGATGAGTTTGAAATAATGAAAAGAGATATAATGATTTGTAAAGAGTTAGGAGTCGAAACTGTAGTATTTGGTATATTAAATAGAGATAATACTATTGATATTGATAGAACAAGAGAGTTAGTTGAATTAGCTAATGGTCTAAAGGTTACATTCCATATGGCTTTTGATGAAATTGATAATAAAATTGAAGCATTAAATCAACTTATTTCAATGGGAATTCATAGAGTGCTAACTAAAGGATGTAAGAGTTGTGCTGAGGAAGGAAAATTTGTATTAAAGGAACTTGTTGAAAAAAGCAAAGGAAAAATAATTATTTTAGTTGGTGGAAAAGTTACTTATAAAAATTATAAGGAACTTTCGAATTTTATAAGATGTAAAGAAGTACATGGAAGTAAAATAGTAGGTAGTTTAAATTAATATTATATTATAAAATATTACTAGGGGATGTTACTTTAATTATTGCTGTGACATCCCATCTAAAGTAATTTATTTTTCATCTTCAGAATGAGAGTTATTTAAAATAGCTCGCAATTCGTCTATTTCATCTTTTGTGAGTTTTTGAGACTTAACAAAATTAACAACCATTGAGTTTAAAGAACCATTAAACACTTTATTTAAGAAACTTTCGCTTTCTTCTCTAATACACTCTTCTTCAGAAACAATTGAAAAGTAATAATATTCCTTACCTTTCTTAGTAAAACTAATAGCTTCTTTATTTAATAGTCTATTAATTAATGTTTTAATGGTAGAAGCTTTCCAGTTAGTTTTTTCTTGTAATTCATTTATTATCTTTGTTGAAGGTATGGAATCATTTTGCCATATTATTTTCATAACTTCCCATTCCGAATCAGATATTTTAGGTAATTTATTCAATATTAACACCTCTTTTGATCACGACCGTAATTTATAATTTAAGTTTACATTTGTAAATTGAAATTGTCAATATAATAATAAATATACATAAATCATAATATTGTTAAGTATATAGAGAAAGTATTATTAATAAAAATAAATTAAAAAATAACAAATAATATTGACTATTGTTGATTACAGGTGTAAACTGAAGATACAGATTACAATTGTAATTTAAAAAAGGGGGGTGAACTTTATAAGGATAATAAGTATATTAGAGAGGGTTTTTCAAATATCATTAATGGCTAGTATATTAGCTTGTATTATTTTAATTTTAAGACCTGTAATCAAAAAAACTTTTGGGATTAATATTTTATATTTTATGTGGTTATTAGTAGTTATTAAGCTTATAATTCCATATGGTCCTGAGAGTAAAATAAGTATCTATAATATATTTAATAAAGTAGACGTCTCCCCTTCATATGATGGTAAAGTGATAATAAATAATTCTAAAACAAATCTAAATACTAACACGATAAATAATTCTATAAAAAACTCATCAGAAATTCAAAGTAATATTATTGAATCACCTATACAAAATAATAAAAATATAAATCAATATATTAATATAAAAACTATCTTAATTATAATATGGATAGGAGGAATATTAATTTTAATAAGCTTTGCAGTAATTTCATATTATAAGTTATTTAAGATAAGAAATGATATGATATGCAGGTATAGTAGAGAATCCTTTAACATATTAGAAAATTGCTTAAGATTATTAAATATAAGAAGAAATATAGAAATACTAGTAGTAAGTAATATTAGTAGTCCAGCTTTGTATGGAGTTATAAAACCAAGAATTTTAATTCCACAAAATATATTTAATAATGTAAGTGATGATGAGTTAAGATATATAATTCTTCATGAGTTATGTCATTATAAAAGAAAAGATGTTCTGTTAACTTTGATTATATATTTATTAAAAGTTGTATATTGGTTTAATCCTATAATATTCTTTGCTTTAAACACTATGCAAGAAGATTTAGAAATAGCTTGTGATAATATGGTAGTTTCAAAACTAAATAAAAAAGAAAGATTGTATTATGGTTATACAATTATTAATGTTCTTAGTTATATAGATGGTACTAAGAATATTTTAGGAACAACTTCCATGATTAGTGATAAAAAAAGATTAAAGGAGAGAATTAAAATGATTGGTGAAAATAAAAAGGTTAGTATTAGTAAAATAATAGTAGGGGCAGTAGTAGTGATAATGTTAGGAGCTATTACATTAAGCAGTAAAGTTAATAAAGTAGAAGAAAGCAATTCTAATATTAAAAATAGTGAGAAAAATGCTAATCTTGGAATTGTAAAAGGAAATGATATTATTTTAGAAGATAATGTAGCTAATAATGATATTAGCGAAGCAAAGGTTAATTCTTTAAATAATGTTGTTATTTATAATTCACATGCTAATGAAGAATATAAAGATGGATATTCTGTAGTGGATGCAGGTATAGCATTAAATAATAAGTTAAATGAATTAAATGTAAATTCTACATTTTTACAATGTAAAGAACCTCAAATTTATACAGAATCATATATGAATTCTGAAAATACTATAAAAGAAAATATTGAAAACTATTTAGATTATGTATTAGTAGATGTTCATAGATTAGATAGTGAGGAGGAAACTGAAGATACAGAAGATATAATAATTGATTTATCAAAGGGTAGTATAAACTATAAAGAAAACTTAAGATTTGCTGAAGTTGTTAGTAAGGAACTTGAAAATAGAGGAGTTAAAGTAAAAATAGTAACTTATAATGATGGAATAAATAATTTTAATTTACATTTATCTAAAAAAGCATTATTTATTAATATTGGTGATGAAAGTATGACAGAAAAGGATATTAATGAGTTGATAAATAAGGTTGGTGAGTCAATAATATCAGCGCTACAATAGATTTTAGCTAGCTTTTGAATAATTAAAATTTAAACAGTACATTCATGAGTACATGCAATGGGTAAATGTAAAATCAGAAGAAATTGTTTGTAATAATATAGTAATTATGTAGTATAATAAGTATATATATAACTATAGAAAAGGAATAATTATTATGGTACATGAATTAACAGTATATAAATTGGGAAATTTATTAAGTGAAATTTCTAATAAGTATAACGTAAGCTTATTAGTAAAAAGAAAATTAAGTGGAGGATTTATCACAATTACAGGAAAAGTAGAGGTAGATTATGCTCCAACTGATGAAAAGACTTTAAAAGGTAATAACATCATTGGCTTAAAAGTTAAGAATGATGGTGGGCAAATGGATTTAAAAATTACTGGGATTAAAGATACTTTATTTAAGGTTGAGGTTTCACCTACAAAGTTTAAGGAAGTTAATATTGGTGGATTATCAATAGACAAGATTCAAGAAAGTAAGGAAGAGTGTAAAGTAAGAATTGATGAAGATTTAATCTTTACTGTTCCAGCACCATCTGAAGTAATAGAAAAATTAATATAATACCTCATAGATTGAGTAAGTTTCTAGTGGCAAGCATAGGTTTGCCACTTTTTTCATATTAAATTATATATGATATAATTTAATATAATTTAATTTTGGAGGGAAAAGAGAATGAAGGTTGCTGACATGCACTGTGACACTATTGGAGAAATTTATGAAAATGGACTTTTGGGTAATAACTATAAATTGAAAGAAAATAATTTTCATGTAGATATAAGTAAGTTAACTAAAGGAGAGTATTTACTACAAAATTTTGCAATGTTTATAGATATAAAAAAACATAAAAATCCTTATAAAACTTTGCAGGAAATGATAGATGTTTATTATAAAGAACTAGAAGATAATAAAGAGATTATTAAACCAGTATATTCATATAAAGATATATGTATATGTGAAAGGGAAAATAAAATAGGAGCATTATTAACAATAGAAGATGCAGGAGCTCTTGAGGGATCGTTAGAAAATTTAAGAACAGTTTATAATCAAGGTGTTAGACTTATAACATTAACATGGAATCATATAAATGGTGTTGGTTTTCCTAATTTTAAGATTAAGATAGATACTTGTGGTAATATTACTAAAAGACCTGATTTAGCTACTCCAAATACAGAATTTGGTCTTACTGCTTTTGGAGTAGAGCTAGTAAGAGAAATGGAGAATTTAGGAGTTATAGTAGATGTTTCTCACTTATCTGATGCTGGATTTTATGATGTTTTAAAATATAGTAAAAAACCATTTGTAGCAAGTCATAGCAATGCAAGAGCTGTTACAAATTCTGTTAGAAATTTAACTGATGATATGATAAGGAAATTAGCAAATAAAGGTGGTTTAACTGGGATAAATTTTTGTTCAGACTTTGTTAAACCTACACCACATACTGGTTTAACATTTACTTATATAGAGGATTTAGTAAAGCATATTAAGCATATTAAAAATGTTGGTGGAATAGATGTGCTTGCTTTAGGAACAGATTTTGATGGTATACAAAGTACATTGGAAATTAATGATGCTTCAAAAATTCAATTATTAGCACAGGCACTATTAAAAAGTGGATTTACTTATGATGAAGTGGAAAAAATATTTTATAAGAATATAATTAACCTATATAAGGAATTATTGTAATAGATAATGTTTAATAGGATGAAGAGTGATGAACTTAAGTAATAGATATTAAAAAATTATTTTATTTAAAGGTTGGATTAATAAAAAACATGAAGAATATAATGAAGATTTATTAAATAGAAGTAGACATTTATAAATTAAAACTTTAATATAAATTTAAATATTGATATGATAGTTTTATAAAGTATTATATCAATATTTATTAATAAAAGAAAATTAAAATTAAGGCAGGATACAAAGGATGGAAGAAAATAATTTAAATGAACTTACTGGAAGAGAAATTTTACATAAACTATTTCCTAAAGAATTAAATTCTAAAAAGAACATACTAGAAGCTATAGAAATAATAAAGCCATTAGCTAAAGACGGGTTAGAAGCTAATAAGACTCAAGAAATATATACTATAATTTATAAGAGTATAGAAGAAATGAATACAATAGTAAAAGCTAATACTATTATGTATTTAAAAAATCAATTAAAATCTGGACTTGGAAAATATGTTGAAAATAAAGATCCTAGAGAAATAAACTACTTTTTAGAATTCTTTAAAGAAGCTTATCCACCTAATAATAGAAGAGTTGGATATACAAGAGTAATAAATGATTTTAATAAAATAACAAATGAGCAAATTTGGGAAACATTAACTTTTATAAATAGAGTTGTAATTAAAACTAAAAGAAGATTAGGAGAAGAAGAGAAAGCGGATATTATTAAGAATATAAATAATTTACTTAAGAGTGGAAAAATTGAATACATAAATCAAGTTAAAAGCTTAGAGAAGTTATTAAATGTACTTGATGTAAAAGTTGTTAGTTATAAAGAAGGTTTCAAACTAAAAAAAAGATAAAAAATTAAAGAAAAGAGAGACTAAGTATGAGAAATATAAAAATGACTATTCAATATGATGGGTCAAGATATAAGGGATGGCAAAAACAAAATATAAAGGGAACTAGTGTATCAACCATACAAGATAAAATTGAAAAAGTATTATCTAAAATGACAGGAGAAGAGATACAAGTAATTGGTTGTGGTAGAACTGATGCTGGGGTTCATGCAGATAAATACATAGCAAATTTTAAGACTAATAGTGAAAAAAAGCTACCTGATATATCTAAATATTTACATGAGTTTTTACCAGAAGATATATCAGTAACATCATTAAGTGAAGCTAGTGATAGATTTCACTCAAGATTAAATGTAATATCAAAGACTTACGTATATACTATTGATAATAATAGATTTGCAAATGTATTTTTGAAAAAATATGCTTATCATGTTGAGGGAAAGTTAAATATAGAAAAAATGAGAGAAGCAAGTAAATATTTAATAGGAACTCATGATTTTAAAAGCTTTAGTGGTGTAAAAGATAAATCTAAAAAATCAACTGTAAGAACAATAAACTATATAACTATTACTGAAGAAGATAACATTATAAAAATTGAATATAATGGAAATGGATTCTTGTTAAATATGGTTAGAATTTTAAGTGGAACTTTAATAAAGGTTGCAAAGGGAGAAATTGAACCTATAAAAGTAAAAGAGCTATTAGAAGAAAAAAGTAGAAGTGAATTAGCCGAAAAAGCACCGGCAAAAGGACTTTGTATGAAAGAAGTAAAATATTAAAAATTTTTAATTACTAATTAACATAAAAGATACAATCTTAATATATTAATAAATATAGGGTAATTAGATTACCTTCAGCAATATTGGGAATAAAATAAGGGTGTGAAAAATAAATGAATATGGATTTTCATGTCCATGGATTACTAAGCAAAAGAAAAGATTTTAATAAAGAGTTTTTTATGAACGAAATATATTTTGCAAAAAGTAATGGCCTAAATGGAATAATTCTCTGTGAACACTTCAATGCAAAAGATTTTCTTGTTATTTATGACTTTTTAGAAAATAATTTCATTTATGAAGGAGATAGATATATTGTAGAAGGTATATCAGTATTTCCAGCAATGGAAGTTAGTATTAAAAATAAGGGCCATGTAATTTTAGCTGGTGAGAGAGATAGTATTACTGATATTTATGAACTATTAAAAGAATTTAGAGAAAAAGACAATTTAATAGATTTAGAAGACTTATTAGATCAAGCAGATATATTTAACTTATTAAAGATTGGAGCACACCCATGTAGAAGAGGACATAAATTATGTAATCAGTCACATGAGTTGTTAAAGCGATTAGATGCTTTAGACTTAAATGGAAAGGATATATTTAAAAAAGGTGAAAGTATTGCTAGAGATGAATTAATTAATTTATCTCAAGAGTTAGGGCTTAATATTATTACAGGAAGTGATAGTCATACCCCTATTCAACTTGGAGGAATATATACTAGCTTAAATAAGGAATGTTCAACTATAAATGAATTAAGGGAGTGTATAATAAAAGGTGATTATACAATTGAAATAGATTCTGCACTAAAGTTTAAAATATTTTCTTCTAAGATATTAAAACGATATTTATCAAAATCTCAAACATACGATAAAAATACAGAGTTTAAAATTTAAATTATACATTTAACTTTGGAGCTATCTTTTTGAGGCTCCAAATTTTATTTAATAATTAATATATACAAGTTAATAAAATGAATTTATGGCAAGAATAATAATAAAATATTTTAGATAAGGAAGATAAAAAATGGAGAATATAGAAGAGATATTTAATGAAATATTAATATATGACGTTCAAGAAGCATTAAAATATAGTAGTGATGGATTTAAAAAAAGTGGGAATCCAGAATATTTATTATATACAGCTCATTGTTATTTAATTCAGGGCTTTTTTGAAGATGCAATTGCTGCTATAGACTTAGCTTTTGATTTAGGTTGCGACTATATTGTATATGGATATAACGTAAAGGGAGAGGCATTACTTAGCTTAGGGCTTTATGTAGAAAGTAGAAGATGCTTTGAGAGAGTATTAATGGAAGAAGAGGAGCAATATTTAGCAAATACCTTTTTAATTGAATTAGATATAAGAGAGGGCTTATACGAGGATGCCATAAATAGATGTGTTGATTATATGGAAAATTATGAATGTGATAATAGGGTATTATCTGATTTGAAATGTATTATTGGATGGACATATTTAGTAAATTTAAATAATCCAGAAATAGCTAGGGAAGCCTTCATAGAATCAATAGAAGCAAATAAGGAGTGCTCAAGATCTTATACTGGTTTGGCAGTATATGAAGCCAATCATAAAAGATTTAATAAAGCAATTGAATATTTTAATAAAGCAATAGATATAAATGAGAATGATGGAGAAAATTATTTTGGAATAGCAATTTGTAATAAGGAGCTTAATAACTTTGATGTAGTAGAAGAATATTTAGTTAAAGCAAACTCTTTAGAGCCAGAAGATAATAGAATAATAGAAGAATATGCTTTCGAGTTACTAAGACAAGGTAGAAATAAAGATGCAATTGAATATTTTAAAGAGGTTTTAAGAGAGAATCCTAATAATATAGAAATTAAGAACTTAATTTTAGAATTAGAAAAAAGTAAAGAATTTTAATGTACATATAAATGGCAAATAGATTAGAAGTTTAATCTATTTGCCATAAAATCTATTTTTCAAAACTTTCGCAACAAGTTTCGGTGTATATATTAGCACGAGATCCTGATACATTTATGGAGGAAAGATTACAATTGCAGTTTTCATTATGTATGCATTCTGTTGCCTTACATATTAAACAATCACAACAACCAGAGCTATTAGTGTTATTTGTTAAATCACTATAGTGTCTCTTATCTAAAAATGATCCACAGCAAGTATCGTTATCAGTAGATGATGAACTAGCTATGTCAACACGATTAGAATAACATATACCAGATTTATTATGAGAACAATTATTTACGTCACAATTAATTTTTTGCATTTATAAATCTCCTTTCAACAATAAAATTAGTAACTAACTAAAATATCTGTCCAATAATCCCTTAAATGCTCTTCCATGTCTTGCTTCGTCTTTACACATTTCGTGGACAGTATCATGAATGGCATCTAAATTATGTTTTTTAGCTAATGCTGCAAGCTTTTTCTTTCCATCACATGCACCAAATTCTGCTTCAACTCTTGCACTTAAGTTAGCTTTACTGCTTGCAGTAACTACTTCACCTAAGATTTCTGCAAATTTGCTAGCATGATCAGCTTCCTCATATGCAATTCTTTTATATGCTTCTGCTATTTCTGGATATCCTTCACGATCAGCTACACGAGACATAGCTAAGTACATACCAACTTCAGTACATTCACCATTAAAGTTAGCTCTTAAACCTTCAATAATTTCTGGATCTATGCCATCGCAGATACCAACTCTATGCTCATCAGCCCATTGTAGTTCTCCACTCATTTCTTCAAATTTACTAGCAGGTGCTTTACATATTGGACAGACTTCTGGAGGAGTATCTCCTTCATGGACATATCCACATACAGTACAAATAAATTTCTTCAATTAAAAAGACCTCCTTTATATTACATTCTAAATAAACATCTTTATTATTATTTCTCTATTAAAATATAATATGCATTTGTAAAATATAGAAATTTCAGTTGACTTTTCAATTAAAAATATATAAGATATGTAAGATATACTAGAAAGCAAGAGGAGAAAAAAATGGCTAAAGATAATAGCGGAAGTGAAAATTTTCATTATAATAATATAGAAAAAAAAGATAAGAATTTTATGTACAAAAATTTTAAAAGAAGCAATTGTTATAATTGTAATTTTTCAAATTCAAATTTTAATTTTGCAACATTTAGAGGGGCACATTTTAAAACTTGTAGTTTTATGAAGGGAAGTTTTGAAGGAACAGAATTTATAGGAACTAATTTGAAAAATAGTAAATTTAAAAATGCAAAATTTAAAAATGCTATTTTTGAAGGTGCAAATTTAGATGGTACTGATTTTAAAGATGCAAAATTTGAAAATACTATCTTTTTAGGATGTAAGTTAGAAAAAATAAAGAATTTTAATGCTGAAGTTGAAGGTGTAAGAATATTTGAAGGAATGCCTGAAATAAATATAAGTTCAGAATTAGAAGAAGCATTAAAGAATTTAATGGAAAACAAGTTTGTTAAGAATTCTAGAATTTTTGATACAAAAGAAGGAAATATTAATACTTTAACATTAATGATACTTAAAGAGAATTTCAGTGAAGAAGAATTAATTAAAGGATTCAATGAAATAAAATTACAAATAGATAGAGATTTTTATACTATAAGTTATGTTATAAGACTTATTAATAAAGTACTAGTGTAAAGATATAAACTATGTTCCTTAATTTAAATATAATCAAGGAGCATAGTTTTATTTTTAAAGCAATTGGAATACTCCCATTGCTATAATTATAATAGCTGATAGTAAGTCAGAGTATTTACCAAAAATTTTAGATAAGAAGCTATTACCTATTTTTAAACCTAAAATCAATATTAGTATACTAAAAATAAATGTAAAAATTGTAGTTAATGGAATGCTTATTCCTGACATACTAGCACCAAGACCAAGTGCGAAATTATTTAAGCTAAGTGCTATAGCCAATGAAATAGCTTCTTTGACTTCAATATTACCAGAACCATTTATATCAGCTGTTTTATTATTAG
Source organism: uncultured Clostridium sp. (assembly GCF_934754925.1). GTDB lineage: Bacteria > Bacillota > Clostridia > Clostridiales > Clostridiaceae > Clostridium. Next base: position 8,470 of record NZ_CAKVJA010000005.1, on the reverse strand, counting down.
TTAATATATCATCGTAATGTAATGATTCGATAATATCTTTATTTTCTTTTGTTGTACATATTTTGTTCTTTTTTAAATTTTTTTGTTCTCTAAAGAAGTCAAAGGTCATATATAAACCAACAACTATTAAAAGAATTGCACCAATATAGTTGCAAATATATGAAGGAATAAACTTATTTAAAATAGCACCTAGAACCATTGAAAGTAAGGTGCCTAAAGTAACAATTAATGCAATTATTATATTAATAGAAAATTTAATTCGTATATTCTTTATTCCATAAGCAATTCCTATTATTAAACTGTCTAAACTTGAGGAAAATGCTAATAAAATAGACGGAATTATATGCATATGTTGCTCCTTATATATTTATTATACTAATTATTATATTCAAAGCTAAAAAAATCGTTACTTAGACAAAAAATGATAAGCAAATTAAAAGGAAATATGAAATTTTAATAATATATGAACAAAATTTGAAAAAAATACTATACATGTTGTAGGTATAAATTAACTGGTGTATACTGATGACATATAAACGTTACTAGTGGAGGGAGATACAAGGTTGGAAAGGTATATAGAATTTAAAGATGTAAGGAAAAAATATAAGATGGGAGAAGTTGAAATTCATGCTTTAGGAGGTGTTGATTTTTCAGTAAATAAAGGCGAATTTGTCATAATAGCAGGGGCAAGCGGTGCTGGAAAAAGTACTATTCTAAATATATTAGGTGGAATGGATACGGTATCATCTGGGAGAGTTATAGTTGATAACAATGAGATTAGTAAGTATTCTCAAAAAGATTTAATAACATATAGAAGAGATGATATTGGATTTGTATTTCAATTTTACAATTTAGTTCAAAATCTTACAGCAAGAGAAAATGTAGAATTAGCTACACAGATTTCTAAAAATCCCTTAAATATTGATAAAGTTTTGCATTCAGTTGGATTAAGCGATAGAAAAAATAACTTTCCATCACAGTTATCAGGTGGAGAGCAACAAAGAGTAGCAATAGCAAGAGCAATAGCGAAGAATCCTAAATTATTACTTTGTGATGAACCTACTGGAGCATTAGATTATAATACTGGTAAAGCTATATTAAAATTACTTCAAGATATTTGTAGAAAAGAAGGAGTTACAGTAATAATAATTACTCATAACTTAGCATTAACTCATATGGGAGATAAGGTTATTGAGGTTAAGAATGGTAGAATTCAAAAAATTACTATAAATGAAAATCCAGTTCCTGTAGAAAGGATTGAATGGTAATTATGAAAAATGCATTATGGAAAGATATATTTAGGGATATAAAGAAGTCTAAAGGAAGATTTTTTTCAATTGTATCAATTATTGCTTTAGGTGTAATGCTATTTTCAGGAGTGAAGATTGCTCCTATAGATATGAAAGCTACAGCAGATAAGTATTATGATGATTATAATTTAATGGATCTTAGGGTATTATCAACTTTAGGACTAACTGATGAAGATGTAAATGATATAAGAAAGATAGAGGGTGTTCTAGGTGTTCAATCATCAAAAACTTTAGATGTTATATCTAAAGTAGATTCAGATGAGTTTGTAATTAGAGTGCATAGTTTACCTAATGATAATTTAAAAGATAATAATGAAGATTATATAAATAGACTAAATTTAATTGAGGGACATTTACCTAATAAAGAGGGTGAATGTGTTATTGCCAAAGAAAATTTTGCAAGCCTAAATTTAAAAATAGGAGATAAACTTAAATTAAATTCAGGTGATGATAGTAATATTAAAGATAATCTTGCAACTGATGAATATGAAATTGTAGGTATAGTAGAAACACCTTATTATTTAAGCGATCAAATTGGAAGTAGCAATATTGGAAATGGTAATGCAAAAACATATATGTTTATAAAAGAATCTGATTTTAAAGGTGAAGTATATACAGATATTTATGTTACTGTTAAGAATGCTAAAGCTTTAGATTCATACGATGAGAAATATTTTGATGTAACAGATAAGGTTAAAAAATCTATAGAAAACATTTCTAATGTAATTATTGATAGAAGATATGATGAAGTAATAAATAAAGCTAATGAAGAATTGAATAAAGGTAAAGATGAATATGAAAGTAAAAAAAGTGAAGTTGAAGAGCAATTAGAAAAAGCTCAAAATGAAATAGATAGTTCAAGAAAGACATTAGCTGAAGGAGAAAATGAGCTTAATAGTAAGAAGAATGAGTTGGAAAATTCATTAAAGGCTGGACAAGAGGAGATAGAAAAAGCAGAGCAAGAATTAAATGAAAAGGAATCACAACTTGATGATGGTATAAGTAAATTTTATGAGGTAAAGGAAAGTATAGAGCAGGAATTTATTAAAGCTGAAAACTCTATTAATGATTCAGAAGTTTATTTAGAAGGTTTATTAAGTCAAAAGTCTTCGCTAGAAGATATGTTAAAAGATGAGAGCTTAAGTGAGGAAGAAAAATCTTCTATTGAGGTTAAGATAAATTCATTAGATTCAATAATAAAAGAAGCTAGTAATAATATTAATATAGCAAAATCGGAGCTTCAAAGTAAAAAGGATGAATTTCTATCACAAGAGAATAGTTTGAATTTAGCCAAGGCGCAAATACAAGAAGGCAGAGATAAAATTAATAAATCAAAGGCTGATTTAGAAGTAGCTAAAAATCAAGGATATGAGCAAATAAAAAATGCAAAAGATGAAATAGAAAATGGAAAAGTAAAACTAGCTGAGGGAGAAAAAGAGCTAGAGGAAAATAAGAAAAAAGCAGAAGAGGAGCTCTCTAAAGCAAAAGAAAAATTAGAAGAAGCAGAGAAGAAAATATCAGAAATAGAAAAGCCAGATCTTTATGTTTTAGATAGAAAATCACATTATTCTTATGTAGACTATGAAAATAGTGCTAATAGTATTAATAAATTATCAAATGTATTTCCAGTATTTTTCTTTATAGTAGCAGCGTTAGTATGTTTAACAACAATGACTAGAATGGTAGATGAACAAAGAGTAAATATAGGAACATTAAAGGCTTTAGGATATAATAAGGGGAGTATTGCTAAAAAGTTTATTGTTTATGCCTTAGTTGCAAGCTTAATTGGTTGTATAGTAGGAATTGTTTTAGGGTTTACTATCTTACCATTAGTAATTTTTGATGCATATAATATATTATATATACTTCCTAAAATGAAATATGTGGTTCATATACCTTTAGCTATAATGGTTTTTGTTGTAGCTATAGGAGTAACTACATTAGCAACATATGCAGCATGTAGAATTGAACTTATTGAAGTTCCAGCAATGTTAATGAGACCTAAAGCGCCAAAAGAGGGTAAGAGAATTTTATTAGAGAGAATTCCTTTTATTTGGAATAGATTAAATTTCATTGGTAAAGTAACAGTAAGAAATATTTTTAGGTATAAGAAGAGATTTTTAATGACTGTTATCGGAATTGCAGGAAGCACAGCATTATTAGTTGCTGGTTTTGGTATTAAAGATTCTATAAAAACTGTTGTAAACAAACAATATGGAGATTTAACACAATATAATATTTCAGCAAATTTAGAGTCAACTATAAATAATGATGAAAAGAATAACTTAAAGAATTATCTAAGTCAAGATTCAAAGGTAAATGATTTTATTTTTGTAAGAAGTGAAAGTGGAGAAGCTTTAGCAAATGAAATAAATAAAAATGTTAATATTATAGTTACTGATGAAGATGAAAAGTTTGATGAGTTTGAACACTTACAAGACAGAAAGAGCAAGGAAAAAATTATTTTACCTAAGGATGGAGTAGCAATAACTGAAAAACTAGCTAAGTTATTAGATGTTAAAGTTGGAGATGAAATAGAGATTATAAATAATAATGATAATAGGGCACAAGCTAAAGTTGGGGCAATAGTAGAACGCTATATTAATCACTATGTCTATATTGATGCTGAGTATTATAAAGAGATATTTAATAAGGTTCCAGAAAAAAACAGTGTATTTATTAAAGTAAATAATGAAGATTCCATAAATGAATTATCTAATAATTTAATAAATCTAAATGAAGTTGCTGGAGTAGTAAGTAATAGTAGTATAAAAGATAATTTTGATGACACAATTAAATCATTAGATTTAGTAGTATTAGTTATGATATTTTGTGCAGGTGCATTATCATTTATAGTATTATACAACCTAACTAATGTTAATATTTCTGAACGTATAAGAGAAATAGCCACAATTAAAGTTTTAGGATTCTATGATAATGAGGTTTCAGCTTATATATTTAGAGAAAATATATTATTAACTGTTATTGGAGCAATAGGAGGATTGTTATTAGGTACAGTTTTCCACAAATTTATAATGGTAACAGTTGAAATGGATTATGTTATGTTTGGTAGAACTATAGATATTAAAAGTTTTATTATGGCAGCTGTTTTAACAATTATTTTCTCATTATTAGTAAATTGGGCAATGTATTATAAGTTAAAGAAAGTTGAAATGGTTGAATCTTTAAAGTCAGTAGATTAATAAAAATAGTATTAAAAAAGTAACAGTTCATATACTGTTACTTTTTTGCTATTGAAAAATGTTTGAATTAATTGTTCGAAATTCTTTTGGGGTCAAATTATATTTTCTTTTAAATAATTTATTGAAATATGATAGATTATCAAAGCCTACTTCTAAAGAAATATCCATTATAGCATTATTTGTAGAAGTTAATAAAATAGATGATTTTTCAAGTCTTAAATTATTAATATATTGTATACAAGTTAGGCCTATATGTTTTTTAAAAAAGCGCATAAAATGATATTCACTATAATCACAAAGTTCAGCTAAAGTATTTATAGAAATATCTTCAGAGTAATTATCATTTATATAATTTAAAACTAATTTAATTTTGTTTGTAGTATTAAATGTAATATTATTTTTACTTTGATGCTTTTTAATTAGATTATTTTTATAAAGTAATGAAAAAAATTTAAATAGTAAAGATTTTAATTCAAGCTCATAGGCAATATCTTTATCATAATAGCAGTATAGTATATTTTCTATAACATCAAATATTTTAGAGTAACAAGTTGTATTATCTTTAATAATAATAGGCAATTGATGTTCATGATTTAATAAGGGAGCAATATATTTTAATAATGCACCATCGGTACTAGAGCTTTTTAACATATTTATATTAAAAACAAAAGAAGCCCAAGTCATATTTTTATTTGGAATAGATGTTAGTGAGTGCAAACTTTGAGATCCAATAATTAAAATATCTCCTTTGTTTATAAGAAAAGAATCTAAATTAATTCTGTAATTACAACTTCCATCTAAAACTATAATAACTTCAATCTCTTCATGCCAATGAGTTGCAATAGAAGGAAAGCTTGGACTAATTGTTCCTTTATAAATTGAAAATGGTAATATAAAATCTCCATGAGTAGTGTTTTCTTTTAAGTTTGTAAAATCTAAATTGTTCATTAAATCTCCTAATATAGCAGTATCGTCTTATAAAATGTTAGTATATTGCAAGTGTTGTACTTGTTTTAATAATATAATAACATTATAATTACATTTTTTAAATAAAATGTTTTGTTATGGGTAAGGAGAAGAGGTTATGTTTGGGAAAATATTAAATTATGAGGTTAGTGAAAATAGAATTTTAATAAATTATGAAAAAATTCAGACGACTATAACTTTTTTAGATGAAGGTGTTGTTAATTTTTTTGTGCCATTGCATAGAGAAGAGAGAAATTCTAAAGCTGTTGAAAAAGTATTAAATAAAAATAATAAAGTTAAATTTCAGGTTAAATTTGATAGTGAAATTTTAAATATAAAAACAAGTATTTTAAATATTAATATTTATAATGATTTTAAAGTAGATATATATAATTATAAAGGTGAAATTTTATGTAGAGATTATAGAGGGAAAAGAGATCCTTTTAGAAGATTAGGGGCTAATTCTACCTTAGCAGCAGAGGAAGGTCATAAGTTAGAAGGTCATGAGGAATATAAGGTTTATGTATCTAAAGTTATGGAAAATGATATGTATTTCTATGGGCTTGGAGAAAGAACAGGTTCATTAAATAAAAAAGGATATCATTATAGAAATTGGAATACTGATGATCCAACACCACATGGAGAAACATATGCTCAATTATATAAATCAATACCATTTTTAATAACATTAAAGAACCAAGAGGCCTTTGGTATTTTCTTTGATAATCATTTTGAAAGTCATTTTGATATGGGAAAAGAAAATTCTAATTACTATTATTTTGGAGCTGTAGATGGTAATTTAGATTATTACTTTATGTATGGGCCTACAATAAAGGAAGTAGTTAATAAATATACTAATCTAACTGGAAAAACACCATTGCCTCAATTATGGACACTTGGATATCAACAATGTAGATGGTCTTATGCACCACAGGAAAGAGCTATGGAGATTGCTAAGTGTTTTAGGGAAAAGGATATTCCATGTGATACTATTTATTTAGATATAGATTATATGGATGGTTTTAGAGTTTTTACATGGGATAATAAAAAGTTTGAAAATCCTAAAGAGTTTTTGCAGCAGCTTAAAGAAATGGGATTTAAGGTAGTTACTATTATAGATCCAGGAGTTAAGGTAGATAAAGGATATAGAATATATGATGAAGGATTAAAAGAAGGTTACTTTGCAACAGACAAAGATGGAATAGTTTATAAGAATTCTGTTTGGCCAGGGGATTCTGTTTTTCCAGATTTTATGAATTCTAATACAAGGGAATGGTGGGCTGGAAATCAGAAAATAATGATGGATTTAGGTGTTTCAGGAATATGGAATGATATGAATGAACCAGCTAGTTTCAATGGACCACTTCCAGATGATGTAGTTTTTAATAATGATGGAACTTTAGTTACTCATAAAGAAATTCATAATGTTTATGGACATATGATGGACAAGGCTACCTATGAAGGTATTAAAAGGGCTACAAATAAAAGGCCATTTATAGTAACTAGAGCTTGTTATGCAGGCACTCAAAAATATGCTACAGTGTGGACTGGAGACAATCAAAGTACCTGGGAGCATTTAAGAATGTCATTACCTATGTTAATGAATCTTGGACTTAGTGGTATGGCTTTTTGTGGTACTGATGTTGGAGGGTTTGGACATGATTGTACACCAGAACTTTTAAGTAGATGGGTTCAAGTTGGGGCATTTACACCATTATTTAGAAACCATTCAACTATTGGAAGTAGAGAACAAGAACCATGGGCTTTTGATAAAACTACAGAAGATATAAATAGAAAATATATTAAATTAAGATATAAGTTAATTCCGTATTTATATGACATGATGTATAAATGTGAGGAGACTGGAGAGCCGATAATTAGACCATTATTGTTTAATTATCAAAATGATAGAAAAACCTATGAAATAAATGATGAATTTAATTTTGGCGATAGTATTTTAGTAGCTCCAGTTGTAGAACAAGGAGCTAGACACAAATTAGTTTACTTACCAGAAGGCGATAATTGGATTGATTATTGGACTGGAGAAGAGTATAAGGGTGGTCAATATATAATTAAAGAAGCTCCATTAGATATTTGTCCTATATTTGTAAAATCATTATCTATAATTCCAGTAGGAAAAGAACAAAGCTATATTGGAGAAAATAATGATGATATATTAACATTAAATATATATTTAGGTAAAGAAAATGGAGAATCAACTTATACTCATATATTAGATGATGGTGAAAGTTTTGATTATAAAAATGGGAAGTTAAATAAATATATTATTAACTGTAAATTGTCAGAGGAATTAAGAATAGAATTAAAAGAAAATATAGGATATTCTAAAAATTATAATAAAATAAAAATAATTCTTAATAATTTAGAGCATACTAAGAAAGTATTCTTCAATAATAAAGAAATTGAAGTTAAAGAAAATGAATTTATAGTAGAACTATAAAATAATAATGTTAATTTTACAATCTCAAAATAAGAGATGTAATTTTATAAATTTCCACCTTAAATTCAAATATAAAGTAGTTTCATAACAAAATATTTATGAACTACTTTATATTTTTTTATAATAAAATATTTAAGTATTAAGATAAGTTTATAGCTATTAACGTAGGTAACAACTTATGATATAATGATTTAATTAATTATATGATAATGAGGTGAAAAGGTGGATTTAAAGAAGTTATTAGATAATGTATTAGCCTTAGGATCTAATATTAGTATAAAAGATGGTAAAGAGATTTATAAAAATAGATTAGTATCAAATTTAAGTAGTAAAAAGATTAATGATATTTATCATATATATTCAAGAGTCACAGAAGAAGATAACAGTAAGGAATATAGTTGTCATATTAAGTATAATTTAAAAAGTGAAAGAGTAATAGGTGCAACATGTACATGTAATACATATGAAGAATTTTCAAAACATAAGACTAATTATATTTGTAAGCATATAATTGCAACTATATTTTATTT
>NZ_CAKVJA010000004.1 GCF_934754925.1 uncultured Clostridium sp. | reverse complement strand
AGAGATAAACATATAGCCCTTGGTTACGAAGTAACAGATCTAAAAGGACTACCTGGCGAAGCACCTCATTACTACTTCGTTACAGATCCAGACGGCTATAAAGTTGAAGTAATTAGATCATAAGTTAATTATTTTATATAAAATAATTAACTAAAAGTGTCTTACACTTGATAAAATATTCTTAATTTAAAAGATAACTATAATATAAAAATAATTTGTAGCACAGAACATTAACTATAAACGGGGATATGTTATAAGCAGATACATGAAAAAAGAAAAAATGAAATATTAATTTGGAGGGAATATTGAAATTAAGCCGTAGAATTTAATCTTTGTGGAATTTAACTTGCGTAAAGAAGTTGTATTGAAGCGTCAGCGGCTTTTACAACTTTAGCAAGTTCAATGGAACAAAGATATAAATTCTAGGCGAAAATTTCACCGTTCCCGGAAAATAAATATTTCATTTTTTCCTTTCATATAGTGCACAATTTAGTTAATTTTTTTTCGTAGCTTTTTTAGTTCTTGTATTGAAGGATATGGCTTAGAAAGCTTCAATGCCTTATTTATATTATCTATGGCTTCTCTCTTCTTACCGCATCTATATTCTGCATCAATTAGATAATATAAATATTGTGGTGTTTCTCTCGTCCTATCTATTAATTTTTTATAATACTCCTCCACCTTTTCAAAATATTCCTTATCATATTTAGATGTTTTTTCTAGACTATCTCCTTTAAATGAATATATTTGTATATTATAGGCCTCGCCTGTTTCATGATTCCATATAGCAATATCAGATGTTCCACTTTTTCTATCATCAAATTCTACTATTTCAACTTTAGAGTAATTTATCTTATCTCCCCTTAACAATTTATTAAATTTATTTTCTTTAAACTCTAGTATATCTAAAACAGACCATATTGAACCAATTCTCCATCCAATAAGAATATTATTATTAGACTTTGGTTTTAACTTAGTAATTATTAAATCTGATACATCATAACCTTCCCCTACAATTGTGTCTAAATGCTTTATTACTCCTTCAACTTCTCTAAATACAGATATATACTGAATATCCTTAGATTTATATCCACAAAGTATTTCATCGACTCCATCTCCATCGATATCCTTATTAATTAATCCATTAGTACCACCAAATTTATTAAAATTAATAAAGATTGCATCCTTAGGAATCTGATTTTCAATTTCTTCCTTTATATCATTTATTCTAGTCATACTAGAAATATTTTTACCATTACTAGTAATATACTTATCTAATATATTAATTTCATTATTTTTTAAAGATATTACACTATTAATGTTACCTAAAATATTAATATCATTAACTCCTATTATTCTTTGATAAACTAGTAAATTAATTAGTTCATCATCTAAGTTATATATTAAATCAATCTTATTAATATATGAAACACTAGGATCTTCATTAATTTTTATTTTTCCATCTCTATCATAAATCTGTTTTAAATAATCATTACTGCTATTTTCAATATCCATAATGTACTTTCTTTCATATAACTTACAAATAATTTCTATTCTATATTTTTCTAAATATCTTGATATGCAACTATATTTCTTAGAAAACTTTTCTCCATTAAATACCTCTACCAAATTTCCTTTGCTATATTTATATACTATAGCAATTGCATATCTAACAGATTGACCTGCTTCTCCATAGATATATATATCATCACTACACTTACTAGAAAACTTTCCAAGAAAAATTTTAAGATTATAACCATTAACTTTAATTGGATACTCTTCAATATTATTATTTTCATCCTTAATAGTAATAGTTACTCTTTCAGCATAATTACTATCCTCATATAAATAGTAACCTTTTAAAATTATAGTTTCTTCTTCACCCTTCCCATAAATATTTCCACTTTTTATATCAATAATAGATTCTTTCCTCATATTTATTTCCTTTTAATTGTTCATATTATATATTATTCTTTCATTTTATAAGGTGAAAGTCTTTATAAAAAACTTTCAAATTTTATATAAAGATTTTTAGATTATCCTCGAACCTTTTCCTTTTTTAAATATTTTTATCAAATATACTATAAATTTTATTTATTTATTAGTATAATTACTTAAATGAGTAAAATATAACATAAAAATTGAAAGCGAGGAAATAATGGAAAATTTTTTTAATAAATTACAGGAAAAATTTTTAATTATTGATTATTCAGGAAAAATTTTATTTTGTAATAAAATTTTATTAAATCAATTACAGTATCAATTAGATGAACTTGACAATATATACAATTTAATAATTAATCCTCAAATAAACTTTGATAATATAAATAATAATTATAATAAAGAGTATACTGTAGATATATTAGCAAAGAATAATTCTATAATACAATTCAAATTAGATTTATCATTTGGTAAATTTAATGATTTTGACAGTATTTTTCTTTTGCTAGATGATGCTACCACTGATAACTTATTACTAGAAAATTTAGACAAAGACTTTAAATTTCATAAAAATACAGAAAAAGAATTATCCTTTCTTTTAAAAACAGCTACTGATATAACAGCTATCATGTCTATTAATGGAGCATTTATAAAAATTAATGATGGTTGGAATAATGTTTTAGGATATACTTCAAATGAACTTATAAATCAAAATTGGTATGATATTATTCATGAAAATGACATAGATATGCTTAAGTCTTTGATAAATAATTGTATACTTTCAGAATCAATTTCAGAAGTTTGTACAAGAGTTATAGACAATAACCATAATATTAAATGGATCCATTGGATTTTTTCTTATATACAAGAGGAAAATATTATTATAACAACAGGTAGAGATATAACTGAAGAAAAAAGATTGGAAGTAGAGAAAAAACTTATGGAAGAAGCTCTTCAAGTTGAAAGTGTAAAAAATGAGTTTTTTGCTAATATATCACATGAATTTAAAACTCCATTAAATATAATTTTAGCTAGTTTACAAGTTATAAATCAAAACTTAAATAATAACAATATAACTATAGCTAATGATTTTGACTTTAATAAATATACAGCTTCTATAAAGCAAAATTCCTATAGACTATTAAGATTAGCTAATAATCTTATAGATATTACTAAAATAGATACAGGGCTATATGAAATCCACAAGAAAAACTGTAATATCATTTCAATAATAGAAGATATTACTCTTTCTATTGCTCAATATGTAAATTATAAAAATATAGACTTATTATTTGATACAACTATTGAAGAACTTATTATTTCTTGCGATCCTGATAAAATTGAAAGAATAATGCTAAATCTTTTATCAAACGCAATAAAATATACTCCTACTAATGGACGTATTACTGTGAATGTAGATATTACTGATGATAATGTTATAATTTCAATTAAAGATACAGGTATTGGTATATCAAGGGAGAATCAATCTATAATATTTGAAAGATTTATGCAAGTTGATGATACTCTTACACGGAAATGTGAAGGTAGTGGAATCGGCCTTTCTTTAGTTAAATCTTTAGTAGAGATGCATGGTGGTAAAATAGCTGTTTATAGCATTGAAGGAATAGGCTCAGAATTTACATTTACTTTACCTAAAACTATTATACCTAACTCTGAAATTGTATATAAAATTGATGACACTAGTCATTCTAAAGTTGAAAAGTGTAACATAGAATTTTCTGATATTTATGCAGTATAAAAATAAGTTTTATATATTTAATCCCTATCATAATATATAAAATAACAGAATACAAAATGTACTCTGTTATTTTATAATTATATATTTTTTAATATCCCTTATATACAGCTATTGCTCTTACTAAGCTTGCTTCACCTTGAATTTTTAATGGTTGTGCAAATACTTGTATTTCTTCGTTATATAATAGCTTATTTAAGTTTGTTAAATTTTCCAAAATAAATATTTCATTTTCAAATAGTTTTTTATGAATATTATATTCATGATTATCAGGGGAAGGCATATCCATTCCTAACATCTTAATTTTCTTTTTAATTAAAAGCTCTGCTAATTCTTCACTAACTATAGGATGATTATTATAGTATTCCTCTTTTCCATAGAAACTATCCCATCCCGTAAATAATAAAACTATATCATTTTCTTTTATATCTCTATAATACTCATCTTTTATTTCTATTACCTTCTCACCACGTACATCTAGTAGTACTGCATTTCCTATAAATTTATCTATTGAATATTCAGAAATGAATTTTTTATTCTTACACATATGTAAAGGCGCATCTATATGAGTACCTACATGCATAGATGTAGAAACTGTATATAAATTAAATTCATCCTTATCATAATCCTTTTCTTTACTTAAATTCAATTCCATATCACCTGGATAAACAGGCATTTCATTTTTTATATCATAAGATAAATCAATATACTTCATATTTTCCCACTTTCTCCCTTTTGTTTGATTATATTAATTTTTACCCACCCTTTATTTGTTTATTTTATCATATTTTACATTTAATTACAATGTGTTATTTCTGATTTTTAACAATATTTTTAATTTACCTGAATGATAAATATATACTATCTTTCTCCTGTACTTCCAAAACCACCACGATCAATATTGTTAAAGAATTCTACTTCTTCAAATTCTATTTCTGGCATTACTTCCATCACTCTAAACTGGCCTATTTTATCACCTTTTCTTATCCAAGTTCCATTTTCATCCTTGGCTTGTAAACAATATACTGGCATATGCCATTGATCATTATCTCCTATATATGTATCATCAACAACTCCTACACTATTTGTTTGAATTACTCCCCAAGTTTTAAACGTTGAGCTTCTTGGTGCTAAATGTCCTTCCCACCCTTTTGGTAATTCTAGTGCAAATCCAAGAGGAATCATTGCTCTCTCATTTAAAGGTACAAATATATCCTTATTAGCATAAACATCTATCCAATTTCCCTTACTAATTTTTTTCAATTTAGTTGCTCCATCAAAGTACTTTATCTTTATCTTCATAACTTATATCCTCATTTCTTTAGTTTAAAATCATTTTATCATATTTTTATTTTATTTTTTATATAAAATAACTTATCTATTTAAAAATTAGAGTTAGAATATTTTTAATATATCCTAACTCTATAATAATTAACTATTATTTTATCATTATTTAGATTATTTTGGGTGTTTTTTTATTCTATTTACTATAATAATACTTTCTTCTCTGAAATCTTTATTAATAGTTACTTCATTCCATTGAATATATGTTGGTTTTTCAAAGTATTTTCTATTTACTATCTCTATAACCCTATAACTTCCTTCTGGCAATCCATCAAATACAACAATCCCATTTATATCTGTTAATTTTGAACTTACTAATTTAGGTGATAGTCCGTTTAATGCATAAAGATTTACTTTTGCTTCTGATATAGCTTTTCCCTTTCTATCTCCTAATCTAACACCTACTGTAATTTTTCCTCTTACACGTTGTCCTATATATTCACTATTTTCTTTTATCCTATTATTTTCACTTCTTTGTTCTGCTTTATTCCTTATACCTTCTCTTAAATTATTATCATAATTTTCAGTTTCAGTATCATCTAATAATGTTGCACCTTGAATTTCAATACTAAATCCATTACTTAAATTATATTTATTAGTTTCTTCTCTTATAATACTTCTCTTATTAATTTGATCATTTGCTAACTCTTGTTCTTTTATATCTTCTGATTTTACATCAATTATAGGAATATTTTCTTTTGATAATGCTCCATTTCCTACTATTGTATCGTTATCAATTGACTTATATTCTGCATCTAAATCATTATCAAAATCATCATCTATCCTGATACGCATAAAAACCTCCTAAAAGCATATATTTACATAATACGCAATTAGAAGTTTTTTTGTGATAAAAATATTTATTTTTAAATCATTTCTTTAATAACTTCAAACTTCTCTGGTTTACTAAAATAATACCCCTGAGCTACATCGCATTTCATTTTATCTAAATATCCTAGTTGCTCTTTAGTTTCTACACCCTCAGCTACTACTTTTAAATTTAAACTATGCGAAAGCTTTATTATACTCTCTGCTATATACTCACTTTTTTCATCTACACCTATTCCATCTACAAAGCTCTTGTCTATCTTTAATACATCTATAGGTAATCTTTTTAAATAGCTCAAAGAAGAATATCCTGTACCAAAATCATCTAATGCAATAGAAACTCCTAACCTCTTAAGTCCTATTAATAATTCAATATTTTTTACAACAGACTTCATAATAACCCCTTCTGTTATTTCGAATTCTATAAATTCTGGAGGTATATTATACTTTTCTAACATTTCTGAAATAAAACTAATAAATCCTTCTTCCCTTAATTGTATATCCGATATATTAATTGCTATATGAAACTTTGATTTAGTACTGCAATATAATTCTTTACATTTTTTAAAGCTTTCCTCAATAATATATTTTCCTAAATCTATTATTAATCCACTACTTTCAGCTATTGGTATAAATTCTGCTGGAGATATGAACCCTAATTCATCATTTACCCATCTAACTAATGCTTCAAATCCATTTACCTTTTCATCCTTAATTGATATTTTAGGTTGAAAAACCATAAAAATTTCATTATTTTCAATTGCAGTTCTTAATGCTTTCTCAATCTCACTCTGTCTTTTTAATATATTTAATATATTAATATCAAAAAATTTATATCTATTTTTTCCTTCTTCTTTAGCAGTATGCATTGCCATATCTGCTGTTTTTAAAAGAATATCTAATCTATTAGAATCGTTAGGATATATGCTAACACCAATACTAATTGAACAACATATTTTTCTACTATCAACATAAAATGGTTTTCTAACCTTTAATAATAATTCATCCAAGAAATCCTTTATTTCTATTTGATTAATAACATTTGAGAAGGCAATAATAAATTCATCCCCACCAAATCTAGCAAAAGTATGCCTTCCATCTAAAATATTTTCAATTCTCTTACAAAGTCTTAAAAGTATTTCATCTCCTACTTCATGTCCATATGAGTCATTAATATTTTTAAAATTATCTATATCAAAAAAAATAATTCCTAATTTACTTTTATTTGAACTATTATTGATTAATTGTTTAAATTTTTCTATAAACATTTTTTTATTTTGTATACCCGTGATATTATCATAATAATTCATAAGCTTAATCTTATTTTCATTATTTTTTTCACTAGTAATATCCATTATTACGCCTGCTAAGCTATATATGCCATTACTAATACTACCTTTGCCATTATACTCTATATGTATTGTTTGTCCATTAATAGCTTTAATAGAATATCTAATATTAGTACTAATACACATTCTATTTAAACAAATACTTTCAAAATACGCTTTAACTCTTTTAAAGTCACTTTCAATAATAAATTTATACCATTCTTCTAAAGTAATTTTCTCCTTTTCTAATCCTAATAATTCCCTTATTTTATTAGAAACATATACCTTATTACTCTTATCATCCCATATCCAAATAGCTCCATTAATTGCCTCTATAGATAAGGTATATTCTTGCTCACATAGCTTATACTTACTATCAGTCTTTTGTATTTTATTTATACACTCTTGTATAAATAATAATAAAATACAAATTATAATAATCATTATACTTTCTGATAATCTAATTTTATTATTATAGCCAGCTCCAATTGTAAATATTATTATAAACATTACAAAAATCTTACTTATTCTATAGAATCTACTATCGTATGATCCCTTTAAATTCATCTTTCCCTCCAAATTTCTATATTTATACTGTAATTGTATCATAAATACCAAAATTTATACACAAAATCGCATTAATTATAATTTTCTTATATATCTTATATACTTTTCATAAAAAATTAAAACACTATACATAAAAGAATATCATGTATAGTGTTTATATATTAATTAAATATCTTTTTTAGTAAATTTATTTATTTGTGTAAATATTATATTTAATACAACCCCCACTATTGCAGCTAAACTTAATCCAGATATATTTACTGTTTCTGTTATTTTAATTGAAATAGCTTCATCTAAAAAGTTTCCTGATAATCCAACAAATAAAATAGAAATCATAACTATAATATTAAAGAATGTAAATTTAACTTGCTCTCTCTTTATAGTCTTAACTCCAACAATTGCAATCATAGAAAATAATATTAAACTTATTCCACCCATTACCGGTTGAGGTATTGTTCTAATAATCGCTCCAAATTTAGCAATAAAACTAAGTAATATAGCAAATATTGCTGTTATTCTTAATATCACTGGATTATAATTTTTGGTTATTGCGAGAACTCCCGTATTTTCACCATATGTAGTGTTGGCTGGTCCTCCAATAAATCCTGCTGCTAAAGTAGCTAATCCATCTCCTAATAAAGTTCTATTTAATCCTGGATCTTCTATAAAGTTTTGTCCAACAACTTCACCATTAGTAGTTATATCTCCAACATGTTCCATAAATACTGCTAATACTACTGGTGCTATAATTGCTATTGCTCCTATATCAAACTTAGGAAATGTAAAACTAGGTATTGCTACTAAACTTGCACTTTGTATTTCAGTAGTAGATACTTGTCCTAACATTAAGCTTATTGTATATCCAACAGCTACTGCTATTAATATTGAAATCTGTGATAAAAATCCATTACTGAACTTCTTTATTAATAGTGCTATACTTAAAGTTATTATTGAAATTACTACACCTGTTAAAACACTTTTATTGCCTGATATTAGTTCTGTTACACCAGTCATCTCTAATGCACTTGGTATTAAGTTAAGTCCTATTACGATAATCATAGGCCCTACAACTTGAGCCGGTAATATTTTTTTAACATTATTTAATCCTACCCTTTTTATTAAAAGAGATACTAAAACATAAATTGCTCCAACTACAATAATCCCACCTTGAGCATATCTTAAATCACCATATTTTTCTGATACCGCTATAATTACTGGAATAAAAGCAAAGGATGATCCTAAAAACACTGGAACCTTTCCTTTAGTACATAAGTGGAAAATTAAAGTTCCTACTCCAGCCGAAAATAATGCAACTGATGGATCTAGTCCCGTAAGCATAGGAACCAATACAGTTGCTCCAAACATTGCAATTAAATGTTGAAGCGCTAATACTAATTTGAAAAGTGAATCTTTAATTCCTTTTTCCGCTTCCTTTTTTGATGAAATACTACCTGTAAACTGTGTCATGAAATCCACTCCTTATTTATTATTGTAAGGAGAAACATTAACTTTCTCCCTTTTCAGCCTCTCTGGACTGTTATTAAAGGTAAATAAAAAAACTTCTTACATCGGTAAGAAGTTATAGTTATCCTGTAAATACTAATACTGTAAACTCTGAACTTACCGAACTCTCTGTTTCGACTTAAAGCTTTTTTTGTTATTATATATCCTTTATCAAAAAATATCAAGAAATATATTATATTATTTTTGCACATAATATAATTGCACTATATATAAATGGTATCTTTATGAAATATTTTTATAGAAAAGAGTGATTAATTATGAGAAAGTTTTTAACAAATTTAATTATTTTTATGCTTTTAGCTTTATTAGTTTGCCCTCAATTAAATGCATATAGTACAAATGATGATAAAAAAGATTGCCCTAAAAAAATTGTTTATTTAACATTTGATGATGCTCCTGGTGGTGAAGTAACTAAAAAAACTTTAGACATACTAAAAGAAGAAAATGTGCCTGCTACTTTCTTTATAATCGGTGAGCAAATAAAAGGTCAAGAAGATATAATTTTAAGAATGAAAAATGAAGGTCATAGCATAGGTTTACATAGTTTTACTCATGAAAGATCTAAGCTATATAGTTGTAGCTCTGGTTTTATTAATGAAATGAAACAAGTTCAAAAAGCTCTTTATGATATTACAGGTGAAAATTACTATATATTAAGATTTCCATTTGGAACAAATAATAGTACCTATAGATTAACAAATGAAATGGTAGATGCAGTTCACTCAAATAATTTTAAGATTTACGATTGGACTCAAGATACCTTAGATGGTGCTAATCCTAACTCCTCTCCTGACCTCATATTAAATAGATCTATATCAACTAAGGATAATGTTGTTGTCTTAATGCACAATGCTCACGCTAACAAGAACACGGCACAAGCTGTAAGAGGAATTATTAAATATTATAAGAGTCAAGGATATAATTTTGAAAAAATAACTGTAGATACACCTGAAATATATCATGTGTTAAAGAAATAATTACCTGATAAATATAAAGTAAAAATAGCTAGAAGTCATGTATTATTTAATATCTAGCTATTTTTTTATTTTACTGCTTATTCATATTATCATAAATTTTATTTAATAGTTATAATTAGGTGTTTTTCTTAACGGTTTTATAACCATAAAGAAAAATAGAAGAAATAATAAAATTCCCTTTACTATACTGCTTCCACTTATGCTCCACCATACTCCATTAATACCCAGTATTTCAGGCCTAAATAACAACATTGCTATAGGAACTCTTAAACCCGTAAATATTATTCCTACTATTGATGGAGTTATGGTCTTCCCAACACCATAAAATGCTCCTGATGTAGTTATTTCTATACACATAAATAATTGTGAATATCCCAATATTCTTAAATAATCAATTCCTTGTAAAATGGCTTCTTTTTCATCTATAAAAACAGAAAATATAGGCCCACCTGCAAATACTAATAATAACGTTGTAAATACTCCTAGAATACATGAAATAATAATAGTACTCACATAGCCCTTTATCACCCTATCATTTCTTTTTGCTCCATAGTTTTGTCCAACAAAAGCTGTTAATGCACTTGCAAATCCTCCTGCTGTCATCCATGATATAGATTCTATTTGTGAACCAACTTTTTGAACAGCAATTGCTATCGGTCCTGCACTTGCTACAATTCTACCTATAAGCATTGAGAAGAATGTAAATAAGCAATTTTGAATAGCTGTAGGACCACCTAAAACACAAATACTCTTTAAATACTTCAGCTTTACAAATCTTTTATTATTAAAACTAAAATTATATCCATTTTTAATAAAAGTATATATAAATATTATAGTAACTAACATTTGTGAAAGTATAGTTGCTAAAGCAGCTCCTACAACCCCCAATGGTTTTATTCCTCCGACTCCAAAGATTAGAATTGGATCTAATACAATATTCATAATAAGCCCTACAGTATTAACTACAAAAGGCGTTTTACTGTTTCCCGATGCAGTAAATATTCCAGTAAATTGAGGATTTAAAAATGCACAAACCATACCTAATGATATCACTATTAAATAATCAATAGACATCTTTATTATTACTGGATCTCCTAGGTTAAAAAAACCTATTAACTTATCTTTAAAAACAATTAATATAATTTGATAAATTATAGCCATCACAACGCATAAGAAAATACTACTATATACATAACATTTTCTTTCTTTTTCATCATTTTTACCTATGGACTGTGAAACTCCAACTTCTGCACCTGTTTTTGTTATCATAACCATAGAATTTCCAAGCCAAGCAAAAAATCCCGCCGTCCCAACTGCTGCAACTGCTGCACTTCCTGCTTTTCCTATCCAAATCATATCTACTAAACTATAAGCCATTTGGATAAATGATGTACCTAAAATAGGTAGTGATAACGTTAATAATGTTTTTACTATACTTCCCGATACTAAATCTATCTTCTTCTTCATAACACAAAGGTTCCTTTCTTATTTTTTTCCAATAAAATAGAAGCAATAAATACTTTATTACTTCTTCTCTTTTAATTTTATTTAAATATCTTATAACTATATATTTTATTTAATTATAACTTCTATAATAAACAATATATTTAATTATTATTGAATATTTAATATAACTTAATCTTCTTTAGTATTTTCCTTATTCTTTTTATCGTTTATTAAAGTTGCAACTAATGCAGTTGATGCTGCTAATACAACTGCTAATTTTCCTATTTTTTTTATTTTCATTTTATTCCCTCTACTTACAATCAATATTTTTAGTATAATTATACATTGCTCTAATAAGTTAGTAAATTATCTAAATTGATTTAAATCACTATGATATTTATATCCAGCATTTTCTAATTTTTTCTCTATTATATTTCTACTAATATCCATATCCTCACAATAGCTGTCTAAATTAGAATAAAAATCTCTAAGCTTCATATTAATCATACTTACTAATATATTAGGATCCATTTTTAATAACACTTCTCTATCCATTATTTCCTCCGTTTTTATATTGTTTTTATAATAATTATAACATACAAAATATTCTTTCTTATAATTATACAATATATAAAATTAAGCTAAAATACATATTTTATGTATTTTAGCTTAATTCATAAATTTATTTTTTAATATTACTTGTATCTATTTATTTTTTCCAACCTTATTTACTTCTGGCACTCTTGCAGCCATAGATTTTTCTGGACTCTTAAAATGATCATTTTCCCAAGTTGCTCTTTGACCCTTTTTAGCCATAATATCACCTCCACTAAATACTATATACTTAGTATTAGCAACATGGCTTGTTTTATTCTCATTAAAATATATGGTCAATAACACTTACTATTTACTTTTTGGTGTGTTAGGATCTAAAAATGAATATTTTTCTCCATCCTTTTCCCATCCTAAAATTGAATTCATATTTACATTTGCAGCTGCCTTAAATATTGATTTATCAACATCATTAAAGTTCTTCTTTAATTCTGCAATTAAATCTTTAATTTCATGTCTCTTATTACCTATTTTTTCTGCGGCTACCATACATGCACAATTTAATGGCCAAAGACCAGTATACTTTATAAATCTCTTAATAGCTTCCTCTTCTACATAATAAAGAGGTCTAATTAGCTCTATTCCTTCAAAGTTATCAGCCTTTAATTTAGGTAACATTGTTTTAAAGTTTCCTGCATAAAGTACATTTAACATTGTAGTTTCTATTACATCATTATAATGATGCCCAAGTGCTAATTTATTACACCCAAGTTCTCTTGCTTTGTTATATAATGAGCCTCTTCTCATTCTTGCACAAAGATAGCAAGGATAATCCTTTGCTTTTTCATCAATTATTTCAAATATTTTTGATTCATATATATGTACTGGAATATTTAAGTGTTCACAATTTTCTATAAGTAAATCTTTAATTTGTGGATGATATCCAGGATCCATTGCTATAAATTCAACTTCAAAGTTTACTTGCCCATGCTTTTTTAACTCTTGAAATAGCTTTGCCATAAGTAGAGAATCCTTGCCTCCTGATATTGCAACAGCTATTCTATCGCCTTCTTCAATAAGCTGATAATCCTTAACAGCTTTTATGAACTTAGACCAAATAGGTTTTCTATATCTCTTTACTATACTTCTTTCTATTTCCTCAAGAGTTTTTTTAGCTTCTTCTGGAACTATTCTTTCGCATCCATGACCTGCTATACTACTCATAATTATCACCTCATATTTTTAATAACAAAATCAATTTTACTTAAATTATAAAATAAAAGCAACTATTTGATTACTTTCCCTTAATAAATAATAGTAGGCAAGTTATTTTTAACATACCTACTATATATACTTCTTTAACAATTACTATCTATAAGTTATTTCTCCAAGAGCTGGAACATGATCAAATTCTATATTAGAATTTTTATAAGTAAACTCTACACCATCTATCCATTCACCAGTATAATTTTTTTGTAATAATGTTGTTATTAGGGTATATTCAGTTACACTGCCTCCTGCAGAACCAACGAAATAATTATTAATCCAACTTGTTCCTTCATATTTATCAAAAGTAATATCTGCAGCATTATTTCCCAATTCATCTAAGTTAAATAAAGCTATTTTCTTTCCTTCTATATTATTAAATTTAACAAATTGGATGGGTAAATTATCAAATACCTTTTCACTTAATTCCTTAGATAATTTTTTTAGCTTTTCTTCTAATGATAAATCTTCATTTACTTCGACTTCTCCTAAAACTAATTGTTCATCTGTATTTACATCCTTTGAATATAATAACATTTCTGTAGTTTTTAAGGACTCTTGATTTTCTATATTATCTTCTTCATTATTATTAGATTGTTGATTATCTAAATTTTCTGATACAATATTAGAATTGCCATCTCCAACTGTATTTTTATCTGTACATCCTACTGCTCCAAATACAATACAAGATATTAGTGCTCCTGCTATTATTTTTCTCAACATTATACTTCTCATAATTTCCCTCCAAGCTGTCTATCTTCTTATTTAAAATTGAAACCTATATCCTTTGCAAAATGTGAATCTGAACCGTAAACCATTTTCACATTATTTTTTATTGCTATTTCATAAAATTCTCCACTAGGATATGCCTCTCCACAAAACTCTTTTCTTAAACCTGCTGTATTATAATCAATTTCATAACTACCTTTATTTATTTCATCCATAATTTCCTGAAATAAATTTACATTAGAATAATTAATTGGATATTTCTTGTTAAATATTCTAACAAGAGTTGGATGTCCTATCCTTTTGGGTTTGAATTTTCCTAAATTACTTTTTATTGATTTCAATAATGTATTATAATACAAAGCATATATTTTTTCTACAGTTCCAATTTTTTTTAATAGACCTTCAAAAGATTCTATACAGTCAAAACAATAGTATTTACCATCATACATACCAATATGAGTTGACAAAATTGCATCATCTAGTACATCTCCATATATGTCAAGCATTTTTGTAGTAAACTCTTCATATCCCTCTAAATAATCTACTTCTAAACCTATATTTATTTTTATTTTATCTTTATATTTATTTTTATAATACTTTGCTTCTTCTATATATTTTTCAATACTATATATGCTAGGAGAAACGGTATCTAAAAAATTTTCTTCCATTCCCTCTATTACTATGTTTTTAGGCATTGTCATATGTTCTGTAAATGTTATTTCCCCAATTCCTCTATTAATAGCATTTTCTAAATACTCTTCAAAGCTATCATTACTTCCATGAGGACAATAATGACTATGAACGTGTCCATCTCTCATTTTATTCATAATACCCCTCCTAATTAACCTCATATAAATATATGCTAAGCTTTATCTATTCATAATAAGTCGTTTATTAAATTCACCCAAAGTTAATATTTCTATATTTAATCTTTTTGCTATTTCTAATGTCTCATTAATATCTGAACTTGGTTGGTAAACTAATATATCTGTATTTTCATCCATAGTATTTACTATACTTCCACCATTTAATTTAATATTTCTAATTATTCTTTCTCTAACTATCTCATTATTTATAAATAATATAATATTTTTTCTTAAAATATTTATCCTTTCTCTTGCTTCATTTCCTAAGTCTATATTTAATATATCATCTATTTCCATTTCATTTTTTCTAACTTTTCCTTCTAATATATCTTTAAAATCAGAAATAGTAATTATCTCACATCCTAGAACATTTGCTTTTCTTAACTTACTCCCTGGCTTTTCACCAACAATTAAAATATCACACTTTTTAGTTACTACACTATCCACATTAGCTCCTGCTTGTCTTGCTAGACGCATTAATTCTCCTCTAACTAAAAATCCTCGTCCTGTAAATACTATATTTTTTCCTTCTAATACTTTTCTGGCTAATTGAAAATTAAATTTTTTATAGTCTATTCTTTCTTGCATTTATATATCATTCCTCAACTAAAAATATAAAAATAACTTTTCTTTTATCATTTGTTAATATCATTATCATCATATATTATAAAAACATTTAATTTCTATTATATCACTTATTATTTATAAAAAATACTAACATATTTAATATAAATTAACCGTATATATATTATGAAATTATTTAAACTGCCTTAAATATATTTTGATTTAGCCGATCCTGAAAATAGATTAAAAAATGATATATTAGAAGCTCTTTCTGTAATAAAAAAATTCTCTAATAAATTTAAAGTAATCTTAGGGCTTAACGAAAAAGAGGCCTATGAAATCGGTGAAGTTTTAGATATCTCATCTACAGCAGACAAACTACCATTAGATACTTTAGTTAAATCTATTGCACAAAAACTAGATATCTATTGCTTAGTTGTTCACCCTATTAAAGAAGCCTATGCAGTATGCGATGGTAAACTTTATCATACTATTGGACCATATGAACCAAATCCTAAATTAACTACAGGGGCTGGAGATAACTTTAATGCTGGTTTTTGTTTTGGACAAGTGCTTGGTCTTTCTGTACAGCTTTCATTATTACTAGGAGTTGCAACATCAGGATATTATGTACGAAATTCCAAAAGTCCTACCTTAGAAGATATTATAAATTTCCTTGAGAATTGGAGAAAAAATTTTAATTAATCTTATAAAGTTTATGTCAACTTTCTCTACTTTTCATATTATGTAGTATACAAACAAATGAGGAGGAATATTGTTATGAGATATAATTGTAATAATAATGATGATGCTTATGAAAATTCTAATAGGTGCAAAAATAAGAAAGAACAAACTCACGTTCATTATGACTGTTAATCATAATTGTAATTCTTTATAAAAAAATAGTAGGCTATTAAAAAACAGCCTACTGTTTCAATATATATTTTAAATTTATTTACTCCACTAAAATATTATACCATAATCTTTTTTCTATTCTAATATCTTGTTCAAAATTAAAGAAATCATCCTTATCATATTTTTCTTTAACTCTCTTTAATAACTTTGAATTTTCTCCATAATATTCTTCCTCATAATTATCTATTTCTGCACATGGAAAATTAACAAAGGCGCCTTTTGTTATAGATTTTATGTACTTTAATTTTTCTACTAACCATCTTCTATTTATTTGTGCATATTTAGCATCTTCCCATACTGATTGAAAACCTAATATAAATCTTGCATCTCTATGGTAAAATGCTGTACTATCCCTCTTAACCTCTTTTATAACTCCACCTAGACCATAAAATGTAATTGCAGTATAAACAGCACCTTCAGCTCTTTCTTCTATTATATTTAAAAGATCTACAATTTCTTCTCTAGTATAATCTCTGTATACAAAGTTTCCCGAACTCTTGTATTTTTCATATTCTGGATGACTATCTTGGATTATTCTATTAGCTTCTAAAACAGTCATATACTCTAAACTATAGCTTCCAGAGCTAACAATATCTTTTATGGGTTTTAAAACCTCATTGGCTAACTTTTTATCTCCATAAACTAGTCCAACTATTTTTACTCCTCTACCCTTTTCACTTGAATTATAAATAGCCATTTTAAAATTAGCTCTTTTATCTAAAATTTTATATTTTTCTTGCCAAGCTTCTATAAGATTAATATTTTCTTCAAAATCAATATTTGGAAAGTCAATATTAACCAATGTCACCATATCTATTTTAGTTGGTAAATTAAAAGTCATAGAAGTAACTACACCAAAATTTCCTCCACCACAGCCTCTTAAAGCCCAAAATAAATCTTCATTTATCTCTTCATTACAAACTATTAAGTTTCCATTACTATCTATCAATTCAGCTTCTACTAATCTATCACAACCTAATCCTAAAAGCCTAGATGAATATCCCCATCCCCCACCTAAAGTAAAGGCTACTACTCCAACGCTTGGACAACCTCCTCCTGGAAATGGATATCCTTTTTTTCCTACTGCTTTATAAAGTTCTCTATTACGAGTTCCACCTTGAACCTTTACGGTTTCATTTTTTTCATCTATATAAATTTTATTCATTTTACTAACGTCAATAACTACTATATCATTTCCTGTAGAATATCCTTCATAATGATGACGTCCACTTCTTATCCTTATTGAAAGTGAATTATTTTTAGCAAATATTATTGCATTTCTGATATCATCTTCAGTTTTGCAATATACAATTACTAATGGATATTTTTCTATAGCCCTATTCCAAGCCTTTCTCTCTTCTTCATATTCAAAATCTTCTTTAGTAATTACTTCTCCAGTTAAGCACCTATAATCAAAGTTAATCATTTTTTCACCTCACCAATGTTTCTTCCTATATGTAAGTACTTTTGTATTATTTATCAATATCATAAATAATCTCAATTCTTATCCATACCTCTGATAATATCATAACTCAAAGCCTATTTTCTATAATATCTAAATATTTTAACTCAAAATAAAAAAAGTTGATTTTCCTGCTTCTCCACAACCTATAACAATAACTCTTTTTATAAAATTCATACCCCCACTATAAATTTTAACATAAAAATAAGCAGAGTAATTATTTGCTCTGCCTAAAATAATACTTTAATATCACAATTTATTCAGCATATTTCTTCAATATTTCAATTATTATATTTGTAGCAATTTCCATACCTTCAATAGTAATATGCTCATACTCTCCATGGAATGCATATCCACCAGTTCCTAAGTTAGGACAAGGTAATCCCATATAACTTAAAGTAGCTCCATCAGTACCACCTCTAATTGGTTCAATAACAGGTGTAACATTTAAAGTTTTCATTGCAGCTTTTGCATTATCAATTAAATGCATACAAGGTTTAACATGCTCAGCCATATTCTTATATTGATCTGTAATTGTTAGTTTTACTGTACCTTCTCCATACTTTTCATTTAATAGCTTTTCAGCTAATTGTAATGTAGCTTTCTTAGATTCAAGCTTACATGAATCATGATCTCTTAATATATATCCTAATACTGCATTATCAGTATTTCCACTAAAGCTTTCTAAATAATAAAACCCTTCATATCCTTCAGTATGTTCTGGCTTTTCTCCTTGTGGCAACATTCTATCAAACTCAATACCTACATTTGTTGCATTAATCATTGTGTCTTTTGCAGACCCTGGATGAACTGAAACACCATGAATTTCAACTGTTGCTGCTGAGGCATTGAAGTTTTCATAAGAAATTTCCCCTTCTACTCCCCCGTCCATAGTATATGCAAATTGAGCTCCAAAGTTTTTAACGTCAAACTTGCTAGCACCTCTACCAATTTCCTCATCAGGAGTAAATCCTATACATATCTTACCATGAGGTATATTTTCCTTTATTATTCTTTCACATGCTGTTATTATTTCAGCAATACCAGCCTTATCATCTGCACCTAAAAGAGTAGTTCCATCTGTTGTAATTAAAGTTCTTCCTTTTAAGTTCTTTAAATGTGGAAATTTTTCTACTGAAAGAACTGTTCCATTTAAAAGTGTTAAATCTTCCCCATTATAATTTTCTACTATTTGAGGGTTAACATTTTCTCCTGGTGCTGCTGGTGCAGTATCCATATGTGCTATAAATCCAATACTAGGCTTATCTTCATATCCTTTAGTTGGTGGAATAACTCCATAAACATAGCAATTTTCATCTACCTTAACATCTTGAATCCCAATTTCCTTCATTTCTTCAACTAATATATTAGCTAAATCAAATTGTCTTTGAGTTGATGGTGTAGTTTCTGATTTTGGGTCAGATGTTGTATATACTTTTGCGTATTTTATTAGTCTTTCATATGCTTGCATATTTTTATCTCCTCTTATATAAAATATTTCCATTTATAAAATCTTATTAAAGTTATATTAGGTATTATTATATCCTATTTTGTCCAATTTATAAACTATTAAACAGCCTTGACTACTTATTTAAAATAAAAAGCATAGTGATAATAATTCTTTAACACTATACTCTTCTTTTAAAATTATAAGTATTACATTAATATATTTATAAATAAAGTAATAACTGCTGAATTAACAAAATCTACAAAAAGGGCTCCTACAATTGGTACTACAAAATATGGTGTTGCTGCAAATCCAAATTTAGCTGAAAGTGCATCCATATTAGCAACTGCATTTGGAGTTGCCCCCATTCCGAATCCACAACTTGCAGATGCAAAAACTGCAGCATCATAATCTTTTCCCATAGCTCTAAAAGTAATAAAGTATGCAAATATAGCCATAAGTAGTGATTGAGCAACTAACATAACAACTAGTGGTAATGCTAAATCAAATAATTCCCAAAGCCTTAGTCCCATTAATGCTATACATAAAAAATAACTTAAACTAATATTTCCTATTACCTCTATTTCCTTTTCTTCAATTTCCTGCTTTCTTATATCACAAACATTTCTTATTATAGCAGCTGCAATCATAGCTCCTATATACGATGGAAATGTTAAGCCTGTATCTTGAATAAACTTAGATATAATTGAACCTACTCCCATTGCAAAGAAAAGGTAAGCTGAAGCTTTCATAAGCTTATGGTGACAAAGTATAGCTTGATTATCTTCATGAAAATCACTAAGTGGAATAGACTTATCTTGAGATTCTTTAGGTGTTTTAATCTTATAATTTTCTATTAAATTCTTTGCTACAAATCCTCCTATAAAACTTCCCATAACTAATCCAAATGTTGCTGAAGCAAAAGAAACTGTGGTGGCACCACTAACACCTAGTTCCTCTAAAAGTGGACCAAAAGATCCTGCCGTTCCATGCCCTCCAATCATAGAAATAGAACCAGTGCATAATCCTAATAGGGGATTTAATTGAAATACTTTTGCTAGTGTTGCTCCTACTATATCTTGTGAAATAATTAAAAGTATAGCTATTCCTAAGAACATAGCTACCTTTATTCCTCCATTTTTTAATATTTTAAAACTTGCTGTAAAACCTACACTTGCAAAAAACGTAGTCATAAACAAATTTTGCAATGTTGTATCTAATGTTATAGTTGCTAAATTAGTTATCTTTAAAAATAACATAACTAAAGCAAATAAAAGTCCACCAATTACTGGGGCTGGTATACAATATTTAGATAAGAATCCAACTCTTTTCCTAAAATATGTTCCTAAATAAAATACAACGGTTACTAAAGCCATTGTTTGAAAAATATCTAATCTTAACTCCATTTCATATCTTTCCCCTTTTCTTTTGTATAATATAAATAATTATATTTTTATATTATTTTATAATATACCTTCTTATCCATTTATGCAAACTATGGTATTTTTTTAATATCTAATTTCATTATTGCTAAGTCTAATATATTGTTTCATAATAAATATTAAATTTAAAATATTTTATTATAAGGAGATGAAAATTTTATGTCTTCAAAAAAAAATAATACTATTACTTTAGTATGCCCTGTCTGTGGTGAAGAAATGACTGAGTATGAATATGGATATGATAATAATGTTCATGGTAAAGTTTATTTTAAATGCGAATATTGTGGCCATAAAGAAAGTAAAATTTTATAGTTTAGTATCTTGTCACTTTTTTCAATTTTCTACATAAAGTATTATATAGAGAATTTAACGAAGGGATATACTATTATGTACTATAAAAGAATCGATGACTGTATAGACTGCAATGATTGCGTAAACGATCCATCTAAATTATCATGTAACATTGCTTGTTCTAACACAAAAAAGAACTGTTATGAATCTTATAAAGTTTTTGACCCTAAAACTTATGCAAAGGCATGTATTGTTTTACAACCATATCAAAATTTATTTGATATAAATTCTGCATTCGATGCCGGAACAATATTTAAGGATATTTATAGTCCTTATTGTGCTATTAAGTATTCTAAGGAGGTCAAAAAATGAATCAACATGAATGTTTAGATGCAATTAGAAAGTTACAATTTTTTGCAATAGACTTAAATTTATATTTAGATAACTTTCCTAGCTGTAAAGATGCAATTGATGACTATAAATTAATTTCCTCCAAACTAAGAAAGTTAATATGGGACTATGAACAATCATATGGTCCTTTAAGTAACTTTGGTTCAGCTTATATTCAAAATCCTGATGCTTGGATTGATACTCCTTGGCCTTGGGAAAACGAAAGTAACAGGGAGGATTAATTTATGTGGTATTATGTTAAAACCTTAGAATATCCAATTAATTTAAAATCTTGTGATTTAACTATGGCAAAACTTTTGATAACTCAATATGGAGGCCCTGATGGTGAGCTTAGTGCTGCTCTTAGATATTTGAATCAAAGATTTACAATGCCAACTAATAAATCAAAAGGTCTTTTAACAGACATAGGAACAGAAGAAATGGCTCATGTTGAAATGATAGGAACCATGGTATATCAACTAATGAGCAATGCATCAATTGATGAAATAAAAGCTGCTGGATTAGCGGGACACTATGCAGACCATGGTAAGGCACTATTTTACACAGACGCAACAGGTAATCCGTGGACTGCAACTTATATCCAAGCAAAAGGTGATGTAATTGCTGATTTACATGAAAATATGGATGCTGAACAAAAAGCAAGAACAACTTATGAATGGTTAATGAACTTAACAGATGATGCTGAAATTAAAAAAATTCTAGGTTTCTTAAGAGAAAGAGAAGTTGTCCACTATCAAAGATTTGGCGAAGCTCTAATGGATGTACAAGATAACGTAAAGCCTAGTAAGTTTAATTGTAAATAAATATACGATTCTTTAATATAAAATAAATCCACAATTTATACCTCTAAGTATAAATTGTGGATTTATCTTTTTATTTAGATTCTTTTATTAAGTTACTATTAATCTTATCATCTATATATTCTAAAAACATTTCTTGCTCATCTTTACTATTAAAAACTTTTATTGGAATAATTATTGTTTGACATGATATTAAATTAATAAATATATTGTTTTGTGTTACATTTATATTGTTTATACAGTTCCAATTAGTTTTACTGTACATTCCGTCACATTCCTTTATTATTGCTTCTTCATTTAGTGTTATCCTAGTATCTCTTATTAGCTCAATTGAACTTGAAAACTGCTTAACTGTTATTTTTCTTATTTCTCTATATCTAGCTCTATTAAACATATCATCACTAAATATAATCCAAAGAATTAATAAAATACCACTTACTACCATCATTGGTATGTAATATGGATATACATCTTCAAAAAAACTTAAATTTATTGCTATTATTAAAATTATAATTGATAGTTTATATATAATCCTACTACTTCTTGTAAGATCTTTATCACAATTTTTTAATTTAGCTAATTCAAAATAATCTTCAATACTCATTCTAAATACTATATTCATTTAATATATATCCCCCATTATTGTTAATTTTACATATAATTAGTATAATATACTTAAATATCAAAAGAAAGGGTAAAATATTATGCAATTTAGTAATAAAATTATTTTTATTGATAATAAGAAAAAAAATTATAAATTAAAATTAACTATTTTAATTGCTATGATACTTATTTGGTCTGGTACTATTACATCTACCATGATATATAAAAAACTTACAACTCCCATTCCTATATCATCCGAAGATTTAAATTCATTAATTTCATCTTCAAATGAATTAATTTTTCATACTATTAAAGAAAAAACTACCGATAGGCTACCTCAAGAACTTATATATACCAATAATGTTTATTTGGTTGATTCTAGCTATATTAAATCTAATATTATAGATGCACCTATAGCTTTAACTTTAAATTTTCCTACTGGAGAAATGCAGTGCTTTGCTACTGCTGAAATAAAATACACTTATAAAAATGGTTGGTATATAAATGATATTATTAATATACAGACCTCTGGATTTTCTCCGTTATTTTCTGCTGGAGATATTCTTATACATATTATTAGTAATGCTGTATATTTTGAGAATGGCTTTATTTTTAATGATGTAAATTATAATTATACCAAAAGTTATGTAGATTCTCTTTATGTTTTAACAGAAAACGGAGATTTGAATTCTACAAAAGTTGAACTTGCTTCATATAATCCTGATGCAGCACATGTACATGGAACACTTTCTTATGATTTTGATAAAGGAACTTGGGTTCTTTTAGATTTTTATGCTGATTGGGAGCGTTCTTAGTATTATTTAAAACATTTTTTCTTTATATTTTATAAAATAAAGCATGTCTTAAATTGAAATAACTATCAATTTAAGACATGCTTTTTTTCTATTATATATAATCTAGTTATTTAACATTGCTTTTATAGCATGTACAACTCCACTATCATCATTACTTTTAGCTCTAAATCTTGCTACCTTTTTTAAATCATCATGAGCATTCTCCATGGCATAACTATGATACGCACTACTCATCATTTCTAAATCATTTAAATAATCTCCAAATACCATAGTTTCTTCATGTTTTATATTTAATAACTCTTGAACTTCTTCTATTGCAACGCCCTTATTTATTCCCTTTGCAGTTATATCAAGCCAAATTTCACCTGATACTGCAACTTGAGCTTTATCTCTATAATCCTGATAATATTTATTACTATTATTTTCTGATCCTGCAAAATCACAAATTGTAACCTTTAATATATCATCTTCTATTTTAGTTAAATCTGATACTATTTCATATCTTGCATAATATTTTTCTGTCTGCTCAATTAATCTTTTATCAGAGCTTTCTATATACGCAGCTTTTTTTCCACAAAGTATTACATAGGAATCTTTTATCTTTCTACCTACTTTAATAAGCTCTCTAGCAAGATTTATATCTAAAGAATTAACTACAAGTTCCTTTCCCTTATACACAACAAATGTTCCATTTTCAGCTATAAACATCATCTTATCCTCTATACCTTTAAATCTTTCTAAAAGATTGTAGTACTGCCTTCCACTTGCTGCTGCAAATATTATTTCTTTTTCCTGAAGTTCGTTGAATACTTCATAAAAACCTTCTTGTATCTCATTTCTTGAATTTAATAATGTTCCATCCATATCTGTTGCTATTAATTTAATCATATATTTTACTCCTAAATCCTTTATTAACATATTACTTTTACTTCTTTTTGATTTAAAATTTCTTTAATATTCCCTTCAGGCTCTTTTTCAGTTACTATATAATCTATATCATCTAAAGTTGCAAACTTATAAGCTCCATCTTTATACAACTTTTCATAGTTTGCTACTATATATCTCTTCTTGCTACATCTTAAAATTTCCTTTTTTACAGCAGCCTCATCATAATTAAAATTACTAATAAAATTCTCTTCTATATTAATTCCGCCTGCACCAACAAAGGCTTTGGTGATTTTAAACTTCTTTATCTCTTCTATTGCTGCACTACCTACAGTTCCCCCTAATTTTTTATTGTACCTTCCTCCAATTAATATTACATCTACATTAGGTGCCCTATCAAACTCCATAGCAATTCTATTCATATTTGTTATAATCGTTAAATTTTTCTTTGTAGCTCCTAACATCATAGCAATAGTATGATTTGTAGTTGAAATATCTAAAAAAACAACATCATTATCCTCAATAATATCAACAACTAACTCTCCTAAATAGGATTTTGATTCTAAGTCTATAAAAACTCTAGAGTTAGTTTTCTCATCGTATGATGATTCTCTCTCTAATATTGCTCCCCCATAAGTTCTCTTTATCTTCCCCTCTTTTTCAAGCCTTTGTAAGTCCTTACGAATCATACTTTCAGAAACATTAAATTTTTCACTTAACTCTTTAACTAATACTTTTTTCTCTTCTTTAATAATAGCTAATATCTCATTTAATCTCTCTTCCATAAACATAAATAACCCCTTCTTTATATCACTTTATTACCATTTCATTATCATTTGTTATTATTTATTATCACTTATATAATATATCTTTTTTCTAATATTTTCAATAGATTAATAGATAATTATAATTGCCATAGTAAAATCTCATTAGTTAATACTCCTAAAATAAAATATTTATTATATAAACATTATAAATTATTTTATTTTAAATATTAATTTTTATAAAAGAATGTACCATTTTTACGAAAAGTATACATTTTTTATTAACTCCCTTGATTATATTAGTAAAATAATATATTATATAGGTAAACGTTAACAAATTTATGTAATATTTGATTAATATATCGATTTAAATAAAGAAACAAAGTAGGGGGCATGTTAATATGGGATTTAGTATTATAGAAAATAATAATACATTTGATATGATATATATTAATATTAATGAAAGAATATCAGATAAGGATTTTTTTAAAAACAATTCAGAAACCGTTACCAAAAATAATTCATTATTTGGTGAGAAGCGATATAAAATAAATAATTTCTCTAAAAATAATAGTGTAGAATGCTTTCAAATTGTATCAAAAGATAAATCAGAAGTATTACTTACATTTAAAGGATTATCATTACAAAATATTTCTAACTTAAAAAGATTAAAACTAAAAGGACTAAATGAAGATTCTATTTATATAAGTAAAGAAACTAATGAAATTTTTTCAGGCGGAGCCTTAATGCATTTAGGCGTATATCTTGAAAAACTATTTGGTAATTACTCTGGTAATGTAATTCATCTAAAAAAGCTATAAAAGTTAAAATTATAAAAAATCACATGTCTCAATATACATGTGATTTTTAATTTTATATTTATTAAAACATAAATATAATACTATTTTAGTTTTTTATTCTATTACTGCTTCACTCTCTTTTGCATCTATCTTTGAGTTATAAAAAATACCTAACACAACTATTATTGCTCCTAAAAGCTTTTTCCAAGAAAAATCTCCCATTACAATTGCATCTATAATAATTGCACATAACATTTGCCCTGAAAACATTAATAATGTACTATATACTACCGGTATCTTTGGAATTACTATATTAGATGCATATACTACCATAACTCCCATGATTCCACCTAGAAAAATATATAGTGGCATTTTACTCATATCTATAATTGATGGAGCTGATGTACTCCCCATTCCAATTAGAATAAATACTCCACCTATAAGTCCACCTATATAATGAATTATTGTACTTTGAATTAAACCTATTTTCTTTCCAAGTGTTGAGCTTACTATCATTGATAAGGTAGTTAATACTCCACCTAATATAGCTAATAAAATCATTAACATTCTATAATCCTCCCTTTATACCATTGTCATAATAACTAATCCAACTAAAACTATAAAAAGTCCTACAAGTTTTTTAGGATTAAATTCATATTTAGTTAAACCAAATAATCCAAAATGATCTACTAAGGATGAAAATACTAATTGTCCAAATACAGCTAATGCTGTTGTCAATGCAACACCAATGCTACCTATTGTAATTACATTAACTAAAGTAAGCATAACTCCAAAAATTCCACCTAAAAACAAGTAAAATGGTATAGCTTCCTTTATTACTATTTTTTCCTTCTTAATCGCAGCAACTATAAGTATAGCAATAAGTCCTATTGCATGAATAATCACTACAGAATATGTACTACCAACATAACCTTCTAATCCACTATTAAAAGATATCATAATAGAAATAAGTGCCCCTATTACTAATGCTAAAATATTATACATTTTAAATTCCTCCCGTTAAAGTTCTAGAAACATATTATCAATAGATAGAAAAGTAAAATAGGACATTTGTCCTATTTTACTTTTGATAGTATACTCTTTTTATATAACTTTACTAATTTAATATATATTAATTAACTTTATAAGGAGTACTTATGAAAAAACTTATTGATAAAAACATGCTTATTTATTATGTTGATAAATATTCTTTACATTCTTACTTAAATAAAAATTTATTAAATTCTTTAGAAATACATACATTCACTAAAAATGAATATCTTTGTTCATTAAACGAAAAATTATTCTATATTTATTTTTTAGTAGAAGGAAAATATAAAGTAACAACTTTACTTTCTGGAGGAAAATCATTACTTCTTTGTTTTAATACTCCCCTATCAGTAATGGGTGATATTGAGTTTATAGAAAATCCATATGCTGATTGTAATGTTCAAGCTTTGGAATCTTGTATCTGCTTAGCATTACCCTTAAATAAGATAAAAGAATATGGCTATAATGATCCTGTATTTTTAAGATTTATAATATCATCTCTCCAAAAAAAACTTAGGAGAAACTCAAGTTATATGAGCATTAATATCCTTTCGCCAATTGAAAATCGTTTTGCAAGCTATTTAATCTCATCATTACCAACAAATTCTTTTGATAAAATACTTGTTGATATTGATGGTATTACTAATTTAGCTGAACTTTTAGGCTCTAGCTATCGTCATTTAAATAGGGTTATAAAAAATCTTTCTGATTTAAAAATTATAGAAAAAAATAAAAATACAATTAAAATTTTAGATTTAGAAAAATTAACTTATCTAGCTCAAGATGTTTATAAAAATTAACTTTACCTCTAAATTTTATTTGTATAAAAACTAATGCTTTGCTAAAATATCTAAGTATTGAATTTTGGAGGTCAAAATATATGATGCAAAAATTACTTAGCAAAACTCGTCAAGCTATAAATCACTTTGATATGATAGAAGAAAATGATAAGATTGCAGTTGGTTTATCAGGTGGAAAAGATAGTGTAACTCTTCTTCACATACTAAAAAATTTCCAGAAGTTTTCCCCAGTAAAATTTGAACTTATAGCAATAACTTTAAACCCAGGTGGTGTTGATAATGGACCTCTTCACAAATTATGTAAAGAAATAGATGTTCCATTTTATGAAATACAAACTGATATTGCAAAAATAGTATTTGATATAAGAAATGAGAAAAATCCATGCTCTCTTTGTGCAAAACTAAGACGTGGTGCATTAAATGATGCTGCACAAAAATTAGGTTGTACAAAAGTTGCTTTAGGCCATCATAAAGATGATGCTGTTGAAACATTTGTCATGGCTATGTTTTATGAAGGTAGAGTTAACTGTTTTTCTCCAAAATCTTATATGGAGAAATATAATTTAACTATAATAAGACCTATGGTTTATATCGATGAATATATGATAAAAAAAGCTGTTAAAGATTATAATTATCCTATAATAAAAAATCCGTGTCCTGCTGATGGTCACACTAAAAGACAAGATGTTAAGATGTTAATTAAAAATCTTAATGGAACTTTCCCTAATTTAAAGGATAAACTATTCTCTGCTTTAAATAATAAAGAGCAACTTTTTATTTGGGATAAAGAAGAAATAGATAAAATAAACTCCAAGATATAAACTATAAAAAAGAGTAGATAGATTTGTGTTTTAAACAAATTTATCTACTCTTCCACTTTTACTTTAATTAATATAAGATACTATGCTTGTCTTCTTTTTCCTTTTATAACAAATGCTCCTGAAACAACTAATCCTAATGCTACAGCAAGTACCACAAAAGAGTTTTGTCCCCCTGTCTTTGGCATTTCTTTAGCTTTCACAGTTACATTTATAGTTAAAGTTGTTTCATTGTTATCACTATCTGTAACCTTGTATGTCACCTTATACTTTCCAGCTTTTTTAGTATTTACAGTATTTTCAATAACTTGAATACTAGAAGTTAAATCTCCATCTTCCTTGTCTGATGCAGTAACTCCACTTAATACATCAAATTTATCTCCAACTGTTAATTCTAAATCTTTAGCATTAATAACTGGTTTTTCGTTTGTTTCAGGCTTTACATCTTCTGATGGTTCATCTTCTGTTGTTCCATTATAACTGTTAGTATCTACTAAAACATAAGATGCTTTTGCAGGAATAACTACCTTATTTCCATCAACAGTTCCTAATGATTCAACTCCAGCCTTTTCTCCATTTACTACTATTGTCCAATCACTTGAAGGTAGTTCTACTTCAACTTCACTGTCATTAGAGTTAAATATTACAGCAATATTATCCCATGAATCATTTGTTTGCTTACCATCTAAAGTATAAGCAACAACATTTGAATCTGTAACATCTATGAAGTTAAGTCCTGCTTGTATATCAGCAGTTGTATTCATTCTAAATGATTTATGAGCTTTTCTTAAAGAAATTAGTCCTTTATAGTATTCAAATAAATCATTATATTTTTCTTTTCTAGTCCAATCCATTTTATTTACACTATCAGGTGCGTTATAACTATTATGATTAAAGCTTCCATCTTCATTAACCTTAGTTCTAGCCATTTCTTCTCCAGCTTGGAAGAAAGGAATACCTTGTGATGTTAATACAAGAGCCGCTGACATCTTATTCATAGCTAAAAGTTCTTCTTCACTTGCATTAGAATTTGTAGTTTGTAACTTATCCCATAATGTTAAGTTATCATGAGCTGATGCATAGTTTATTGTTTGATATGGTTGATTAGCCCAAGCTGTTTTACCATATCCTGAATATTGATTTGGTCCACCTGTATAATCAACTTGCTCATTTGGTGTTGATGCAACTATACCAAATTTAATAACTTCTTCAAGTCCATCAAATCCATTTACAAATCCAGCAGTTTCATCTTCAAATACATGTCCTTTTATAGCATCTCTCATATCATCACTAAATGCAGCTATTTGTAAATCTCCATATTTAACAGTATTAACTTTTAATGCTTGTTCTTCACTTGATAATGGTGAATCTCCACCAGTCCAACCTTCTCCATATACTAATATACTTTCATCTACTTCATTTAAAGTAGTTCTTATTTCTTTCATTGTTGTTATGTCATGAAGTGCCATTAAATCAAATCTAAATCCATCAATATGATATTCTTCAGCCCAATATTTAACTGAATCTACCATCATTTTTCTAACCATTGAACGTTCAGATGCTAATTCATTTCCACATCCAGATCCATTAGAAAAACCACCATCACTATTTTGTCTATAATAGTAATCTGGAACTGCTAAATTTAAGTGAGAATCAGCTGTAGCACCTGTATGATTATAAACAACATCCATTACTACTCTAATTCCAACCTTATGAAGTTCCATTACCATTTTCTTAAATTCTTCAACTCTAACTTCTGCACTATAAGGATCTGAAGAATAAGAACCTTCTGGTACATTATAGTTTTGAGGATCATAACCCCAGTTATATTGTGCTTGATCTAATTTTGTTTCATCTATTGATCTATGATCAAAAGTAGGTAATAAGTGTACATGAGTTATTCCTAATTCTACCAAATGATCTATTCCCGTTTTTATATCGCCATTGCCAAATAAAGTTGTACCTGATTCCCACATACCATTGTACTTTCCTTGAACTTCCATAGAAGCACCTGATGATTCATCAATTGTAAAGTCTCTTATGTGCAATTCATAAATTATAGCATCTGTAGCATCTACAAATTCTGGTTTTACATCATTTTCCCAACCTTCTGGATTAG
Organism: uncultured Clostridium sp.; assembly: GCF_934754925.1. GTDB lineage: Bacteria > Bacillota > Clostridia > Clostridiales > Clostridiaceae > Clostridium. The sequence continues at coordinate 68,450 of NZ_CAKVJA010000004.1, read as the reverse complement.
TTGAACTTAAATCAATAACCATTGCTCTATTACCATTTACTCCAACAGCTTTTGCATATGGATCTGTAACTTCTTTTTCTACTCCATTATTAGTTACTAAATAAGTATAGTAAGTTCCCTTTAAATCTCCATTTACATCTAAAGTCCAAATTCCATTTTCACCTTTAGCCATTTCTTTAACTTCTTTAGCATCTACACCATTTCCTGCATCAAATAATGCTAACTTAACACTTGTTGCAGTTGGAGACCATAAAACAAAGCTTGTCTTTTCTTTTGAATATAAAGCTCCTAATTCTCCATTGTAATGATATAAGTCTGCAAATTCATCTGAATTAAATATCTTACCTAATGTTACATCTTTGCTAAGATATCCATCTATCTCTAAATTATACTCATTAGTTAAGCTTAAATCTTTTTCTGTTACTATTTTACCTGAAGTTAAATTTTCATTAATTTCTAAGCTCTTAACCTTTATTACTTCTCCATTTTCCTTTAATGTTACATTTTCTAAACTTAAATCTTTACTCATCTTTACATTAGTAATAAAACTAATTTCATTTACTGAATCCATTTTAGCACTTGTTATTGCTAAATCTTTAACTGCATCTTCAGCAGTAAAAACTATCTCTGAATTACTTTGAACTAAATATGCATTTATTTCACCATTATTATTTGCATAAGCTAAGTTAATAAATCTATCAAATTCAATATCCTTAGCTGACCAGTCTGGTTTTCTAATAATGATACCGATTCCATCTTCTCTTGCATCAACTACATTTTCATATACTATTGAAGTAGTCTTTCCAAAATCATCTTCACCAGTAAACGCATGTCCTTCTCCCCCATGATTTGGATCTAACCATGCCCATACATCCCATTCATCATAATCATTATTGAATCTATAATAATGTACATTTAAAGTTACTTTTTCGAAATCCCTATTTATTTCCTTTAATTCTACATCTTTATCTTCATCTTTATGATTTATAATAACTTCTGTGTCTCCAGCAGTTAAATCTACAAACTTATCAGCTCCAAAATAATTTTCAGCCCATTCATTACCCTGTTCGCTTCTACGAAGAATATACCCTAATTGCCCTGCATCTTTTGATGTTTTTACAACAGCAAATTTACCCTCTTGATCTTCACCTATAAAATCAACACGTTGACCATCTTTTCCTGCTTCCCAAACCCATAGGTTCCAATCATCATAATTTCCATCTGGTCTATTGTACCTAATTTTTACATAAACCTCTTCAGTAGCCTGAGCACTTACTTCTGTACTTTCAGTAGCTTGGACTGAAATTGGTAGTTGAATGAATGCTATACACATCATTAAACTTAATATAGCAGCCAAAGCTCTCTTAAATTTTCTCATAAATTCTCCTCCCATTGTGTCTTATTAAAATAAATTTTAATAAATTATTTTACATATTTTATTATAAGTATAATTCCTAATTTTTGTAAACATTTTCTAACTTGTGAAATTATTCATTTTTTATTACAGTTAACTTGCAAAAAAACTCTAATAATTTCACATATATTATTTTTCCAAAAAAATACAACAAAAATTATGTTTATCATTTGACGCAATTCTTTTTCAAATTTATCTAGTATAATCTATTCTCACTTTTGGAAATATATTTATATAATATAAATTTTGAGGTGATTTTATGACTCAAGCATCAACCAAAGATAAAGACTACAATGTAATTATAATTGCAGGAGTATTTCTTTTAGGAGCTTTTATTTGTTATTTAAATAGTACATTTATGAATGTCGCATTATCAGACATAATGAAAGATTTAAATATAAGTGTATCAACAGCTCAATGGTTAAGTACAGGTTATATGCTTGCGACTGGTATAATCATTCCATTTACTGCCTTTCTTATAGATAAATTTAAAAATAGAACCCTTTTTTTTGTATCTATTGGATTATTCACTATTGGAACAATTATTGGTGCATTTGCAAATAACTTTACAATGCTTTTAACAGCTAGACTTATTCAAGGCTTAGCTAGTGGAATAATCATCCCTTTAATGCAGACAGTATTTATGATTATTTTTCCAATAGAAAAAAGAGGATTTGCTATGGGAATAGTTGGTATAGTCCTTGCTTTTGCTCCGGCCATAGGACCTACACTATCTGGTTGGATAATAAATATTTATCCTTGGAGATATTTATTTTATGTAACTCTTCCTTTTGCCGTTTTAGATTTAATATTAGGATACTTTTTATTAAAGAATGTAACTGAAAATAAATCTGTACACTTTGATATTATTTCATTTATTGGATCTACTATTGGATTTGGTGGATTACTTTTTGGATTTAGTAATGCTGGAAATTATAGTTGGACCGATATGAGGGTATATTTACCATTAATCATAGGTATAGTTTTTCTTATAATTTTTGTATGGCGACAACTAAATATGGATGAACCTATGCTTAATTTAGCTGTATTTAAAAGCACCGTTTTCACATTTTCTACCATAATTTCAATGATAGCTTATGCAGGATTAATATCATCAGAACTGATACTTCCTATGTATCTTGAAGATGTTAGAGGCTCTTCAGCCTTTGATACTGGATTAACTTTAATGCCTGGTGCAATTGTCATGGGAATTATGAATCCTATTACAGGTAAGCTTTTTGATAAGTTTGGAGCTAGATATCTTGCACTAACAGGGTTAACAATTTTAACTTTAGGTACTTTTGGACTTTCATTTTTATCAGTATCTACTCCTATAATTTATATAATTTCTATTTATGCTATAAGAATGTTAGGAATATCTATGCTTCTTATGCCATTATCTACATCTGCATTAAATTCATTACATAAGAAGTTATATGCTCACGGTAATGCTGCTAATAATACTTTAAGACAGGTAGCCGGTTCTATTGGTACTTCTTTAATAGTAACATTGATGAGTAAATCCACTATTTCATCTGGATATACAGATCCAGTTAAGGCTCAAGTATATGGAATGAATGTTTCATTTGCTTGTACTGCTGCATTAACATTACTAGGTCTCATAATTGCTTTCTTTGTAATAAAAAAGAAAGAAATAGTAGTTAAAGATTAAGAATACGGTTTTAATAACCGTATTCTTTTTCTTAACTATTATATTATTTATTCTAAATCATTTCCTTCTGAATCTTTTATCTTTCCTAAAAATATTAATATAGATTCTATTAGAGCCCATATTTGAACAATAACCCATGTTATACCACCAGTAAAATATCCTAAACCCCACAAACTTAATTGCACTATCCCAATCTTAATATATCCTAGATAAAATCTATGTATGCCCATACCACCTAAGAAAAGTGCCAATAATCCTGCCAGTAATTTATTTTTTATCTTTATATTTAATTCATCTATATTATTATTTAACTTTGCACCACAAAATTCACAAACTTCTATACTATGGCTCTTTATTCGTGATCCACATCTATAACAATAATTATCTCCTAGACCCTTTCTAGTTCCACAATTTGTACACTTTAAACTATCGTTGCTTATAAGCTGGCCACAATCCCTACAATACATAACATCCCCTCCTCTCTAAGTTATGGTTATTAAAATTATATGATTAACTTTCATTTTATAGGATTAATAGGTCTACTTAATAACCTAAAAATTATCTTAATTTCAAATTAATATTCACCATAATATTCTTCTAATGTAATCCCTCTTTCATATAACTCTGTTGCAAGATTTATTCCTAAATATCTAAGATGCCACGGCTCATAATTATATCCTGTTATATCCTCTTTCCCTTCTAAATATCTTATAATAAAGCCATATTTATGTGCATTTTCCTTTACCCACACGCCTTCTTCACTTTGACCAAACTTAACATAAAGTTTTCCTCCATATTCAGCTAAGGTTATATCCATTGCTAATCCTAATTGATGCTCACTAGCTCCTGGCGGAGCTGAATATCCACTATATGGATTATATATACTCTTCTGTGTTCTATATGATCTGTACCCAGATACAGCATATAAATATAATCCTTCCTCTTCTGCTGCATTAAATAAATCTTCTAATGCTCTAGCAGCTTCTTCTCTCATATATAAACTATTTTTACTATTCATAGTCCTAACATTAGGTAAAACCAAATCCTCTGGCTTATAATCTGAAGATAAAGTTCTATTTTTATTTACACAAACAGTTAAACTATTTTCATCAAAAATTCCTTCTGATACTATCTTATCTAAAGGTTCCTGTATGATTTCTTCACTTTTTAAAACCCTCTCAACTTCTTTGCCATCTTCATAAGTTACTGTGTAAATCTTTTTATTTTCTCCTTGAACTCCCTCTGAAATAACTTTGATTTCACCCATAGCACTCTTATAATCTTTTACTACTACCTCATTAAAATCAATTTTTTCAATTACTTCTTCTTCTTTTTTATTAATTCTATTAATTACTATATTTTGATTATTTTTAACTTTAGACTCAAGACTATAATTTATTTTATCTTCCTTATTCAAGTTTATATTTAATTCATCAATTACTTCTTTTATATTACCGCATGTACTTTTATGCTCTATAGTAACTCCATCAACTTCTATTGTTATGTTTTTAGGCCTACTTACTATTAATGAATACATAACAGCACTCACAAAAACTACCAATATAATATTTCTTATTATCTTTTTCTTCATTATTACCTCCACCCAATTTTAGTACTTTTATCCAAATTTACTTGTCTATTATAATACATTTTATATAAATTTATAATAAAAAAAATTAAAAAAGATGTCTCTATCTATATGATAAAGACATCCTTGTCTAAATAAAATTATATCAATATGGACTATCTAATTTTCTCACCACAATAAGGACAATATTCAAAATTATCTTCAACTTCTCTATTACATCTAGAACATCTTTTTACTATATAATAACTTTCATAATTATTATTTACTTCTTTCAAATCCCAATATGTAACTTCTACATCTCCCCCTCTTTCAATTTCTTTTCCCTTTTCCTTAGAAATACTAAAAGAAGATTTACATCCATTACAAATTACATAATATTCCTCATTCCATTTAAATAATGGTATAAAGAAAAAATGAAAAAAAGTATAGGATTTGATTAACTTTGCTCCGTTTGAAATATTGCAACTTTTACAAGAGAAGTTAGTTAAATTTTTAATTTCTTTTATTTTATTATCTATTCCAAATATCCCTATAAAAAACATTAACTACACCCTTTTAATTTATTATTAAGTATATAAACTATGATTTTATTTACATTATAATATATTTTTATTTTTTATTGAATAGAAAATATTTTTTTATCTATTTACCTCCAATATTTGTAATGAAAATCTTTTTGTTTTATAATTACTAAATAAGAACTTTTAGAAGGGAGTCACTTTATGCCAAGTTTAATTTTAGAAGGTGGAACTTTTAGACCAATTTTTAGTGCAGGAGTAATGGATGCATTACTTGATAATAATATCATTTTTCCTTATTGCATAGGTGTTTCTGCTGGAATAACTAATGGAGTCTCATATATTTCTCAACAAAGGGGACGTAATCTTGAAATCCTAACCAAATATAGAAATGATAAAAGATATTTAGGCTATGGAAATTTTCTTAAATGTAAAAGTTTATTTGGGTTAGACTTTGTTTTTGATGAAATACCTAATAAATTAATCCCCTTTGATATGGATACTTATAAAAAATATACAGGTAAATTTTTAATTGGAGTTACTAATGCTAAAACTGGTGAAGCAGAATATTTAGATGGAAAAGATCTTGATAATAAAGCTACATTTCTTAGAGCAACTTGTGCTATCCCAATATTTTTTCCTGTTATAAAGATAAATAATAATGAATATTATGATGGTGGTCTTTGTGACCCTATTCCAATAAGAAAAGCAATTGCTGATGGAAATAAAAAGCACTTAATAGTTCTTACACAACCTAAAGGTTATATAAAGGATTTAAGTAAAAAAAATGTTATTGTATCTAAATTATTAAAGAGTAAATATCCTAATTTAAAGAATGCTTTTTTAACTAGACACGAATCTTACAACGAAACTGTAAAATTTTGTGAAGAACTCGAAAAACAAGGTAAAGCAATAATATTAAGACCTGAATATAAGTTAGAAAGCTTTGAAAAAGATATTAACAAACTAAAATCTAACTATGATCATGGATATAACCTAGCAACAAAACACATAACACAAATTAAATCACTCTTTAACTAAATTGTTGGTTAAAGCTTAAATACCGTGATGACGAAAATTAATGATATTACATCCAGGAATTAGTGTAATTTTCGTAAAGAAGTTGTATTGAAGCGTCAGCGGCTTTTACAACTTTAGCAAGTTCAATGGAACAAAGATATAAATTCTAGGCGAAAATTTCACCGTTCCCGGAAAATAAATATTTCATTTTTTCGCCCCATGTAATGCGCAATACTATTCTATTCCGTATAGTCCTGTCATTGAATCTTTAAACATTGGTATATGTGGTGGATAAAATGTGAATACTATTGTACAAACTATTATTGTAAGTATAATTAAAATTCCTATTATAAACTTTATATTTGTTATTTTAATATTTTTATATAAATATAATGCTAAACATTGTCCTATAATTAATGCTAGAAGTAATGAAAATATATCTAATGCTAAAAATGAAATTCCTAAAGCTCCTGTATATGTGTAATAGAAAATAGTTATAACAATTGGCATAATAAGTGTAGAAATAGCAGCACTAAAAATCCATTTTTTAAAATCTATATCTACTTTTCTCCTTAGTATGTAATAACTAATAATCCACCATAAAATAACTGGAATAGTAGTTAACTTAAAATGTTCTGCTATACTTTCATTTACTGGAGTTATAGAACCTACTATTGCTATTTTACCTGTTAAATCATATAAAAAATGAATAGGAGTAGCTATTATAAATAAAATAGGTATAGCAAATATGATATTATTTTTTATATTCTTATAGTTTTTTATAAAAAAAGTTGTCAAACACATATCCTCCTAAAAATCTATTTATATTATAATATTTAACTATTTATAATTTGCTAATAAAAACTTATCTATATTTTAAATGATATATTAAATTATGAGCAATTTAACCTTAAACATATTTTTACCATACATATTATTTATATCCTATAAAAATAAAGGTATAATTTAAATTTATACAATTCAAATTATACCCTAAAAAACTATTCTTATAATTTAATTTAAAATTACCTTTTAAATTTGATAATTCTATAATATTTTTCTTATTTTATCAATAGCATATTCCTTAATAAACTTTTGTTTATTGTCAGCATAAATTATTACACTAACTTTTCCTTCTTTATATTTTAAATAACTTCCCTTGTCTTTACTTCCAATTATATTTACAGATTTTCCACGTTTTAATTCTTTAATATTATTTGAATTACAATATTCACATATATTTTCAGAAGTAAATACGCGTTTACAGTCTAAACAATAATTTAATCTTTTCATAACTATACTTATTCCCCCATCTCAAGAATCAACTTATATTAAAATTTATATGTGTAAACTTTAATTTATATAACTCATAAATATATTAATTCTACTATTATTCATATATTATATTAGTGTTTTTCTCCTTGATAGTAGCAATATTATTTGCATGATCACCTATTCTCTCAAGGTTTGATAGAAGATCAAAAAACATTACTCCTGCATTAGCATAACATTGCTTAGAATTTAATCTTATTATATTATTATTTCTAAAGCTTTTTTCTAATTTATCTATACGTTCTTCAATTTCATTAACAATAATATTATCCTTACATTCCTTCTCCTTAAAGCACTTTATAGCTATATCAAGTGATTCTAAGGTTACATTAGAAATTTCCTCAATTTCCTTTAAAGCTTCATTAGATAATTCAATATTATTATTAAACTTATTTATAGCTAACTCTACAATATTTTCTGCATGATCACCTATTCTCTCTATATCATTAATTGTATGATATACTTCACTAATTAACTCAGCATTCTCTTCTGGCAAATTATGCTGAGAAATTGCTATTAAATATTCTGTAATCTCTTTTTCTAACGTATTTATAATATTTTCATTTTCATATACACTTTTTATATCTTCATCTTTTCCATAAAAAAAAGATTGCATTGCTAGTTGAAAATTATTTCTCGCAATTTGGGCCATTCTTATTGTTTCCTTAACAACCTGAGTAATTGCAACCACTGGTGTTTCTAAAAGTTTTTTATCTAAATATATTGCACCACACATCATTACATTTCCATTATCAGGCAATATCTTGTTTACAAGATTAACAAAATATTTTGATATTGGTAATATCAAAATTGTTATTACTATATTAAATATTGTATGTGCATTTGCTATTTGTCTCGCAACACTATCCGGTGTTAAATATTGTACAATCATAACTACCTTATCTGAAAACGGTAAAAATATAATAGTTCCAAATATATTAAAGAACAAGTGAAGCAATGCAGCTTTTTTAGCCGTTCTATTAGCTGTTAATCCTGCTAATATTGCTGTAATACATGTTCCAATATTACACCCTAATACAATTGGAAAAGCAACATTCATATCTATATTTCCTGATGCTCCTAATGCTACTAAAATACCTGTAGTTGCCGATGAACTTTGCAATATTGCTGTCATTAACATTCCAATTAAGACTCCTAGTATTGGATTATTTGCGACTAATAAAATAAAATTATTAAATATATCTAGTTCGGATACAGGCTTTAAAGAAGCTGACATTAATCCCATTCCCATGAATAATATTCCAAAACCTAATGCTATATATGCTAAATCTTTAACCTTTTTTCTCTTTGCACCTATCATAACTATAGCACCTACTCCAATAAATATCGGTGCTATAATCTCTAACTTAAAGCTTACCATTTGAGCTGTAATTGTGGTACCTATGTTTGATCCTAATATAACCCCTGTAGCTTGAGTTAATGTCATTAATCCAGCATTTACAAAACTCACAACCATCACAGTAACAGCACTTGAACTCTGTATAATTGCTGTTACAACAATTCCAACTAATACTCCCATTATTTTGTTACTGGTTATTTTTTCTAATATTCCCTTCAATTTTTCTCCTGCAATATTTTCAAGCCCATCACTCATTAGTTTCATTCCATATAAGAATAATCCTAATCCTCCAAATATACCTGTAAATATTTCGAAACTATCCATATCACCTATAATTCCTCTCATTTTATTTATAATAAATTTTATTAGATATCTTTCAAAATAATATATGAACTTTCTATTTATCTTTTAAAACTATATTCTACCTTATATTAAATAAGTACATTTATTAAAAATTTCTATAATTCTATAATATAAAAAAGAAAAAGGTTAAAGCTATATTTTAAATAGCTCTAACCTTTATCATTAAATTAATTTATTCTTAATTCAGTCTCTGCATCAAAGAAATGTAAAGCATCTAAATCAAATCCAAATTTATGCTTTTCTCCAGCTTCATATGGATGATATCCAGGAACTGTAATAACAAGTTCTTTTCCGCTGTTCAATTTAACATATAAAGTTTTTTCTTTACCTAAAACTTCTATTACATCAACTTTACATTCAAATGCAGCCTTCTCAGGGTTTCCAATAAATCTTTCTGAACGAATTCCTAAGTATACCTCTTTACCATTATAACTAGCTAAGGCTTTTAAATCTGCTTCTGATGGAACTACTGATATTAAACCATCTTCAGATACAAATTTATTTCCATCCATCTTACCTTTAATCATATTAATTGTAGGTGATCCAATAAATTTAGCAACAAACATATTTTGTGGCTTTTCATAGAATTCGATTGGCTTACCAACTTGTTGAATCTTACCATCATTCATAAGAACAATCTTAGTTGCCATTGTCATAGCTTCTACTTGGTCATGTGTTACATAAATAGAAGTAGTTCCAAGTGCCTTGTGAATTCTAACTAATTCAACTCTCATATGCTCTCTTAACTTAGCATCTAAGTTAGAAAGAGGTTCGTCCATTAAGAAAACACTTGGCTTTCTAACTATAGCTCTTCCTAATGCAACTCTTTGTCTTTGACCTCCAGATATATCTGATGGTTTAGAATATAAATACTTTTCTATTTGAAGTAATTTGGCAGCTTCAGTAACACGTTCATTAATAACGTTCTTTCTTTCTTTTCTCATTGATAATGAAAATGCCATGTTATCATAAACTGTCATATGTGGGTATAGAGCATAGCTTTGGAAAACCATAGCTATATCTCTATCTTTAGAAGCAAGTTTATTAACTCTCTTCTCACCAAATATTAAATCACCTTCAGTAATTGAGTTAAGACCAGCAATCATACGTAATAATGTAGTTTTACCACATCCAGATGGTCCTAAAATTACACAGAAGTCCTTATCTTCAATTTCTAAATTTATATGCCTTAAAGTAAAATCTTCTCTACTTTCATATTTTTTTCCTATATTATTTAATGTTACCTTCATATCTACTATCTCCTATCCTATCCTTTTGTAGCCCCATTTGAAAGACCTGATACTAATTGTTTTTGTAATACAACGAATAATATTACTATAGGTATTGCCGTTAAAAGTGCTCCTGCTGTAAAGGCTGGTTGATTAATTGTACGCTCATCTGTTATAAGAGTTTGTAAACCTGCAGCTAATGTATAATCAGCTGATGAATTTAATAATACCTTTGGTAATAAATAATCACCAAATGGTCCGATAAATGACCATAAACCTATTATTGCAAGCATCGGTCTTGCAATTGGCATAATGATAAGTCTGTATATCTTCATACTAGAGCAACCATCTATTTTAGCTGCATCATCTAGCTCTGTAGATATTGAATCTAAATATCCCTTTAAGATAATAGTATTACCTGCTATACCCCCACCTGCATATACTAATATAAGCATCATTTGTCTTGTAAATCCTGGAATTATATCTGATGCAATTGAATACATTGTAAAGTATGCTGTAATTCCAACGAATGTTGGTATTGTTTGTATAAGCATAACTGTCATAAGAGATGCTTTTTTTCCTTTAAATCTATATCTTGAATAAGCATATCCAGTAAATGAAACTATTAATATTACTAAAATTGCTGTACTAATACTTACAAATAAAGTATTTCCCATCCATTTTAAATAAAGTGTATCTTTAAATAATGTTTCAAAGTGTTTAAATGAGAAACTAAATTCTCCACCAATTATAAGTCTATTTGCTTGTGCTCCATTAAATGATGATATTACAATTTGTGCAATTGGTACTATTACTATTACTGCCCATAATATTAAGAAAGCATATGATGCACCAAGTGCTATTTTTCCTCCTACAGTAAGAGGTTGTTTATCAGAAAGATATAAATCATTTTTTTTCTTCTTAAATATACTCATCAATCCTACCCCCTCTTAAATGCATCTGTGTTTCTATATCCTATATATGCAATTATAATAAGAGCTACAGAAATAATAACTGTAATTGTTGCACCTATAGCTTGATATTGACTATTCATTGTTAATTTAAATATATAAGATATTAAAAGGTCTGATGAACCTGCTAAGTTACCATATTTAGTTGGATTAAAAGGACCTCCATCATTAAATAAGGCTATGATACTAAAATTATTAAAGTTGAATGTATATTGTCCAACTAAAAGTGGTGCTGTTTGGAATAATACTAATGGTACTGTTATCTTAGTTAATTTCTTAAAGCTTGTAGCACCATCTATATCAGCAGCTTCATATAATTCTGCATTTATTGATTGTAAAACACCTGTAGATAATAAGAAGATATATGCACTACCAAGCCAAGCTTGAATACAAATTAATACTACTCTTATTACAAATGGATCATTCTTTATTGAAAAGTTTGCTCCAAAAATCTCTCTTAATGAGTTAACTACTGTGCCACCATCTGCAAATAAAATACTAAAGAATAATATTGAAATAAATGCTGGAACCGCCCATGGTAAAAGATAAATTGATCTAAATAATACTTTACCTTTAATTCTATCGTTATTAAGAACAATGGCTAAAATAAATCCTAAAGCTATTGCTAAAGTTGTAGCTCCTATTGTCCAAACTATAGTCCAACCAAGTATTCTCCAGAAGATTGCACCTATCATACCTTCTCCTAAGAATATCATTTTATAGTTCTTTAATGCTTCCCATCCAAATTTAGCTTGTGTGTCTGGTCCCATTCCTGTAAATGCTAAAAGTATAGTTGTTACAACAGGAATACATACTATAAATATAGTTATTATAGCCGCTGGTGATAAAACTAAATAAGGGAATCCATCTTCAAAGACAGTTTGTTTAGTTTCTATCCAACTCTTATATCTAGTACCCTTGATTGTATCCTTTTCTACTTTATTTGCATCTTTAAAGCATATGAACATTAAGAATATTCCAATTAATAATAAGAATATTGCTAATATACCTTCAATCATAAAGATAATAGATCTATCTAGTCTACCACCATTTGCAGCTAGAGTAATAAGACCTGCGATACCATCACCTTTATAGTTACCATATCCTAATGAATAAGGAATAGCCATTAAATATATATATAATGTTGCAAAGAACATAATTATCGCTTTTATATATTGTTTATTAATTGCTTGAGCAAGACCTGGAATTAAGAATGTAACCCAAGATACCCATGGCATAGTTTTTTCAGTTTCAATCGGATAAACTCTTCTTAAATCTGCAACATTAATATTTACAGTATTAATTTTTTGCTTAACCGTTTTTGAAAGTTCATATTTTTTATTTTTTACTATTTCCTCATTGTATGTTTTTTCACATTCAAATGATTTTACTAATACAACTTCTTTATATTTTCTTTTTAATTCTTTTATTGTATTATCTTTTGCTTGTCCTGAAATTAAGCCTTCTTTACATTTAGACTTAACTTCTTTAATTCTCTCTTGTAACTTCTTATTTTCCGCTTCTTTAAAAGCTTTAAATTCTGAATTAAACTTTTCATTATTTGTATTATCTATTTTGGAAAGTTTATTTTGTGCTTCCTTTAAATCCTTTGTACACTCTTTTGCAAACTCAATTACTGGTGGTATTTGAGCTATTTCTAATTTACTTTGTTCATAAATTAATTCTGCATCATAAGTTAATTTTACATAATTTTGATAGAACTTAACTAATTCTTTAGCCTTAAATAATCTTATCTGTAACTTTTGAACACTCTTAGGTAAGCTTGTATCTACTTTTGTTTTATAATTATTTATTTTTTTCTTAACATCTTCAAGGAATGCCTTTTCCTTTTTCTTGTATTCTTCTAATTTTTTGTTATAAGCATGATTTTTTTTATTTTCAACTAATTCTTTTAATTTACTTTGTAGTTCTTCTTTTTCCTTACCAGTTGCAGCTTCAATTTTTTCCTGTAAAGCCGAAACTTCATAAAGGTATAAATTTTTTCTATCATACTCTCGATTAATATTATCATATAAATACTTATTGAATTTTTTCAACCTTGTTACCCCCTTTTATACCCTCTGAATAACTTCATAATTATATACTTCTAACATTTCTTAAACACTTCCCTAAGTAAATCATTGTCAAAATCAAAGCTAAATAACCAATTCCACTCCCGATAAAGAATATTGAATAAAACTGTTCTGTTAAAGCGGTTAATGCAAATGCTCCTACTATTATTACACTCCAAATAATTACAAATAATTTATTTACTCTAAGTCTTGTAAAAGTAAAATAACTATGAATTGCCACTGCCATTGGAGTTATTACTCTAACAAAGAATGTTGCTATACATACATTTAAATATGTAGAATATAATTGGTTTGTCGTTTGAGTTAATAAGTCTTCACCTAAATTTCCATTGGATAACCACATATTAAATAAACTTGAATCCTTTGCTTTAATTAACATCTCTAATGATGTTAGCATAATAATTACTGCACATATTGCTGCAATTGTATAAAATGTTCCTTTTGGCATTTCTATACTATCTCTCATGTGGCTCCTCCTTGACCTTTGTTCTTCTTTATATTTAATTTTATTAAAAGGGGACTTAAGTCCCCTTTTAAGCTTTAAGATTTTTCAACATCTTAGTTGAAGTTAGCCATCATGCCATCAAATGAAGCTTTCACTTCCTTATAAGCTTCTTCTGCATTTGCAGGGTTCTTAGCTGACCATGATAATAAAGCATTTTGCCAAGTATCCCAAACTTGTCCATATTCGCTGAATAAAGGTCTATTTTCTGCAACTTCGTAACTAGCATAAGTTGCTTCTATAACTTTTAATTGTAGTTCATCTACATCCTTATAATCGTCAATTGTAGCATTTTCTAATACTTTACCAGTAGCATCAAATAATTCTTTTGCATTTGCTGGATTTACAATTTCTTTAATGAAAGCTTCTGCAACTTCCATTTGTGCTTCATTGTCTTCACATCTTGCATTTATTCCAAGACCCCATCCACCTTTCCAGTGTTTTAATGGTTGTCCATTAAATGTTATTTGGCTTAACGGAATAATTTGCATATTGTCAGCACTTCCTACTAACTCTTTAACTGAATTAGTTGCCCATGGTCCATCAATCTTTACAACATCACTTCCACCAGTTTTGAATTGTTCATCTATATATCCAGCAGCTGCATCTTTATCCCATAAAGATGTATTATTTTCTTTGTGTCCCTTCCAGTAGTTATATAATCCTTCAAATAATGCTTTTTGTTCATCTGTTAAATCAGCCCATTCTTTAGTAGCTGTAGAATATAATTCCTTTGAGTCATCAAAGTTTAATAATTCAAAACCAACTGAGTTTGTAAATGCAACTCCATACCAAGCATCATGAACAGTTGTTAAGATTTGATTGTACTCTAAATCTGTAAATTCTATATTTTGAGTTGTATCTATGTTTGCAGCCTTAGCATTTTCAACATTAACATACCCGACTAATGTTTCTATATTGTAAGGGAATGCTAAGTATTCTCCATCAATTTCGAAGTTTCCTCCTAATCCATTGTCAAAGTCAGCAAATCCACCAACTTCTTCAGCCATTTCTTTAGCTGGCATAGCGGCTAAAACTTGGTTCTTAGCTAATCCATATAATCTATCAGCAGGTAAAGCAAATACATCTGCAACATCTGAATTAGTTGCGTCAGTTTTATCTATAGTATCTAAATGATCAAATGAACCTGTTTCTACTAATTCTATTGTTGCATTTGGATACTTTTCAACTATTGTTTCTTTAACCTTTTCATAATAAGGTATCCATTCTTTTTCAGCTTGAACTTTTAAAGTTACCTTTTCATCAGTTGCTGATGATCCAGTGCTAACACTACCTTCTCCTTTACTGCTTTCTCCCTTATCACTTGAACCACAAGCTACAAAGTTAATTGAAGTAGCCGCTACAAGTAATGTAACTAATAGTTTTTTCATAATATTCTCCTCCACTTTTAAAAAATCTATTTATTTAAAGTTAATCAAATATAACTTAAATACACATCAATACCCAGAAACCGATTCCAGTTAATTTTTAAATAAATCATTTTCTATTTTAATAACTATTTTATCCTTTGCAAATAATTAATAGTAAAAGCTTAAAATTTCTTGTAATTGATTTCATAGACTTTTACATAACCCCTTATATTTTTCAAATCTATATTTCTAAGAGTAATTATTAGGTATCGTTTCCAATTATTTTAAAAAAATATAGTTTTTTTATTGTTATTTATTTTAAATTCAAAAAATATTTTTACATTTTTTTGAATTTTTTATGTTTTTTTCTTTGTTTACATTTACATTATAATAAATTTTACAAAAGTAGTCAATAAATTTCCTAACTTTTCTTGTGTTAAACTTTATACATATATTAACAGTTAAATACTGTTTTTTATTTAAAGTTTCACATTTTTATTTTATTGTTACTATTTTTATAGATTTACATTTTATATTTCAATTTAAAATCTGTATTTATATTACATTTAAATCTTTACTTAATATCATTTTAATTTTTATTAATAATATTTTTAATACTTATTTGATATAATTTGTATTTTTTGTTATTATTAATCATATCAATTTATAGGATAATACGAAAGGGTAATAAATGATTGACACATATAGTAATAACAAAAAATTAATTGGATCAATAATAAAATTTAATAGAATAAACAATAATATTAGCCAAAAAGAATTATCAAAAGGTATTTGTGTACCATCTTATTTAAGTCGTATTGAAAATGGTGAATTATTACCTAGTGAAGATGTCCTATCTATAATCTTTAGTAGACTTGGTCTTAAATTTAATGACTCTCCTGATTTTGTAAATAAAGGTGTAAATTATCTAAAAGAATTTTTTAATAATCTTAATTATAATGAATTTGATTATACAAATGAGCTATTTGATATATTAGAAAAGGATGAGGATAAATATCTCTCCTCTCCTTTAATTATGGATTATCTCTTAGCCAAACTTGCTAGATATTCTTCTACTCCTTCTAGAGATAAATTTGATAATTCTAAAGATATGATTTTATCATCATTTGATTTGTTATCAAACAACCAAAAATTTATATATAATTTTTATGTTGCAATTGACATATTAATATTATCTGACAATAAACAATTAGGAAAAATCCTACTAGAAGAAGCTTTAGGATATAAAGAAAGTGGACATTGCTACTTTTGGTTATCATATTCATATAGAATAGAAAATAATCCTATTAAAGCTTATGAGTCGATTCAAAAGGCGTTAAACTTATATGTTGCTGAGGGAAATATAATAAGCATAATGAATACTTATGAGAAGTTTGCAGAGGTTTATTTCATGTTAGATAATTATAGTAATGCTATTGATTATTTAGAAATTTCCTTAAATATGGCTAAAAAATTCAATAATATTTATTTTATTGAACATATTAATTCCATTTTAGCTTGGACTTATTATAGATTAGATGATTATGAAAAATCATTGGAATACTTAAATTATAATACAGAATTAATAGATCATCGTATAATAATTCCAGATACTATTATTAAATCTTTAGTTTATTTTTCATTAGGAGATAAGACTTCATTAAAAGCTGTTATTCATTATTTAAATAATGAATATACACTACAACATATTAATTTAGAATTAGCAAATTTAATTTATGAATTATTTGAGCTATTTATTAATGATGATAATTATATAAGAAATCCCCTTTGGGAGGAATTATTAATCAAGATTATTAATAATATTAAAAAGCTAATAGAACTAAAAAAAGTCTTTACTACTTTACTAAAAGATTATTATATAATTAATAGACGATATAAAGATGCTTTATTTTTATAAACATAGAGAGGTTGCCATTGGACAACCTCTCTATGTTTATATATTTAAAATTTTATTTATAAAACTCTTGTGTTGCATATACCTTATTTCCTACCTTATATACACCTACACCTATACTATCAAAATTCGTAGATAATATATTTTTTTTATGTCCCTCTGAATTCATCCAATTAGTCATAAATTGATTTGCTAATGCTGTTGGGTCAGTAATTCCAGCTATGTATGCTATATTTTCTCCCCAAGCATTATATGAAACGCCATCTGCTTGCATTTGTGTAGTTATATAATTTCCATTTAAATCTGTATGACTAAAATAATTTTTATCTCCCATATCCTGAGATTTAATTCTAGCATACTTTTCCATAGTGTTATTATAACTTAATGCTGGTACTCCAGCTTTAGCTCTCTCTTCATTTACTTTGTTATAGATAGCTTGTTCAACTTGTGCCATAAATTTATCACTAATATTTGTACTATTATCTGTTGTAGTATTATTCTCTGTACTTTCTCCACTTGATGGTGGTGTTATTGTAGAAGTACTTCCATTTGATGGTCTACTTGGTCTATTAGGTCTAGAAACTGTCACCTTTCTAGCGCTATCACTATTACTAATAGTAGCTGCATGAGCTTGTACTCCCCCAATAAATATACTTCCTAATAATACTAATGAAATTATCCTCGATTTCATTTCCATTCCTCCTATAATTTGAACTATTTTTAATAATTCATTTTTAGTCGTTATGTACTTTTACATCTGTAACAACTTGTCCACCTTATATTAACATAAGAATTTAAATTTTATAATAGTAGGTTTATGGTTAAAATATATTATATATCCTACAAAAAAATAATTATCATATATAATTAAATAATGGTATAAAAAAATCGAACCTTAAATATGAGCTTATAATTAATCATATATAAGTAAATCATATTTATTGTTCGACTTTTATTTAATCTTTTTATTTTATATATATTTGAATTTACACTCTGAAAAATCAAAATAATCTCTACACTCAAATCTACATGTATTTTCAAAATAATCTTCATTCCAGAAATTATTTCCTATTATATTACTACAGTTAACTAATTCTTTCATTTCATTATAATCTATTGTGTTTCCATTTTCCTTTATACATTCTTTTAAACACCTTAATATATCTGATTTTTCTCCATAATTTTGTAAACTTTCAGAATCAGTATTTATTATTATATCCTTTACTCTAAACTTCTTATTGTTTCCTACATTTTTATTTTTCTCCCTAACAACTGAAAGTGATATAATTTTTATTCTCATTTAAAATCCCTCCCCAACCTTTGTATACCTCTATATACCTTTACATGTTAATATATATTCATTTTCTTTCTAAATAATACTAATACCTTTTATTTAAATACTAAAATGGTAATAAAACCAATGTATCTTTCTTTTTAATTAACATAAAACAATAATATAAAATATATTTTATATTATTGTTTTTATAGGAGGATAAAATGAAAAAATATAAAAGTCATAAAATAGAAGAGGTTATTGAACAAAATGATGAAGATCTTAATTTACATGAAATAAAAGCTAAAACCGGTGCTGGAAATGGATATAAGCATGATAATACTAATTTAGAAATTGCTGAAAAGATAAGTAACTATGAAAACTCTCATAAAAGCCATAAAATTGAAAATATTATAAATGAAAATGATGGTAAATTAAACTTACATGAAATAAAAGCTAAAACTGGTGCCGGAAGTGGATATAAACACTAATGTTGATAAATAATAAGCTACTTTTCTTATAAAAAGTAGCTTATTATTTACTTCCAAAAATAGGGTTCATACATCCCTTTTAAATTTCTAACTATTTCATTTGATTCATTTTTATTTACTCGTAATTTTTTTCTTCTTCATTACTTTCTAATATTATTATATCTTCAGACTTAGTTAATTCTTTAATGTAATGAATTTTTCTTATTTATTACTACTGTTGTATATATAACTGGTATTATTAGTATAGATATTATTAGATACCTAATAAATTCACTATCAAATGGTAAGAAATAATACTCTAATAATATCATTATTAATCCATAAAATGCTCCTATCATTGTTCCTATAGTTCTTTGCCTTGCATTTGCCCTAGCATTACTAGGATATGGTTGCATACACCATAAAACTGATAATGCAGTATAAAAAGGAGCTCCTCTTCTTCCTCTAATTAAATAAATAATAAATCCTAACAGTACTCCAATTGATGATTTAATGATACGCATTCCGATTGGTGGAAGTGCTGTGGATTTAATTTTCATTAATATCCCCCATATCTATTTAATCTTTCTTTAGTTATTATTCATATTAATATAACACTAATATAGCTTAAACTATATCATCATCAATTATTTTATGCAATAAATGTTCTTATATCATTCACAGTAGTAAAAGTTTATCCTATACTTAGTTCACCTTTATTTGTTATATATTATAGATATAACAATACATTGTATTATAACTGTTATTTTATATTGCTCATCTCTAATCTTTACTTAAAGTATTCTCTTAAATAATTTTCTTCAACCTTTGACCAATCTAATACATTCCAAATGTTTTTTATATAATTAACTCTCAAGTTCTTATATTTTAAATAATAAGCATGCTCCCATACATCGATTGCTAATATAGGCTTCATCTTGAAAATTAACGGCGAATCTTGGTTAGATGTTGAAAGTAAATCAAGTTCCCCCTTTTCATTAACTACAAGCCATGAATATCCTGATCCAAATTGATTTAAAGCTCTCTTTGATAATTCCTCTTTTAATTTTTCTATATCACCATATTTCTTATTAATATCTATTAATAACTTACCACTTGGATATTTCTTAGGCTTCTTTGATAAAATAGAAAAATATAAATTATGATTTGCTACACCTCCACCTTGATTAATTACATCTTTTCTTATTTCCTTAGGTATTTTCTCAACATTAAAAAGTATTTCTTCTAATGTTTTTCCTTCAGTAAGTTTTTCATACCCTTCAAGTACTTTATTTAGCTTATCTACATATCCTTGTAAATGCTTTGTATAATGTATACATACTGTTTCTGTATCTATATACGGCTCTAAATCCTTGTATTTATAAGTCAATGGCCACTTATCATATTTCATATACACTCCTCCCCTCTTATTCTACTAATATTTTATTTATTATTTTTATATTCATAAATATAGATACTTTTTTAAATATATTAATAAAAAAGAGCTAGCATTTATACTAACTCTTATAATAATAAAACTATTTATTTTTTCTTGATATTAAATAATAAGGTACTGCAACAAAGAATATTCCACCAATCATATTTTCTTATTATATAATTTCAATTTCATTACTGCCTATTATAATAGTTTATTCCATCACTAGGCTTAAAATATGTTCTAATATATCCATCTATTGATACAAATACTATTTCATTTTTATCTTCATCATAGTATATTTCATCACCATCTTCTGCTTCTGTTTTATGTTTTGAAGTAGATGAATTAATAACCTCATTAGCTCCCTTTAGATACTCTTCCTTGTTTTTATACCCAAATTCACTCCCATGCTTTTCAAAATGGTCTTCCCACATTGTTTCATTACGGAATTGAAGAGAAACGTTACTTTCTTCTGTCCCAAAGCTTGTACCAATTGCTTGCCAGTTAATATCTATATTAAATAATTTACCTAAAAATAAAACTACAAGCACTAATCCAGCAGCTATAATATTTTTAAATGTTTTTTTCTTGTTAACGCTTTTATAATTATTATTCTCAGAACTATCGTTTTTATAATTATTATTTATATTTTCTTTTTTAATACTATTTATATTATAATCCTTATTATTTTTATTTTCCTTTCTACACTCACTACATCTTTTAGGTAGCTCTAAATTCTTATCTTTAAAGAATTTAACCTCTGAATCTGATAATACAAATTCTTTTCCACATTGCTTACAATTTCTTTTTATCACATGTAACCTCCATTTAACTTTTTTAATATTATATAGTTATTTAACTTTATAATATAATTAATATGTTATCATATATTTCAAAAAACTTCTTTAATAAATTTATAATATTATAAATTTATCACAAACTAAAAGTAATTTCCTTATTAAATATATTTAGGTGGTGATATTTTTGAGAAAATTTTTAGAATATCTATTTATTATTGAAGGAATATTATTTGGAGTAATAGGGGTTTTATTCTTTATAAATCCTTTTAGCGCCTTAGCAAATTTTATTAATATTTGTGGGGTATTAATAATCCTTGCTGGTATATTTAGTATTATTAGAGCATTTTCCTCTACCAATAATGTTTTTTTAATAGCAAATGGTACAATTTCAATTTTATTTGGTCTACTTCTCTGTTTCTCGCCTATTGAAACAATTGATACACTTGCTCTATTCTTTGGTGTATGGGCTATTATTAGAGGAGTTTACTTATTCATAATGGCAATTAAATATAGAAATTTAGGTTTTAATTTTCATACTGTTTATATTATTCTTTTATTTATTTTAGGATTATTAATATTAATTAATCCTTCAGTTACAGTACTAGCAACTCCTTATATTATAGGTACTTTTTTTATAATTTCAGCAATATGTGAAATATATTTAGGATTTAAAATTTAAATAAATATTATAAAAAGTGTTTTATTATATTTTTATAAAACACTTTTTTCAATAAATTCCTATGTAAATATTTTAAAATATTATTTCTATTATTTTTTATTATTTAAATTTTTAATAATCTACTCCTCAATAAACTTTTTTATCTCCTCATTAAATTTCTCTCTTTCATCATAAAAGGTAGCATGTCCACTATTAATAAACTTCACTAATTTACTATTCTTGATTAATTTTTTTTGCTCCTCTGCTAAAGGAAATAAACAAACTCTATCGTGAATACCATGTATAATTAAAGTTTCAACCTTTATTTTTTTCATATCGTCAAATAAAGATTCTTCACCTAACCATGTCTGAGCAATTTTAGCCGTTGACCAACCAGCTGCTTGTAATCCTAGCTGAAAAAACCATTCCATAAAAGGTTTGCTAACCTTTTTATAAAAAAACATATCTCCAAATTTCTTTAACATCTTAGGTCTGTCACTATATGTTCCTTCTATTATTTCTTCAACAGCTTCTCTACTTATTCCATATGGAAAATATGAACGTTTAATAAGGCTAGGAGCTGCTGCTCCACAAAGAATTAGTTTATCTACTCCTTTTCCTTTATGCCTTGACATATACCTTATTGCTATTGCCCCACCAGTTGAATGTCCTAATAACACAAATTTATTTAAAATTAATGTGTCACTTGTAACACTAGTCATCATCTCTGTAGCATCATCTGTTCTTTCAATTAATTCAATAAACTTATTTGCAAATTTATTTGAAGCTCTTATTAATTCACTTTCACTAGGATCAAGTAATCCCCTAATAAATAAAGAATGATCCATCATAACTTCATCCCAAAACAGCTCAAATTCCCCAATATTTTCTTTAGTTATTTTTTTATTTAATTCAAGATCTTTTATATATGAAGAATATACTTTTGCCTCTTCTATTGTATGCTCTATAAGCGATGGGTAATTTACTGTGAATAAATCACAACATAACATACCATCTAAGACTCTAATTTTAAAATCTATTAGCCCATCAACTAATTTTATAGCTTTATTATTAAGACTTCTTACGCAATCTATTACCTTATTATCAACACTCTTTGTAAGTTTGCATTCTAATTCTTTCTCTCTTAACGTTATCTTAGAATTAATATCTATTCCTGTATAGTAACTGGTCTTCTTTTCTGCATTTAAAGTATAATCAGTAATAATCTCTCCTGAGTCTATCACCGCTTGTCTAATCCTTCCATTACTTATCCTAACTACATCTAGTAAAAGTTTTTCAAAACTTAATTTATAATGCTCTGCTTCTTTAGAAAGTTTTGTATTTTTCGGTGTAAATCCCGCCTCTAAAAATAATGAATGTTCTTTCATAATTCGTCCAAAAAAAAGATGTAATTCTAGTGATGAAGTAATATATTCTTCTCTACTTATCATAGTTTCCCCCGATACAAGTTTTCTATATTATACTCTTTTTAAAAGCATTATGTTCTCAAATTAATTTTTAATGCAACTACCCCCATAATTAACTTTTAAATTTTAATTATCAACTATTAAGTTATATGTCTAATTCCTATCTAATACTTCATATTAACTACTTCTCAGATACTTATATGTATTAAGATTGATATATATTACTTGTATATAAAAGTAAATTAATGATATAACTAACTAAAAAAATAAATATTAGGAGGAAAAATAATGAGAATTAGTGCGAGAAATCAGTTATTGGGTCAAGTTATAAAAGTTCAGGAAGGTGCAGTTAACGGAATAGTTACTTTAGAATTTGCAGGTGAAACAATTACAGGTACAATTTCTATGGCTTCAATAAATGAATTGGAGTTAGTTCCTGGTAAAAAAGCAGTTGCTATTATCAAAGCTACAGAAGTTATGATTGGTATAGGTGATATGACTTTAAGTGCTCGTAATAAAATTACAGGTATAGTATCTAATATCAATGAAGGTGCAGTAAATGCCATTGTTACTTTAGATATTGCTGGTGGCAATAAAATTTCAGCAACAATTTCTATGGCTGCAGTAAAAGAATTAGGATTGACTGTAGGAACAAAAGCTGTTGCTGTTATCAAAGCTACATCTGTAATGTTTGGTGTTGAATAATATTTAATTCAAGTTAAAGAATAACTTTAATTACATAAAAATTAAAAACACATATGAAAGTAATTGATTCAGTTTTGAGATGTAAAGATATAACATCTCATACTGAATCATATAATAAACCCCTAAGGTTATAAATAATTTATTTGATTTATAACTTTTTATTATACATAGTAAATTATTATAAGTTAAATCTCAACTTGGACCTATAATAACTTTTCTAAAAGAAAAAAGCTAGTATTACGCATACTAACTTTTTAAAATTTCTATACAACTTTTGTAGTCCATTCCTCACAGTTCCAAATATCTGTTACAACATCTTTATAGAACTCTGGCTCGTGGCATACTAGTAATATACTTCCCTTATACTCTTTTAAAGCTCTCTTTAACTCTTCTTTAGCTTCAACATCTAAATGGTTAGTAGGCTCGTCTAAGATTAATATATTTGTTTCTTCATTTATAAGCTTACATAATCTAACCTTAGCTTGTTCTCCCCCACTTAATACACATACCTTACTTTCGATATGTTTAGTTGTTAATCCACATTTAGCAAGTGCTGATCTTACTTCATATTGAGTTTTTGAAGGGAACTTTTCCCAAACTTCTTCAATACAAGTATTATAATTAGCTTCCTTTATTTCTTGCTCAAAGTAACCAATTTGTTGATATTCTCCTAAAGTAACTTCTCCACCTAATGAAGGAATTGCTCCCATTAAACTCTTAAGAAGTGTAGTCTTACCAAGACCATTTGCTCCAACTAAAGCAATCTTTTGTCCTCTTTCCATATAAAGATTAAGTGGCTTAGTTAATGGTTCATTATATCCAATTACTAAATCCTTAGTTTCAAATATAACCTTACCTGAAGTTCTTCCCTTTAAGAAATTAAATTCTGGCTTTGGTTTTTCTGCAGCAAGCTCAATCATTTCCATTTTATCAAGCTTCTTTTGTCTAGCTTTTGCCATACCACTAGTTGCAACTCTTGCCTTATTTCTAGCAACGAAATCCTTAAGTTGTGCAACTTCTTGTTGTTGTCTTTCATATGCTGCTTCTAATTGTGCCTTATTAGCTTCATAGATTCTTTGGAATTCATAATAATCTCCAACATATCTAGTAAGCTTTTTATTTTCAACATGATAAATTAAGTTAATAACTGAATTTAAGAATGGAATATCATGTGAAATTAAGATAAATGCATTTTCATAAGATTGTAAGAATCTTTTTAACCATTCAATATGAGCTTCATCTAAGTAGTTAGTAGGCTCGTCTAATAAAAGAATATCAGGATTTTCAAGTAAAAGCTTTCCTAATAAAACTTTTGTTCTTTGACCACCACTTAGCTCAGTAACATCTCTATCAAGACCTACATCTAAAAGTCCTAACCCCTTAGCAACTTCTTCTGCCTTAGCATCTATAACATAAAATCCATTATTATCTAACATATCTTGAATAACAGCTGTTCTTTCTAAAGCTTTATTCATTTCATCTTCATCCATTTCGCCCATTCTTCCATAAAGCTCATTCATTTCAGTTTCCATGTCAAATAAATATTTAAACGCGCTTCTAAGTACATCTCTTATAGTTAATCCCTTTTCAAGTTCAGCATGTTGATCCATATAACCAACTCTAACTCTATTGCTCCAAATAACTTTCCCCTCATCTGGCATTAACTTACTTGTTATTATATTCATAAATGTAGATTTACCTTCACCATTAGCCCCAATTAAACCTACATGTTCTCCTTTAAGTAATCTAAATGATACATCTTCAAATATTGCTCTATCACCAAATCCATGGCTTATATTTTTAACTGTTAAAACGCTCATTATTATCCTCCGTTAGTAAAAAAATAAGGAGTGATTTAATACATCACACCTTATTTATTATACATTAATTTAAGTCAAAATAAATAGAAATTTCTTTCTATTTTTAGTAATCATATTCTTTGGTATTTTCACAAATTGAAATCTTAAGTAAATCATTGTCTACAGTCTTTTTATATGAACATAAAAACTCGTTTAACTCATTGTCTGTTAAATCAATTAATCCTTCACTTTTTAAAATAACATTATGGGCATCTAAAAGAATAGTAAGATTGTTTTTTTCATTCTTTATACTATATTCTGTAGCACCTTTAACTTTAAGTCTACTTTTATATTTTTCTTGGAAACTTAAAGTTCTACGTGTTTTTTCATAATCAGCTGGATTAGTTGCTATATTCTCTAACCCTAATAATTTTAATTGATCTTCAAACCCTGAAGCATCAATTCCATATCTCTCCATAAGCTTTGTTTGCATTTTTAAGAATTTATCTGGAGAAAGATTATTTTTCTCCATATATTCACCTAACTCTTTAGAAAACTCAGACATATTAATCTTGCCTTCAGCCATCTTATAATATAAAGAATAAATATATGATTCAAATTGATCTACATCTTTGTCATTAACTCTATTTTTAAGCTCATTAAAGTCAATTATTTTATCCATACTCTCTCCTCCTAAGCTCATTTCCTTTTATAAGTATTATATACCAAAACATTTAGTTTTTCTACTAAACTATTATTACAATTCTTCTACCATATAGAAATTATAGTAAATATCAATTATAACTATTCTTATCCCTTTACTTGCATCCAAATATCATCATATAATTTAAGCTGATCTTGAGTTAAATACTTATATCCTTCACATTTATCCATTATTTCTTGAGGCATATAAGCTCCTGGATTATTTTTAACATCATCAGATTGTTCAGCCATAGCTTCTTTGTTTGGTGTAGTATATCCTATTTCTTCAGCTATTCTATATGCACTATCTTTATCACATAAAAAATTAATAAATGCTTCTGCAGCTTCCTTATTTTCAGTTCCCTTAGGTATTACTAATGAATCTATCCAGAAGTTAGCTCCTTCTTTTGGTACAACATATTCTAAATAATCATACTCATCTGCTAAATTAAGCCCTTCCCCTGACCATATCATAGCTATAGCTCTCTCTCCAGATATCATTAAGTCCTTAACATTATCTGCACCATAAATAGTTCCCAACTCTTTTTGTGCTATTAATGCTTCCTTTGCTTCTTCAAGCTGTTGTGAATCTGTACTATTTAAAGGATATCCTAGCATTTTAAGAGCCATTCCTATAGCATCTCTTTGTGAATCAAGAACAAATATTTCATCTCTATATTCTGGATTCCACATGTCTTTCCAACTATCTACATCCTCTTTTATTATATCTGTATTATATACAATTCCTATAGTTCCATTCATATATGGAAGCGAGTAAACATTTCCTGGATCAAATGGTCTATTTAAGTTATCTTCTGAAAGTTGAGTCCAATTAGGTATAGCGTCCTTATCTAACTTTTCTAATCTATCTTCTGCTATAAGTCTTTCAACCATGTAATCTCCAGGAACTGCTACATCATATTGTGTCTTTCCTGAAGTAAGTTCTTGATACATAGCTTCATTATCATCAACAAAGATTTCATTAACACCTATATTATATTTTTCTTGAAACTCATCTATAAGCCCATCAGCTATATTTTCTCCCCAATTTAAAAAGTTAATAGTTACATCATACTTTTTTTTATTACAACCAACAAAAGTATTTGCAACAAATAGAGTCGATAAGGCTATAGCTATTAACTTCATTCTATTTTTTTTCATAAAGTAGTCTCCCTTCATTTAAATACTATATTTACCTTCATATTATACATAGTGATATTTTACCCATTAATGCTATTCTACAAATATATAATTTACTATATTTTTAAAAAATAAAAAAGCCTTTAAGGCCCTTTTATTTTTTTATACTATTTAATTGCTATAGCTTCTATTTCTATAACTGCATCCTTCGGTAATTTTGCTACTTGAACACAACTTCTTGCTGGTGGATTTTCAGTGAAATATGTTCCATAAACTTCATTAACTGCAGCAAAATCATTTAAATCCTTTAAAAATATACTTGTCTTCACTACATTTTCTAAAGATGTCCCAGCTTCTTCTAATATTGCTTTAATATTCTCCATTGATTGTTTAGTTGCAAGCTTTATATCACTTTCCATAACTCCTGTAGCTGGATTAATTGGAATTTGTCCAGATGTATAAACAAAATCTCCAACTATAATTCCTTGTGAATATGGTCCTATTGCCCCTGGAGCATTATTTGTATGAATAACTTCTCTCTTCATTATTTGCCTCCTAAAATATATATCTATTATATAAATGATACTTTTATCACTTAACCAATATTATACTATACAACAAATTTTTTTCATATGTATATATATTTTTTGTTATATTTTTCTTGTTTCTTATTTAAGATTTTTCTTATTAGTGGTAAAATAAATAATTAAGAAAATAAACTTAATTATTTTAAGTTACATATCAGATATTTATTATTAACTATTTTTATAAATATAAAGTTAATTTTATATATTAATTATAAATAAAAAGGGGCGATTTAAATGACTAAAAAAGTAAACATCGATTGGAATAACTTGGGGTTTGAGTATATTAAAACTGATTTTCGTTATATCTCTACTTGGAAAAATGGAAGTTGGGATGAAGGACATTTAACTGAAGATAACATGCTTACTATAAGTGAAGCTTCTTGTGCTCTTCATTATGGACAACAATGTTTTGAGGGTTTAAAAGCTTATAGAACTAAAAATGGGGATATTCAACTTTTTAGACCTAATAGAAATGCTGCAAGACTTAATAATAGTCTTAATAAGCTACTTATGCCTGAAATTCCAGAAGAAAAGTTTATAGATGCTTGTATGCAAGTTGTTAAAGCAAATGAACATTATGTTCCTCCTTATGGAACTGGCGGTACTTTATATTTAAGACCATTTGTTATTGGAGTTGGTGATAATATAGGTGTTAAACCTGCACCTGAATATATATTCTGTGTATTTTGCTTACCTGTTGGAGCATATTTTAAAGGTGGTATGACACCTTGTAACTTTATGATTGCAGATTATGATAGAGCAGCTCCTCATGGAACTGGTGGTCAAAAAGTTGGTGGTAACTATGCTGCTTCAATGCAACCACATAAAATAGCTGCTGACAGGGGATTTGCTGATTGTATATATCTAGATCCAGCTACTAGAACATATATTGAAGAAGTTGGTGCTGCAAACTTCTTTGGAATTACAAAAAACAATGAATTTGTCACTCCTAAATCTCCATCAGTATTACCAAGTATAACTAAATATTCACTAATGGAAATTGCAGAAAAATATTTAAATATGCCAGTATATGAAAGAAAAGTTCCAATAGATTCTCTTGATGAATTCAAAGAAGCTGGTGCTTGTGGTACTGCAGCAGTTATTACACCAATTGGTGGTATTGAATATAAAGGCGAACTTCATGTATTCTATAGTGAAACTGAAGTTGGTCCAATTACTAAAGAACTTTATAGAATTCTTTGTGGAATTCAATTTGGAGATGTTGAAGCTCCTGAAGGTTGGATTTATAAAGTTAAATAATTATATTTTATATGGACATTTTCTAATGGAATTTGTCCATTTTTTAATTAATATAAGATAACTGATATTGATAAATTAAAATTTTAGAATGCCTTACTATAAAAAGTAATAAAATAAGATAGAAATATATTAATTTATACTTCTATCTTATTATTTATGCCTTATTTGTTCTTTTCAATTAATAATTCGATGTTACATCTACATCTTCCACCACGGCATCCACCAGCACCCGCACCAGTTTCTTCCTTAACTTCTTCAAAAGAAGTTGCTCCATTTTTTACAGCTTCAACAATTTGCTCTTCTGTTATTCCTCTACATAAACATACTTTTGACATAAAATTCATCTCCTTTGTTTTAATACTTTAAATTAATTATTCTTCTATAGAAATAGCTTGTACTGGACATCCATCACAAGCTTCTCTTGTAGCATCTTCAAACTCAGCTGCAACGTCTTCAACTGCAACTGCAACTCCAGTATCAAGTGAAAATACGTCTGAACATACCCCTTCACATAATCCACAGCTTATACATACATTTTCATCAACAAATGCCTTCATTTTATTTCATCCTCCGTTTAAGTATTATTATTTGTTCCAAAATTATTATCTTCTAATAATAATTATTTGTCAATATTTATTTCTTACTATTTTGCTCAACTTTAAATTTAAAATAAAAAAAGAACTGCAAAACCGCAGTTCCCTTTCTATATATTAAGCACTTTTCTTTTCTTTTGTTATGAAGTAATATGGTAAACCAACAAATAATACTCCACCTACAAAGTTTCCTAAAGAAACCCAAAGTAAGTTATGAGCCATTCCCATAATACTAACATCAGCTCCGTGTGGTAATAATAATCCCATAGTTAAAAAACTCATATTAGCTACACTATGTTCAAATCCAGCAGTTATAAATGTAAATAAACACCACCAAATCATTATTAACTTTGAAGTTTCTTCTTTAAGCTTATAGCACATCCATGTTGCAAGACAAACTAAAACGTTACATAATAATCCTCTTAAAAATAATTCCATTCCTGGTGTATTCATTTTAGTTGCTACATTATTTACTATAAATTCTCCAATGTATTCACTCTTACCACTTGCAACTCCAGCATTAACATATAGTAATGCTCCTACAACACCACCTAATAAGTTACCAATCCAAACTGCAACCCAAATTTTAAGTGCATCTAACCATGATACTTTCTTTTCTAATGCACCAATAGTCATTATCATTGCATTACTTGTAAATAAATCTCCACCACACATAAATACTAAACTTAAAGCAACTCCAAAGCATGCTCCCATTAATATTTTGTAAGTTCCAACTTCTGCATGATGCATTATTCCGCCAATAGAATAAATTAACATAATTCCTAAGCTTACAAAAAAGCTTCCAAGAAATGCAGATGTTAAATATTTAGCTATACTTCTATTAAATAAGCCAATTTTAACTTCTGCAGAGTGAGTTAAGTTATCAATTTCTCTCCTGTACATATCTACACCTCTACCTAATATTTAATCTTTGTATTTTTTTATCACAATTATATATAATACAACTTTTCTATTCATTTTTCAAACAAAAAATCCCATTACTTAAAATTAAATTAAACTCGCAATAATAAAGGTTTACTTTTAAAACAAATAAAAGGATTCTAAAAAGAATCCTAAAATTTATTAATTATTTAGTATACATATTAATTATTTTTAAATAACTTCATTAATATTTCTTATATACAATTTTCTTATTTTTTCATATTGTAAAAGAGAATCTTCATTAATAGTTATATTAATATTTCTTTCCCTTAGCATCTCTATCCATGATCCTTCTCCAATAGATATATCTGAAACAACATGTTTACCTGGAATTATAAACAATGGCTTTACTATCAAATTATTAACTTTATCTCTTACTAATTTTTCAATGACAGTATCTATTGTTTTCTCGCCTTCTAATGTGGCCATATATACCCTTTTATCAGTAATATTTCTAACAGCTTCTTCTATTACATCATATAACTTATTAGAGCTTCTTTTTGAACCGTGACCCACTAGCAAGATATCATTATTACCTATATTTTCTGAAATTATCCTTCCAACTTCATAACTTTCTTTATTTAGATTTTCCTCTTCTTCAGTAAATAATGATTTACTAATTACTAGCTTTTTCATTGAATATTTATATTCATTAACTGTTTCTTCAATTTGATTTTTATCTCTTCCACTCATTATATGTAGTGGTTGTATAATAACCTCTTCATAGCCTTGATTAACTAAATTAAAAAGCACTTTGCTTAAATGTGGTACAACATAATCATATCTTTCCTTTAAAAGATCAATAACCTTATTAGATGTAAAAGCTTTAAATATTGTATAGTCTTCACCAAAGCACTTTTCTAAATCTTTCTCCAAAAGCCCTATACTTTTTTTAATACCCTCTAAATTTGCACTACCAAAAGCCACTAAAACTATTGCTTTACTCATAAAACACCCCCGATATTTAGTGATAAATGGCAAGTGACAAATTAAGGTTGAAATCCTTAAAAAGATTTCTTAAATTTATTCCTTAACTTAAAACTTGCCATTTATCATTTGTCACTGATTATATTTTTTAAATTTAGACTAAGCTAAATTTGTTCCCTAACTTGAAACTTGTCACTGATTTTCCCCTTATGCTTCAAACTGTCTAAAGGCCTCTAAGAATTTATTAATATGTTCCTCTGTATGAACAGCACTTAAAAACATTGATTCAAACTGAGATTGTGGTATGTTAAATCCGCTGTTTAACATATGCAAGAAGTACTTCTTAAACATTTCTAAATCACAACTTTTTGCATCATCATAACTTCTTACCGGATTTCTGTCAGTAAAGAATACTGTCATCATTCCCCCAACTCTATTTACTGTTAATTTTATACCTTTTTCTCTAGCAATTTCTTCAATTCCCTTTTGAAGTTTTTCACCTATTTTATTTATATGATCATATATATCTTGATTTTCTTTAAGTATATTAAGTGTTGATATTCCTGCAGCCATAACTACTGGATTACCTGACATAGTTCCTGCCTGATATACCCCTCCTAGTGGTGATAATTTCTCCATTATATCACGTCTTCCACCATATACTCCACATGGAAGACCTCCACCTATTATTTTAGCATAGGTAATTAAGTCTGGTTTTACATTAAATAAGCTCTGAGCTCCCTTATATGCAACTCTAAATCCACTCATAACTTCATCAAATATTAATAATGAACCATATTCATCACATAATACTCTTAGAGTTTCCATAAACTGATCTTCAGCTTTTACAACTCCCATATTACCTGCCACTGGTTCGATTATAACAGCTGCAATATCATCCCCATATGCTTCGAATAATCCTCTTACTTGCTCCATATCATTGTAAACACCCACTAAAGTATTTTTTATACTATCATTAGGTATTCCTAAACATCCAGCTATTCCTTCAGTTAATACTCCTGACCCTGCTTCAACTAAGAAACCATCAAAATGTCCGTGGTAACATCCTGCAAATTTTATTATTTTATTTTTTCCCGTATATCCTCTAGCAAGTTTTATTGCACTCATTGTAGCTTCTGTACCTGAGTTAACAAATCTAACCATTTCAACGTTATCCATTTCCTCACATAAGAATCTGCTCATTTGTAATTCTAACTCTGTTGGAGCTCCAAAGGCTATAGCACTTTCAGAAATCTCTTTAATAGCAGTTACAACTTCTTCGTTACAATGACCTAATAACATTGGTCCCCAAGCTAAAACAAAATCTATATATTCTTTTCCATCTTCATCCTTTATTATTACACCCTTTCCAGACTTCATAACTGGAGGATCTATTCCCATATCTCTATAAGCTCTTACTGGCGAATTAACTCCACCAGGCATATATTTCTTTGACTCATCAAAAATTTGTTTATTAGACATATTACTCTTCCTCCTTAAGCCATCTTGCTGCCTCTAATGCATAATAAGTTATTATCATTTTAGCTCCAGCTCTTTTCATTGATAAAAGCATTTCTAAAGCTACTAATCTTTCATTTATAAGACCTGCTTCTCCTGCATTTTTTACCATTGCATATTCACCACTAACATTATAAACACATATAGGAGCATTTATTTTATCTCTAGCTTCTCTTACTATATCAAGATAAGACATTGCAGGTTTAACCATTATTATATCTGCACCTTCATTTAAATCAGCTTCTATTTCTGCCATTGCTTCTCTAGAATTTGCTGGATCCATTTGATATCCCTTTCTATCACCGAAACTTGGAGCAGAACCTGCTGCTTCTCTAAATGGTCCATAAAAAGCTGATGAATATTTAGCGGCATAACTCATTATAGGTAAGTTTTCATATCCATTTTTATCTAAAACATTTCTTATATATGCTATTCTACCATCCATCATATCTGAAGGAGCAACCATATCCGCTCCTGCCTTAGCATGTGATAAAGCTATTTCTCCTAAATATACTAAAGTCTTATCATTATTTACATTATCCTTATTTAATATTCCACAATGTCCATGATCTGTATATTCACACATACATACATCAGTAATTATATATAAATCTTTACTTAATTCTCTTAGCTTTCTTATAGCCTTTTGAACTATTCCATTTTCACTATAAGCTTCACTTCCTACGCAGTCCTTATGCTCAGGAACTCCAAATAATATTACAGAACTAACTTTAGTTTCGTTTAATTCCTCAACTAATTCTCCTAATCTATCAATAGACCAGTGATAATTTCCCTTTAGAGAACTGATTTCTCTTTTTATATCATTTCCTTCAACTACGAAAACAGGATAAATAAAATCATTTACACTTAAAGAATTCTCTCTTACTAAACTTCTTATTACAGAATTTGTTCTTAATCTTCTACCTCTTCTAAACATTTTCTGCCTCCTTAAATTCTATTATTTCCTTAAGAAATCCCTCTTCAGAATGTTTCTTACACATAAGACATTCCATTCCCTTTTCTCTTATTGATTTTGCTGTTTGAGGTCCTATTGCAATAATCTTCTTTTTCATTATTTCTTCTAAACCTAACATATCAATCATATTAGTTACTGTACTTGGACTTGTAAATAATACATAATCCACTTCATCAAAGACCTTTTTATTTCTTAATATTCCACATACAGTATCGTATGTATTAACTCTATCTACCTCTAAGCCTAATTTACTTATTTCATCAACTAAATAACTTCTGCTACTTGATGAACAAGGAATTAATACTTTTTCTCCTTTAACTAAATGAGGAGCTAAAACTTTAAATAATCCTTCTCCAACAAACTCCCTTGCCATTACAAAGGGAACTATTCCTCTTTTAACTAATGCTTTTTTAGTAGCTTTTCCAATTACAGAAAATTTAGCTTTTAAATTTCTAATATCATAATTTTCTTCTATCAAATAATCAAAGAAATTATTTACTCCATTTACTGATGTTAAAAGGATATGATCATAATTTGAAAGTTTCTCTAAATATGGCTTTAAGTTTTCTTTAGTTGGTTTAATTTTTATTGAATTTATTTCTGTTACCTCTGCACCTAGATCCTTTAAAGAACTCTTTAAACTTGAACTTTGTTCTCTTGATCTAGTTATACATATATTCGTTCCAAATAGT
Source organism: uncultured Clostridium sp. (assembly GCF_934754925.1). Taxonomy (GTDB): domain Bacteria; phylum Bacillota; class Clostridia; order Clostridiales; family Clostridiaceae; genus Clostridium. The sequence continues at coordinate 33,196 of NZ_CAKVJA010000004.1, read as the reverse complement.
GGCTTCTTTTCATACCAAGATAACTTTTCATTTAAATTTACAACTTCTCCCACAACAATTATACAAGGTGATTTAAGATTAGCCTTTCTTGCTTTTTCAGAAATATTTTCTAAGGTACCAATCACCTTTCTTTGTTTAGATGAAGTGCCTCTCATTACAACAGCTGCTGGTGTTGCTGGTTCTTTGCCATTACTAATTAAGTTATTTACTATTCTCTCTATGTTTTCAAGACCCATCATAAAAACAAGAGTTCCATTTTCTTTTGCTAAGGCTTCCCAATTTATTTTTTCACTTGCACTTGTCATTCCTGTTACAATATGAAAACTTTGTGCTATGGCTCTTTGAGTTATTGGAATACCTGCATAATTTAAAACAGATATTGGAGAAGTCACTCCTGGTATTACCTCGAAGTCTAAGTTTTCTTCAACAAGTGATAATACTTCTTCTCCACCTCTTCCAAAGACATATGGATCTCCCCCTTTTACTCTTCCCACTATATGTCCTTCCTTAACAAGATTAACTAACATATGATTTATTTCTTCTTGTGTTTTATAATGAGCTCCTGGCTCTTTTCCACAATAATATACTAAACAATCTTCATTTAAATAATTTAAAATATTATTAGAAACTAATCTATCATAAAGTACTGCTGTACACTTTGACAATATTTTAACAGCTTTAACAGTTAGTAATTCTTCATCTCCAGGTCCAGTTCCTATTATATATGCTTTCCCATTCATAATTAACGCCTACCTTCTTCATACTGGTTATATGCTTTTTTAAGCTCTCACTATCTTTTGAGCTAACTTTTTCCCTAATTCAACGTATTCATCTTTATTTCCTAAGATATCCTTTTTAACTATTATACCATTAACTTCATAAGTCCCTATTATATATATATCATTTTCTTGAAGTCTAGCATATGCTCCAATTAAACTATGACATCCACCATTTAATTCTCTCATAAAACTTCTTTCAGCTTCTACAGTAATTCTTACATTTTTATCATCCAAACTTTTAAAGTAATTATTATATTCGCTGTTTTTTAAACATTCTATTCCTAAAGCTCCTTGAGATACTGCTGGAACAAATATTTCTGGATTTAAGTAATCACTAATTATGTCATCCATACCTAATCTTTTTAACCCTGCAGCGGCTAATATAATTCCATCCATACCTTCACTTTTCATCTTTTCAAGCCTTGTACCAACATTTCCTCTAATAGGAACAATATTTATATCATTTCTTAGAGCCTTTAATTGAGCTGCTCTTCTTATACTACTTGTTCCTATTATTGCTCCTTTTCTTAAATCACTTAGTTTTTCACCATTTTGACAGACAAGTACATCTCTTACATCTTCTCTCTCTGGCATTGCTACTAATTCAAATTCTTCTCCCATTTCATAGGGAACATCTTTCATTGAATGTACAGCCGCATGTGCCTTGCCCTCTAGTAAAGCTATCTCTATATCCTTTGTAAATAGACCCTTGCCGCCAATCTTATCTAATGTTACATCTAATCTCTTATCTCCCTCAGTTACCACTAATAACTTTTTACTATCCATATTAACTTTATTTTTTAATAGCTTCATAACTGTTTCAGTCTGAGTTTGAGCTAATAAACTTTTTCTAGTTGCTAAAATTAATTCCATATATACTACTCTTCCTTCCTTAAGGATTTTATCTTACTAACTATATCTTCATCATAAAATAATTTAAACACTTCAAAAATTTTATTTTTATCATAAAAGAACTTACAATCACTAGAATTTATAAATTTTAATAAATCCTCCTTAATTTCTTTATCTAAAAATAGAGAATTTCTTATTTCTCCTGTTAATTTTATATATTCATCAAACCCTTGCAAAGACTTAGTAATAGATTCTGCAACCATTACTGATCCTCTAGGATTTCCAACTTTAGTATTAACTGCTACAGTAATAAACTTACTTTCTCTTGTAACAGGTACTACCCCCATTCCATCCCTAAATTTTGATGAATTTATATAAATTTTATATAATTCTTCACAATCATCTTTTATCTTACTAATTACATTCTCATCATCAATTGCAATTATTATTAAATGCTTATCTAATATAAACTCCTTATTATAATTTCCCTTTATTAGCTTTACTTTATCCCCATTAAATTTATAAAAATCTTCTAAAAAATCCAATGCTAAAACTTCTATTTTACTACCTTTGTTATAGAAGTTTCTTACTTTAATTAATGCACCTCGTCCTGCCCCTATTACTCCTATTTTAAGCTTTTCCCCTAGAAGTGTTATAGGTGCATAACTTAATTCTCCATGAAGATTTGCTTTAGAATATTTAGGCATTCCTCTTCACGTCCTTTTAATTTTTCTTCCTTTAATAATTTTATAGCTCTATTTATATAGTAATCTGAGGTGCTTTTTATTAAAGTTGTTGCTAAGTCAATATCTCTTTTATCTTTACATTTGTGTTCAAAAGACTTAGCTCTACTTTCAACAACACTATTTCCTGTATTCTTCATTTCATGTATATAATATGTAACTTCTCTAATATTTAACCAATCTCTGTATTCATTTAAATATTCATTAACTAAAAATTTATATTCATTCATTTTTTCATTTCTTAATTTTTTATTATTTCCATCTAATTTACTTATAGTATCTATATCTAGTAAAGTTACTCTTTTATTTTTAGATAAAGTTTCATCAATATCCCTAGGTAACGCTAAGTCTATTAGCATTATATTTCTTCCATCTTTATTTATATAATCATCTTTTATAACAATATGAGGAGCTGCTGTACAACTTATAACTGCATCTACCTCATTAATAACTTCTCTATATTCATTAAAATCTAAGATATTAACTCTGTCATCTTTTAAATCTGGTACTTTATCTTTATTTCTTACAACAATAAATATTTTTTCAAACTTACTTCCTAATGCATATTTAACTACTAAACTACCTATTGTTCCATAGCCTAATACCATCACACTACTTGCACCAAATTCCTCAACTTCATTTACTGCAATAGATGATGCTGATACTGGTATCTCATATAACTTACTTTCTGTTCTAAATTTTTTACCACAACTTATTGCTTCTTCAAATAACCTTAAAAGCTTTGTATGTATAGCTTTATGCTCTAAACTTAATTCATATGCTAGTTTTACTTGGCCTAATATTTGATCTTCACCTAATATCTTAGAATGAAAACCACAAACTACTTCTAATAAATGTTTAGCTACATTTATACCTTGAAGATAAAAAGTATACTCTAAAAGTGAAATATCCCAATCTAATACTTCAAATATCCTTCTTATTTCTTTTTCAGTTCCTAAACACCCTGAAATATAAATTTCAGTTCTATTACATGTACTTATTATTACTACTTCTTCATATAGTTTATTTAATTCTTTTACTGCCTTAGGCTGCTTACTTAATGAAATTGCTAACCTTTCTCTTATATTTATATCAACATTTTTTCTTATTCCTATAAGACCTAACACTTAATCACCACACTTCTAAGATATGATTTTATATATTTTCTCAATTATCTTAACAAAAAAATTAAGGAAGTATCCTCCCTTAACTTTTTCATTATAATACTAAATACAGCTTTAATCATTACTTTTATATAATTAAAATTTTTAATGATTAATATAGTTTTTTTTAATTTATATACTATATATATAATATTGTAGAAATTCATTTAATACAACCTTCTACATTTTATTACATTTTCTATTATTTTTAAGTGTTTTTATTTAATTTTATTTAATTGTACTTTTTTCTTTTTATAATTCACAATAAAATATAGTTTTCTTACTATATAGATAACTATAAATATTATTTTACCATATATTTATTATTAAAAGATTTATGTTGCACTGTAAATTTTAAATATTTAAATTTAAAAAAATTAATAAATTAAAAACTGATTTCATCTAAATATAGAAATCAGTTTTTAAGTCCCCTTTTATAATTTTCTGTAATACTAAGCCTTAATTAAATATTATAAATATCTTAGAATATTTTTTCAAAACTATCCTTCTAATTAGTAATTTTTACTTTTTTCTTCTTTTAATGTAAATAATAATAATTACTATTATTAAAATAATTAACCCTAGAGCAATTGCTATATTTTGTATATTAGGAACTTTAAACCCTATCACTATACTGTTACTTTCATTTAAATCATTTATAGTATAGGAGTACTTTATAGTTTTACCATTATTAACTACCTCACTAGAATTTGTATCTACTATTTTAACAGGCATAGATATTGATACATCTACTGGAATATTACCTATTAAATTTCCTATATTTCTATTTATTAAAGCTCCTAAGTCTAATCCAATATTATTATTTATATTGCTATTTATATAATCACTAATAATATCTATTACACTCTCATTAAGTTTAAGTGTTATTCTGTATTCATTAGTGAAAATTCCCTTATCTTTGTCTTCAATTATACTAAAATAATCGCTACTTAAATTAGATACTTCATTAATTTTCACTTTATCAGTTAATATATTAACTTCTTCTATATTTAAGTTTCCTTCTTTTGATTTAACTATTTCTCCAAAATGTACTTTATCTGAAACCTCATCTTTAACTTCATTAATAACCTTTGATAACAAATCATTATTTACTAATTTATTTATAGTATCATCATAATATACACTTATTTTTGTATCACTAGTTCCATCTATATTAATAGAAGTGTCAGTACTTACCTTTACCTCACCACACCCAATTAATATTAATGTCATACTCATTATTACAATTAGAACCAATATATACCTTTTTAACTTTCTCATATTCTTTTATTCCTTTCCTTATAAAAATTGCCATATTATTAGTATAATTAATTTGTATCTTTTTTAATATATTTAATCACTATTTTTTATATATTTAAAAAAATCACAATAACATTATAGAAAAAAAATTCTCCTAATTACTGTTATTGTGATAATTTTATTAATTAAATTTTTATAATATTTCAATTATAGTACCTTGTTCTAATGATTTTTTTACATCTATAACTCTTTGATTAGATGATCCTCTATATTTAAGCATTATGTCTCTTTTATCAGCTTCAAATTTTCCATCTATCAATACATCTACTTCTCTTAGCATTTCCGCTCTTTTAGAATTATTAATTATTTCTTCAAAAGTATAACCTGACCATAACCATATTGGTTTATTGGTTTCTAGTTTTATTCTTTTTAAAAGCTTCAATAATGTATCATCCATTACTTGTTGCATAGGCTCTCCACCTAATATATTTACCCCTTTTATTTGTCTACTTTTAGTTAACTCAATAAATTCATCCTCTGTTTCTTTAGTAAAGTCATTTCCATAATTAAAATCTTGTTGCTCTTTATTAAAACACCCTTCGCAATTATGTGTACATCCACTTACAAAAATTGTTGTACGCACTCCAGGTCCATTTGTCACATCTAATTTTCTAATTTTAGCATATTTCACACTAAATACCTCCAATTAATTATTATACAAAAAATGAGAGGTAATCCTCTCATTTTTTTATAAATGAAGAACTCTATCCCCAATTTCAGCTGTTCTTCCTTTGTTCCAGTATGAACTTCCTATATCCTTAATACCGTTGGTTTCCCAATACTTTAACACCTAATTAAAGGTCGGAGTAGACTATACCTTTGCATAACTAATACATGCATTACCATTATAGTCGTTGAGCCTTATCCTTATCTATAGACTTAGGATCTTGGTTGCGGATTGTCCAATCAAAATACCTTTTTACCATACCTAAGCAATTACTCTTAGCCACTATTTAATTTCTTAAATAGATTGGTAGTATTAAGCTCTAAGGAGTTTCCCGCAGTTTCGGTAATTTTATGTGAGCCTATATAGTTAACCCACAGGTTCTTCTCATAACTTGTAATTCACTTTCATCATCATTTCCACATGATGGGCAGTGCCAAGTTAAGCTTTCCTTATCTAATTGCATTTCTCCATTAAATCCACATTTATAACAAACATCAGATTTAGTGTTAATTTCAGCATATTGAATATTGTGATATATAAAGTTAATTATATCTTCAACTGCTTCAACATTTTTATTCATATCAGGTACTTCAATATAAGAAATACATCCACCATTACTAATGCTATGGAATTGTGATTCAAATTTTAGCTTACTAAATGCATCAATTTCCTCACAGACATGTACATGATATGAATTTGTATAATATAATCTATCAGTTACATTTTGAATTTCTCCAAATCTTGCTTTATCTATTCTACAGAATCTATAAATTAAACTTTCTGCTGGAGTTCCATAAAGTCCAAATCCAAGGCCTGTTTCCTTTTTCCACTCATCACATTTATCTTTCATATGATTCATTACTTCTAAAGCAAACTTTTCTCCTTCTTCTGAAGTATGAGTTACTCCTAACATTGCTTGAACCATTTCTGCTATACCAACATATCCAAGTGAAAGAGTTGAGTATCCATTCTTTAATAACTCATCTATCTTTTCACCTTTCTTAAGTCTTGCTATTGCTCCATGTTGCCAATGTATCGGACTTGAATCTGAAGTTACTCCAAGTAACATTCTATGTCTAGTTAATAATGCATTTTTACAAAGTTCTAATCTTTGATCTAGCATTTCCCAGAACATTTCCATATCTTTATCAGCTATTATAGCTATTTGTGGTAAATTTAACGATACAACTCCTTGATTAAATCTACCATAAAATTTGTAATTTCCTTCTGCATCCTTCCAAGGACTTAAGTGTGACCTACAACCCATTGGTGGGAAAGTATTCCCTTCATAATTTTCTCTCATTATCTTAGCACTTTGATAATCTGGTACTAATCTCTTAGCTGTACATTTAGCTGCAAGCTTAGTTATATAATCATATTTACCACCTTCAAGACAATTATGCTCATCAAGTAAGTAAACTAACTTAGGGAATGCTTCTCCAATTTCTTGACCTTTATAGTTTTTCATTCCTTCAAGTCTTTGTCTTATCATTTCCTCACTGATCATTGCCATTTCTTCTTCATATGGATTACCTTCTTCTATTTCTAGGTAAATTGTGGAAAATGGTGCCTGTCCATTTGTAGTTTGTAACGTAGATAATTGATATCTTATAGTTTGAACTCCATCTTTAAGTTCTTTCATCTTAATGTCTTTAGCTAACTTAGTAGCAAGTTCTTCATCCTTAAGCATTTCCATATAGTGCTTAAATGCTTTATCTTCTGTTACCTTAAGGTATTTAGCTAAATGCTTAATAGTAATACTTTGACCACCATATTGATTAGATGAAACTTGGGCAATTATTTGTGTTGCTACTGTACATGCTGTTCCAAAACTCTTAGGCTCTTCAACTAATTTTTCATTTATTACTGTTCCGTTAGTAAACATATCTTCTAAGTTTATTAAGCAACAGTTAAACATAGGCGATATAGTATAATCCATATCATGCCAATGAATTGCTCCTTCATCATGTGCTTGAACTATATGAGCTGGAATAAGTTTTCTTCTAGCAATATCCTTAGACACTTCCCCTGCAATTAAATCTCTTTGAGTTGCAGATACTACAGGATTCTTGTTTGAATTTTCCTTCATTACATCTTCATTTCTCTTGCTTAGTAACTCTAATATGCTATCATCAGTAGTATTAGTATTTCTCTTAAATTCCTGTACAGCTCTGTAACCTTCATACGCTCTTGCAGTTTCGGCTTGTCCGTAGTGAACTAATCTATCATATACATAGCTTTCTATTTTATAAATAGTTGCTATTTCATCTTGTTTGCTAAAATACTTTTCAGCATCATTTGCTATTAATCTTGCAATATCAGCTAGAAGTATTCCACTACCATTTTTCATAGACTTAGTTATAGCTTCTCTTATTTTACTTTTATCGAACTCTACTGTACTTCCGTCCCTTTTAATTACTTTCAATTAATACCACTCCCTAAACTTCAGTATATTTTAAATAATCACTATTAAATAAAATAAGTTATTAATTCAAAGGCTAATTATACACTAATCGATATTTATTTTCATAATGTCCTAGAGTCTATTATGTTAAATAAACTTTCAAATCTATCTTTTTTCAACTCTTTTTCTTTAAAATAATACCTATTTTAATTTATATTATGTAATATAAATTATGAAAAATTTACAAAAAAAATAGTGCTTATATTAATACCATCAACCTTAAATACACAACATATTGTACTATCTTTTTCTTTTAAACACAATATATAGTTTTGCGTATTTTAAAGGAATTTACTGTATATTTCTTACAAGCACTTTAATTTTCTTTATATTTTATTCAATTTCCTATATTATCCTTATTTGATTTTTTATTAATTCTTCTTTACAACATTTTTCATTATACTACATTAAATTTTAAAAAACAGGTCTTGAAATTTAATATAATATATGCTTTTAAAACTCCCCATATAGAACCTTTTATAATAAAAAGGTTACTAAATTGATTTTTTAACTTATCATTAATCAACCAATTTAATAACCATTTTATCTATAACTCTTCTAAATTATATGGAGTATTTTGATATACACAATAATTAAGCCAATTACTAAAAACTACATTTGCACTTCCTCTCCATGTAACTATCGGTTCTAAACTTGGGTCATTATTAGGAAAATAATTTTTAGGAATTTCTATATCTAATCCCTTACTAGCATCTCTAAAATACTCATCACTGAGAGTATTTCTTTCATATTCTAAATGTCCTGATATAAAAATCTGTCTTCTACTTTTATTAGCAACAATAAATACTCCTGCCTCTTCAGATTCTGATAATATATCTAGCTCTTCAATTTTTTCTATATCTTCTCTTCTTACTTCAGTATGTCTAGAGTGTGGTGCATAAAAAACATCATCCAAACCTCTTGTAAGATCTGCAGTTCTATCATTTATAAAATGTGTAAATACCCCAAACTTTTTTTTCTCTAATTGATATTTTGGAATTCCATAATGATAATTCAACCCAGCTTGAGCTCCCCAACAAATATGAAGAGTTGAATACACGTTACTTTTACTCCATTCCATTATTTCCTTTAACTCATCCCAATACTTAACATCTTCAAATTCTAATTGCTCAACTGGTGCCCCTGTTATTACTAATCCATCAAATTTTTCATTTTTTATATCCTTAAAACAGCTATAGAACTTTTCCATATGTTCAAGAGATGTGTGTTTAGATTTATAACTTTCAGTTTGCAAAAGCTTAATTTCCACTTGAAGTGGAGTATTAGATAAGTATCTAAGTAATTGATTTTCTGTCTGAATCTTTTTAGGCATTAAATTTAATATTGCTATTTTTAGTGGTCTTATATCTTGATTTACTGCCCTTTCATTATTCATTACAAATATATTTTCATCAGATAGAACCTTAAATGCAGGTAAATCTTTTGGAATTTTTATTGGCATAGCCTCCCCCTCCTTACACCAATATTAAATCATATTTTTTACAAATTTAGAATATTTATTATTAATATTAATCTTTGTTGATTTTTAATTTCCACTAATTTTCTTTGACAGTAAAAATCATTTATAAAAATAACCTTCGTATAAGCTTAAAAATATGGTTTAGGCGTCTCTACTATATCACCGTAAATGATATAACTATGAAGTAAAATCCACGAAGGTTAATGCAGTATTTTTATAAAGGTGGATTAATCAAATGAATAAAAAGATTCTTATGGATAATATTAAGGCAGCTAATAAACAAGTTCCCTGTGATTTAGTTGTAAAAAACATTTCTGTCGTTGATGTATTTCAATGCTCTTCATTTATTTGCGATGTTGCTATAAAAAATGGATTCATCGTTGGCCTTGGAGATTATTGTGGTAATATAGAAATTGATGGTACTGGAAAATTTATTTGCCCAGGATTAATTGATTCTCATGCTCATATAGAATCGTCTATGCTTACCCCAAATGAATATTATAAAACAGCTCTATTACATGGAGTAACTTCATTAATTGCAGATCCTCATGAAATAGCAAATGTTTTAGGACAATCTGGAATCAAATTTATGATTGATTCTGCTAAAAATATACCTTTTGATTTTTATTTTATGCTTCCATCCTGCGTTCCATCTACGCCATTTGAAAATTCTGGTGCAACATTAACTAGTTCAGATTTAAAAGACTTTTATTCTAATTCTAAAGTTTTAGGACTAGCTGAAGTTATGGATTATCCTTCTGTTTCAAATTGTAATGATGATATGATAAACAAACTTTATGATGCAATTTCTAATAACTCAATTATAGATGGTCATGGTGCTGGTTTAAATACACACTCTATAAATGTATATTCTACAGCAAATATAAAAACTGATCATGAATGTGCTACTTATGAACAATTAATTGATAGAGTTAGACGGGGAATATATGTATTAATGAGAGAAGGTACTGTTGCTAAAAACTTAAATGATTTAATTAAGGGTGCTTCCATATTTAATAGTAGACGTCTTTGCTTATGTACAGATGATAAACATATTGATGATTTAGCTAAAAATGGTAGTATAGATACTTCTATTAAAATATGCATTAAAGGTGGGTTAGCACCTGAAATTGCAATTCAAATGGCTACCTTAAATGCTGCTGAATGTTATAAGCTAAAAAACAAAGGTGCTATAGCTCCTTCATATATTGCTGATTTTATTATTCTTGATAGCCTAGAAGACTTTAAAATTAATTCTGTTTATAAAAATGGTAAATTAGTAGTAGCCAATAATAGACTTATAGATGATACAAAAAACTATAATCTATGTCCGACTTTATCAACTTCTATTAATATACCTCCACTTACAAAAGATATTCTTAAAATAGATATAAAAAATAAATCAACACTAAATGTTATAGAATTAATACCAAATAAATTAGAAAGTAATCACTTAAAACTTGATATCTCTACACTAAATCTTAATGATGAATTTGTTAGTTTAACAACTAATGATGACTTATTAAAAATTGCAGTTATAGAGCGTCATAAACACACTGGAAATGTTGGTCTTGGTGTTTTAAAGGGACTAAATATTAAGGCTGGAGCCATTGCTACAACTATAGCTCATGATTCTCATAATTTAATTGTTTGTGGCACTAATGATTCTGATATGCTATTTGCTATAGAAGAATTAAAAAATATAAATGGTGGAATAGTTATTATTAAGGATAGTAAAGTTTTAGCTTCTGTATCTTTAGAGATAGGTGGAATAATAACAGCTAGACATTCTAATCATGTTATTTCCGATTTAAACAAATTACATGATGCATTAAAAATAATTGCTCCTGATATTACTTTTAATCCATTTTTAACTCTATCATTTTTATCATTGCCAGTAATACCAGATATAAAAATTACAGATAAAGGATTATTTGATGTTAAGAATTTTAATTTTATAAATGTATGTGAATAATAAAATAGAAGTCTGACATAGTCAGACTTCTATTTTATTAGAATATTTTATTATATTAGTTAAGTACAAACTTTTCTATAGCTTTCGCAACTCCATCATTTTCATTAGAATCAGTAATATAATTTGCAGCTTCTTTTACCTCTTCAAATGCATTTTCCATTGCAACACCCATACCAGCGTATACTATCATATCAAGATCATTTCCAGCATCACCAAAAGTCATTATCTCTTCTTGCTTTATTCCTAAATGTTGTGCTAATAATTTAACACCAGTTCCCTTATTTACAGACTTATCTAAAAACTCTAAAAAGTATGGTGTACTTCTAACAACAGTATACTTATCATAAACTTCCTTCGGTAACTTATCTATTGCCTTTTGTAGCACTTCTGGTTCATCAATCATCATCACTTTAATTATAGAGTGATCATCTTCAATATTTGAATAGTCATTTATATTTATTTTTATTCCATTTATATTTGCTTCAACTTCTGTATATTTGCTATTCTTAGGAGTTATTAATCCATGTACATCTGAAAATGCATGAATATTTACGCCTAATTCCTTACTTAAGTTATGTAAATAATGTAAATCAGCACCTGTTAGGGCTATCTTAGAAATTACTTCTCTACTTTTAGTTTTTAAAACCAGTCCACCATTATAAGTTAAAACACAATCATTTTCATTATACATATCTAATTCTTCTAGATATCTTGTTACTCCATCAATTGGTCTCCCTGTTGCAATTACAACTTGAACGCCTTTTTCTTTTGCTGCCTTTATAGTATTCTTTGTTCTTTCAGAAACTGTTTTATCTTCTTTAAGAAGTGTTCCATCCATATCAATTGCTATTAATTTATACATAAACTCCTCCACCATTCCTTACTATAAAATTCTGTTTTATTATAACATATAATTTACTAATAGCATCATAGTATTATATATAAATTTTATAATCTTAATTGACTTAACTTTAATGAATACTATATTTAACACATAATTTTACTTATTATATCCTAAATAGGAGCTAATTACATCATCAAATCCATCCCTATCTAATATATTTATAACTACTCCTGTTATTTCATAACTAGATGTATTATACTCTTCTCCTCTAAATTCCTTAATACAATTCACCACATCTTCTGCTATTATCTTTACATCAGACTCATTTAACAATGGCATTTCTTCCTCTGTTGAATTTAATATACTTAGTTCAATTTTACTTTTATCTAATTCTTGTAATCTTCCGTCCTTTTTTATTACTTTCATTTATTACACCTCCTATAATATTATTCTCAAAAAAATAGGTTGTAACTCATAATAATAACTAAAATTGCTATTATTAGTTACAACCTATTTTTATCTATCACTCTTACCCTTACTCTTATATCCTAAATAAGACATTGCGATATCATTAAATCTATACTTATTAAGAGTTTCTATGATTATTGCAAAAATTTCATAAGTTGATGTAATTCCGTCATCTCCTCTTATACCTTGTAATACTTTTAACACTCTAGTACTCAATACCTTTAGATCAGATTCATTTATAATTGTATCGCTGTCGATGGATGCACCTAATATACTACTTCTTATTTTTATAATATCTAAACTTTGTATTCTACCATCCTTTTTTATCACTTGCATAAACACACCCCCATATAAGAAAATTATACACTATCATAGAAGTTTTTTAAACGATTTCATAGTTTGTTCATAATAAATTCTATTAATCTATTATATGTTTCTATAATCTCATATCTACTAAATAATAAATATATTTTTATATTTTTCATCTATTATATATATTGCAATTGAGGTCACCTTAAATAAATACTATTACATTTAACATTTATTTTCTATAATCGTAAAATATACTATAAAACTTTATTGGAGTTAAATACTATGAATTTTATATCTAAATTTAGAAACTTATATCATTCATCACGTCAAAATTTAACACTTGTATCTAGCACCTTAAAAACACCAAGATCTTATACTGATGATGCTTTAAAAAAAATAAATGAAGGTGATTTTTCTAGTAAAACTAAATACTTTATATGGGTTGATACAAAAAACTTCAAAACTAATGTATTTAAGGGAAATACCCATTATTGGGTATTAGAGAATAGCTTTCTTTGCACTGTGGGAAGGCCTAGTTCCCCTACAATAAAAGGCACTTTTTATGCAGGACCTAAAGGTTATTCCTTTGGTGAAGCTCGTGGATTTAGATGCTTATATTATACACAAATAAAAGGTAATTATTTATTTCATTCAATACCATATAATCTAGATGGTTCTATAAGAGATTCTCGTTTAGGTATGCAATTAACAGACGGTTGTGTAAGACTTGCAACAAAACATGCAAAATGGATTTATTATAACGTTCCATCAGGAACTACTATATATATAACTTGAATAAAATTGCGCATTACATGGGGCTAAAAAATGAAATATTTATTTTCCGGGAACGGTGAAATTTTCGCCTAGAATTTATATTTCATTTTTTCTTTCTCCATGTATCTGCTTATAACTCCCCACTTTATAGTTAATGTTCTGTGCTACAAATTATTTTGATAGGATAGTTATCTTCCTTTATTTTATCAAATGTAAGATATATTTTTATGCCATAGTGCAAAATTTAGTTATTACTTTATTTTTTCTGGTTCTTTGTAGTTTATACCTTTTGTGTCAACTGTAATACTTTCAATAACTACATCCTCTAATGGCTTATCATTTTGGTCAGTTTTAACAGAATTAATTTCTTCTACAACATCCATACCTTCAATTACCTTTCCAAAAGCAGCATACTCACCATCAAGATATGATGCATCTTCAGCCATTATAAAGAATTGACTACCAGCAGAATCTGGATTGCTTGCTCGTGCCATTGATAAAACACCTGCTGTATGTTTTAAATCATTATTTGTATATCCATTACTACTAAACTCACCTTTAATTGAGTACCCTGGACCACCTGTGCCAACTCCATCTGGATCTCCACCTTGATTCATAAAACCTTTAATTACTCTGTGAAATATTAACCCATCATAAAATCCTGAATTAGCTAATGATATAAAATTATTAACTGTATTAGGTGCCTTATTAGGATATAACTCTGCCTTTATTGTTCCAAAGTTTTTAACTTTAATAGTTGCTATTGGCAACTCTCCTGTTGCTTCAACTGATACTTCATTTTCTTCATCATTATTTAGATTTGATATTTTATTATTTGTACATCCTATTAATCCAATTAACATAGCACTTATTCCTACTAAAATTACGCCCTTTTTAATAACTTTCTTCATAAATACCCTCCATAAAAAACTTGTCACTTTTTATGATATCAAAAAAAAGCTTAACCCTCAAGTTAAGCTCTTTTTGATATAGACCTATATACTATTTTGATACAAACTTATCTAAAGGGGTTCTCCATCAAAACTTTTATACTCACTAGGATTTTTATCATTTCCTACATTATTTTGATTTTGATGAAGTTTTTGTCTTCTTTCTCCCTTTTGATATTTTTTATCTTTAATCTTATCAGTACTCATTTGTAAGACACGCTCCCTTCTGTATTATTTTCTACCAAATCCCTGTATATAATTCAGAAAAATACTGAGAAAATTATCATAATGAATATATATTATAAAACTTTTATCTTATATAAAAATTTAAGAGTGGTACATATTAAGCTTTAATACATACCACCCCTTTAGTTAAACTTCAAACTCTTCAATTTCTATAGAATAACTTCCACAATGCTTACAAACATTAATCATTACAATATAACTATTATCTATTTTTCCACTTTTCAATAATCTTTTAAAAGATAATCCTTCATACTCTTTATCTAAAGTACTTATTACATATTCTTGATTTTTAGTATATATATAAAAATTAAAGCCTAAGAAATCAAAGAACTTCTTCTTTTCACTAACTCCTTCATTACAATTTTCACACGGAAAATCAAAAAATGCTTTTATAAATTCAACATTATCACTATTATGTAATATCTCTATTATTTTCTTTTCATCTATATCTTTAATTGGATTTTCTTCATCATTTACAAAATAATCAAGATTCTCTTCATTTAAAATATATTCTTTATCAGCAAAAGTAAATTTAAATTCCATTTAAATTATCTTCCTTTCTATCTTTAAAACTTTTATTCAATAGCTTTATTTTAAATCATAACATACCAATATTGATAAATAAAGTTGTTTAATAAAGTTTATGTGAAGTTTGTAAAAAAATTATTAACAGTTACATATTTTTAGTGTACAATATAAACTATAAAACAAAAGGTGGGATTAATTTGAATAATAGAGATATATACATAGTTTTATCTAGAACTGGTACTATGTTTTCTAATATAATTGCTCTTTTTACACAGAAAGAATATTCTCATGTTTCTTTATCTCTTGATAGTTCCTTCACTAAAATGTTTTCTTTTGGACGTAAAATCCCAAGTAAGGTTTTGCCTGCAGGCCTTGTTGAAGAAAATTTATATAGTGGTGTATTTGCTATGTATCCTAATAGTAGATGCTTAGTATATAAAATTAATGTTACTTCTGAGCAATTTGATTTTTTACAAAAAGAAATTAGTAATTTTTTTGAAAATAAAGATAACTATAAATATAGCGTTCTAGGAACAGTAACTGCTTACTTTAATAAACCTCATAAAAGAGAATATTACTATTTCTGTTCTCAGTTTGTAGCTGAATTATTAATTAATAGTGGTATTTATAAAACGGACAAGCTTCCTGAGGTTATCAAACCTATGGATTTACTAGAAATCGAAAATAAAACTCTTTTTTATGAAGGCTTTATAAATGAGGATAGAGCTATTAGAAGTAATTTTACTCTATTTAACTCTCAAAGAATTTATAGAGTAATTTCTAAATTAATGCCTTAGAGAAAAAAACTCTAAATTAGATTTAGTTAGCAATAAATCTAATTTAGAGTTTTTTTATTTTATTTCCAATTGTCATAAATGCTTTATTTAACATTTCTCTATATTTAATCATAAAATACACTGATACCTATAATTAATTTAAGGAGTATATAAATGTATTCAATTGATCTTCCATATCCAGAAATTAAAGTAAAAGAAAAGAATTCAAAATATATTGACTTAATCTTACTTAATTATTCTAGTGCTATTTCTGAGTTTGATGCAATAGCACAATATACTTATCATCAAATTGCATTAACTTATAGTAATAAGGAAATATCCGATACTCTCTGTGGCATATCTATTGTTGAAATGCATCACTTAGAAATACTAGGAAAATTAATAATTTTACTTGGTGGCGAACCTGGTTATTGGATTAATAATAAAAAGAAACATTATTGGTCTAGTAAATTAGTAAATTATGATTTATCATCAATTAAAGATATTTTAACTATTGATATTCAAGATGAAAAAGCTGCTATTAAACAATATAAAGAAACTATAACTAAAATTGATGATGAATATATAAATGCAATCCTTAAAAGAATTATTCTAGATGAAGAATTCCATATTCAAATTCTAATGAACTTTTATACCAAATACGTAAAATAGAAAAATATTGCGCATTACATGGGGGCGAAAAAATGAAATATTTATTTTCCGGGAACGGTGAAATTTTCGCCTAGAATTTATATCTTTGTTCCATTGAACTTGCTAAAGTTGTAAAAGCCGCTAACGCTTCAATACAACTTCTTTACGCAAGTTCAATTCCACAAAGATTAAATTCTACGGCTCAATTTCAATGTTCTCTCCAAATTAATATTTCATTTTTTCTTTCTCCATGTATCTGCTTATAACGCACCCCTTTATAGTTAATGTTTTGTGCTACAAATTTTTCTGATATTATAGTTAATTTGTGTATTAATATTTTTAGTTTATTTAAAAATATATATTTAGAAGTTAACAATTTATTATATAAAATATAGCAGAAGTCGTTAATTTTTAAGGTGATTACGTAGAAAATTGTATCTTTTAGCTTAAAAGCCAGTGATAGAGAAAAATTTGATTATATTATCGGAAGGAAGATTATATAATGAACTTTAGAATTTAATTATTATTGGAATAAAATCTGCGTTAAGAAGCTGAGGGAATGAAATGACTTTCGAAGCTTTAGCAGATTTTATGGAAATAATAATATAAATTCTTAGTGAAATTATATTCCTTCCTGGAGATTATATAATCAATTTTTCGGCATCACGGCATTCAAGCCTTAACGAACAATTTAGTTAAACTCTTCTATTCTTATTATGTTTTCTACATCTTTTACTGTTCTTAAATCATATAACTTGTCTATAGAATCATTTATTAAAAATTCTTTAGTTTTATGCGTTATTAAAACTAAAGTTACTTCACTATTTTCATGATGTTTTCTACCCTTTTGAATAACTGATTTTAAACTTACTCTATTAGAACCAAAAATAGTAGTAATTTGACCTAATACACCTGGCTTATCTTCAACAGTTACTCTTATATAATATCTGCTTTCAACCTCATTTATATCCTTAACTTGCTTTTCCCATAAATTATTTCTAATAACTGGATTTTGGTTTTCTGCTTCTATATTTTTTCTTAAAATAGCAATTATATCACTTACAACTGCACTACCTGTTGGTAGATCACCTGCACCTCTACCATAGAACATTAAATCTCCAACAGCATTTCCATTTATAAATATTGCATTAAATGAATCATATACATTAGCAAGTGGGTGAGTTTCTGGAATCATAGTTGGATGCACTCTTAACTCTATTTTTCCATTATCATCTTTAGCAATAGCTAATAATTTTATTGACATGCCAAAATCACTAGCATATTTCATATCTATTGGCTTTATCTTAGTTATTCCTTCTCTATATACATCATTAATATCCACTTTAGTACCAAATGCTAAGGAAGCAAGAATTGCAAGTTTATATTGAGCATCATAACCTTCAATATCTGAAGTTGGATCAGCTTCTGCATAGCCTTTTTCTTTAGCTTCTTCTAATACTGAATTAAATTCTAATTGTTCAAGCTCCATTTTGCTCAATATATAATTTGTTGTTCCATTAACTATTCCATATAGTTCATTTACTTTATTTGCAGTTAAATTTTCATTTATCCCATTAATTATAGGTATCCCTCCAGCAACACTAGCTTCATACTGGAACATAACCCCCATTTCTTCAGCCTTTTCAAATACTTCATCACCTTCTGTTGCAAGTAACATTTTATTAGCAGTAACTATATGTTTTTTGGCTTCCATAGCTCTTAACATATATTCCCTAGCTGGTTCTATTCCTCCCATAACTTCAACTACAAGTTTTATAGAATCATCATTTAATATTTCTTCAAAATCAGTGGTTAAAATATTTTCAGGTATTTCAATTCCCCTATTTTTATTTAAATCTCTAACTAATATCTTAGAAATTTTAATTTCATATCCTGATCTCTTCATAATTTCTTCTTTATTTTGATGTAATATTATATATACACCTCTACCTACATTACCTAATCCTAATAAGGCTATTTTTACTTTTTTCATTAAGTTATCCCCCTTTATATTTATATCCCCAATTTATATGTATTATAAATATTATAATATATTTCTTTAATTTTCCATACAGTATTTTTTTTAAATTCACTTAAAAATAAGTAAAAAAATAAAAGAAGCTTTAAAAAGCTTCTTTTATGTAATTGAAATTTATCTTTTTCCTGCATCAAATATTTCACCAGCAGCTTTTGGTGCTTGTGAAGATTTAGAGAATATAATTAATGCAATTAATGTAACTACGTAAGGGAATACCTTTAATACTACTAATGGTATACTTGCTAACTCTGGAATTACTTGTGCAACATTTGCTAATGTTGATGCAAATCCAAAGAAGAAAGTTGATGCTAATATTCCTAAAGGTCTCCATTGTCCAAATATTAATGCTGCTAATGCAAGGAATCCTAATCCTGCAACACTTCCATTGAACTCACCAGAATATGTTACTAATATTATACATCCGCCTAAAGCAGCTAATGCACCTGATATCATAACACCAACATATCTAGTTCTCATTACATTAATACCTGCAGCTTGAGATGCTTGTGGATTTTCTCCACAAGATCTTAATCTTAATCCAAATGAAGTTTTATATAATAAGAATGTGCTTATTATTAATATTGCTAATACTAACCATGTTGTAGCATATGTCTTTGTAAATAGTAATGGTCCTATTACTGGAATATCTTTTAATACAGGTATACTTTTTGGTAAGAATCCTAAAGTTATTCTTATGTTACCACTACCTGTTATATTTCTTGCTAAGAATACTGTTAAAGCTCCAGCCATCATATTAATTGCTGTACCACTTATAACTTGGTCTGCATTTAAGTTAATACTTGCAAAAGCATGTAAAAGTGAGAATAAAGCTCCAACTATTGCAGCAACTAAAAGCCCTATCCATAATGCTCCATTAACACCTGCAGCTTGAAGTTTAGATATTGTTAAGGCTCCAGCAAAAGAACCTACTATCATAAATCCATCTAAACCTATATTTACAATACCACTTCTTTCACAATAAAGCGCTCCTAAAGCAGTAATTAGCATAGGTACAGTATATGCTATTGCATAAGGAAAAATTTGTACAATTATATCCCACATTATTTTTCTACCGCCCTTTCACCAGATGTTACTAATTTTTTATCTTCTCTTTTTTTCTTTATACTCTTAATTACTTTATCCATAACTACACTTGTTGCAGCAAAGTAAATAATTGTAGCTATTATTGTATCTGCTAATTCTGGTGGTACTTTAACATTGGCATTCATAAATCCCTTACCAACATATAATACACCGAAGAATAATGCTGATAATAATACTCCAAATGGACTGTTGTTACCTAATAAAGCTACAGCTATTCCATCAAAGCCTTGAGCTGGCATTACACCAATTTGAAGTACTGCAGAGTTACCCATATATTGAGCAACACCAGCTAGTCCAGCTAATCCACCTGCTATCATCATAGAAACTACTATGTTTCTATTTACAGGCATACCTGCATATTCAGCACCAAATCTATTATATCCAACAGCTTTTAATTCATATCCTAAAACAGTTTTATTTAAAATAAACCATATAATTAAAACAGAAAATATAGCTAAGAATATTCCATAGTTTATGTACGAACCACCAAATATATTTGATAACCAATCAGCCTTTAAAGTTGCTGAATCTGCTAATCTAGCTGATTCCGTTTCTGTAGTTCCCTTTAAATATTTTGGAACCATGTAGTAAACTATCCAATATGCAGTCCAGTTCATCATAATAGCTGAAACAACTTCATTAACATTAAATAATGCTTTTAAAAGCCCTGGTACAGCTGCCCAGATAGCCCCTGCTAAAATACCACATATAATCATAAGTGGTACTAATATAGGATATGGTAAGTCAACTAATAATCCTATAGCTGTTACAGTAAAACCACCCGCTAACATTTGACCTGGAGTACCTATATTAAATAGTCCAGTTTTATTTGCAAAGGCAAAAGATAATCCAGTAAGAATTAATGGTGTTGCAGTTGCTATTGAATTACCTATTCTTTGAGGATTCATTAATCCGCCTTTAAATAAATAAGTATACCCATCTATTGGATTAAATCCCATTGCTAGCATTAATAAAAATCCAGCAAGTAATCCTAGAACTACTGCCATAATAGATTTTAATAATTGATTCTTATGCACTAAGCTTCCTCCTTCTTTATGCCGGCCATCATTAAACCAACTTCATTTTCATTTGTTTCATTAGCATTTACTATACCTACTAATTCACCGTTATTTACAACGGCTATTCTATCAGATACATTTAAAACTTCATCTAACTCAAGAGATACTAATAAAACTGCTTTTCCTAAATCTCTTTGTTCTACCAATCTTTTATGAATATATTCTATTGATCCAACATCTAAACCTCTAGTTGGTTGAACTGCAATTAAGAAATCTGGATTTGATTCTATTTCACGTCCAATTACACCTTTTTGTTGATTACCACCTGATAATGATCTTGCTATAGATTTTCCACCTTCACCAGATCTAACATCGAATGTTTCAATAATCTTTTGTGCATATTCAGAAATTTTTGATCTATTAATTAATCCATTTTTAGAAAATGGCTTATTTCTATATGCCTTAAGCACCATATTATCTTCCATTGTATAATCAAGAATTAAACCTCTTTTATGTCTATCTTCTGGAATATGTGCCATACCATCATCTATTCTTTGACGTATTGATTCTTTAACTATATTTTTTCCTTTAAATATAATGTTTCCTGCCTCAACACCTCTCATGCCAGTTAATGCTTCTACTAACTCCGTTTGTCCATTACCTTCAACACCAGCAATACCAACTATCTCCCCAGCTCTAATATCTAATGAAAAATTCTTTAAACCAAGTACTTTTTTGTTATTATTAACTGATAAGTTTTCTATTTTCACAACTACATCTTTTGGTTTTGCTTCAGTTTTTTCAACTTTAAATGTTACTTCTCTTCCAACCATCATTTTAGCCATCTCGGCTTCTGTAGTATCCTTTACATTAACAGTACCTATATATTTTCCTCTTCTAATAACTGTACATCTATTAGCGGCTTCTTTAATTTCTCTTAATTTATGAGTAATTAAAATAATAGACTTACCTTCTTTAGTCATATTTTTCATAATTGAAATTAATTCATCAATTTCA
This sequence comes from uncultured Clostridium sp., assembly GCF_934754925.1. Taxonomy (GTDB): domain Bacteria; phylum Bacillota; class Clostridia; order Clostridiales; family Clostridiaceae; genus Clostridium. The sequence goes on along the minus strand of NZ_CAKVJA010000004.1, from coordinate 11,026 downwards.
CTTGGAGTTAATACTGCTGTAGGTTCATCAAATATTAAAACATTAGCATTTCTATAAAGCATTTTTAATATTTCTACCCTTTGTTGCATCCCCACAGAAATATCTTCTATTTTTGCATACGGGTCTACATTTAAACCATATTGTTTAGATAACTCTTCGATTTTTTTTGCAGCTCTTTTAATGTCTACTGTTAATCCTTTTCTAGGTTCACATCCTAGAATTATATTTTCTGTAACTGTAAAGTTATCTACTAACTTAAAGTGTTGATGAACCATACCAATTCCTAAATCATTTGCAATATTAGGATTAGATATTTTCACTTCTTTTCCTCTAACCTTTATAGAGCCTCTATCTGGCTTGTACATTCCAAATAGCATTCCCATTAATGTTGATTTTCCTGCACCATTTTCCCCCAAAAGAGCATGAATTTCTCCTTCTTTTAGTTGCAATGTAATATTATCATTTGCTACTATTCCTGGAAACTCCTTACGGATATTTAGCATCTCAACTACATATTCCATGGATATCCTCCCCTTAAATAATTATTTTTTTAATACGCATCATTAACTTATGCAAGTTATAAATTGACATTCTTATATAATAATTTCATAACTATATACGAACTTCTTCTTAAAGTATAATTTAAATAGTTCGTATTTTCAACATTTTTTTCGCTCTTTTTTATAATTAGTATACTACATTATTTATGTCTATATATTTTTATTTGAAATCGGTTAATATAATTATAATTATCTAAATAACGCATACTTTTTACTTATTATTTTATATATTTTTGTATTTTTTTGCTTATTATAATTAAATATTGTTATTTTAACAATTTATAATTAAAATATTTAATTTATTTTTTAATAAATATTTCTCAATTTAGTATATACTATTATTTCAATTTGCTATGTTTTTTTTCATATAAAAGGAGCTATGTAAATTACCTCAACATAGCCCCAATTTATTAAATTTTTTATAATTCAGTTTTAACTTCTATTTCTCCACTCTTAATAGCTTTTAATACTTCATTAACTTTAGCTACTGTATCATCATTTAAGTTTGGATTTTCTGTAGGAATACCTATACCATCATTAGATGCATTAAATGTTAATATTTGTCCACCTGGGAACTTATCTTCTAATTGTGCTTGAATCATTTGATAAGCTGCTTCATCAATTTTCTTAATAGCTGAAGTTAATATTACAGATTTATTTCCTTCATAAATACCATCTGCATATTGGTCTGAATCAACACCTATAACCCACACTTCTTCACCATTAACAACTCTTGTCTTAGCTTCTGTTATAACTCCAGTACCAACTCCACCAGCTGCAGCAAATATTGCTTTAACACCATTATCGTACATTTGAGCTGCTAATTGTTGTCCTAGAGCTGAATCTGAGAATGATCCTGAGTAAACTATATTCTCAGCTTTTAAACTAACATTTGATCCATAATTTTCATTAGCATAAGCTACACCTTGTTGGAATCCATAATTAAACTTTTGAACTGCTGGAATTTCCATACCACCAATGAATCCTAGTTCACCAGTTTTTAATTCAACTGCCGCTGCAACACCTGCTGCAAATCCACCTTGTTCTTCAGCAAAGTATATAGCAACTGTATTATCCGCTACAACGTAGTTATCTTTTCCATCATTTGGCTCTCCGTCAATTATAACAAATTTTGCATCACTATATTTTTCTTGAGCTTTATATATAGCTGTTTCAAATTTGTAACCTGGTGTTACTATAAATTTATATCCTGCATCATAAAGGTTTTGTATTTCAGTTAAATAATTAGCTTCTGTTTCTCCTGCTGGTTGCATGTAGTTTTTTTCAATTCCAAGGTCTTTTTCAGCCTTTTGAATCCCTTCCCACGTACCTTGGTTAAATGACTTGTCATCAATTGTTCCTGCATCGGTAACCATACCAACCTTTAATTTTGTTTCTGATGAATTACCTGATTCACTATTACTTCCGCAACCAACTAATCCTGTTACCATTAGTGCTGACAGTGCTAATGCTAAAAATTTCTTCTTCATAAAATTTCCTCCTAAAACCATTTACATTTTTAATAAATTCATAATACTCTCTTATACAAAAAAAAACGTATTAATTTCTAAAGTGAAATTAATACGTTAAAACCCCATTATTTTTCGTATAGAGTTAGTATATATCAAGTTCACTCATAGTCGGAAATTTACGGCTTCCGGTAGAAACATCCCACCACATTTGGGATTTATATGAGTCATTCTATTGTTCGTCTTTATTATATTTTATTTGTCCATCTTTGTCAATAAAAGTTTTATTTTACATTTTATTTGTATTTATTTTAGTTTTTTTAGAATTTTACGAACTATTACATCGAAAATAAATAATATTATTATCTCTGTTAATAATTTATCATTTTTAAAAAGGCCATGTTAATCATATGAACATAGCCCTACCTTTATAAAATTTTATAATTCACTTTTAACTTCTATTTCACCATTCTTAATAGCTTCTAATACTTCATTAACTTTTGTTACTGTATCTTCACTTAAGTTTGGATTCTCTTGTGGAAGACCTACTGCATTATTTTTAGCATTAAATATTAATGATTGACCACCTGGAAATTCATTATTTAACTCAGCTTCTATCATTTGATAAGCTGCTTCGTTTACTTTCTTAATAGCAGAAGTTAATATTACTGATTTATTACCCTCATAAATACCATCAGCATACTGGTCACAGTCAACACCTATAACCCACGCTTCTTCACCGTTAACAGCTCTTGTTTTAGCTTCTGTTATAGCACCCATACCAGTTGCACCAGCTGCAGCAAATATAACTTTAACACCTCTATCATACATTTGAGCCGCTATTTGTTGACCTAAAGCTAAATCAGTAAATGAACCTGAGTAAACAATATTTTCAGCTTTTAAGCTAATAGATGTTCCAAGTTTTTCATTAGCATAAGCTACGCCTTGTTGGAATCCATAATTAAATCTTTTTACCGCTGCTGCTTCCATACCACCTATAAATCCAAATTCACCAGTTTTTAATTCAAGTGCTGCTGCAACACCTGCTACGAATCCACCCTCTTCTTCGGCAAACTGTATTGCAACTGTATTGTCAGCTACAAGATAATTACCCTTACCATCATTTGGTTCTCCGTCAATTAAAACAAATTTTGCATCACTATATTTTTCTTGAGCCTTATATATAGCTGATTCAAGTTTGAATCCTGGTGCTACTATAAATCTATATCCTGAATCATAAAGATTTTGTATCTCTGTTAAATAATCAGCTTCTGTTTCTCCAGAAGGCTTTAAGTAGTTCTTTTCAATTTCAAGGTTCTCTTCTGCTTCTATTATTCCTTCCCAAGTACCTTGATTAAATGACTTATCATCAATTGTCCCTGAGTCAGTAACCATACCAACCTTCAATGTTCCTTCTCCTGAATTTGACGAACCGTTACCACTGTTTCCACATGCAACTAATCCTGTTGTCATTAGTACTGAAAGTACTAATGTAATAATTTTTTTTCTCATTTGTACATTCCTCCCAAATACTTATCTTAAACAAACTCATCTAACCCAAATAAAAAAAGACGTATTAATTTCCAAAGTGAAAATAATACGTCTTAACTCAATAATTATTCGTATAGAGTCACATTCATAAATTTCACTCATAGTCGGAAATTAAAGGCTTCCGGTAGAAACACCCCGCCATATTCGGGATCTATATGAGTTATCCATCGTTCGTGTCATATTATATTTAATATTTTTTTTGCTGTCAATACTATTTATCCATTTTTGTATCAAGATTTAACGAAAAGGGTTATGTTAATTCTTTAACATAACCCTAAACTTATATTAATTTTATAATTCAGTTTTAACTTCTACTTCATCTGCCTTAATAGCATTTATAACTTCATTAACTTTTGTAATTGTATCTTCACTTAAGTTTGGATTTTCACTTGGAATACCCACTGCATCATTTTTAGCATCAAATCTTAAAACTTGTCCACCTGGGAATTCACCATTTATCTCATTCTCTATTATTTGGTAAGTAGCTTCTTCAATCTTCTTAATAGCTGAAGTTAATACTACTGATTTACTTCCTTCATAAATACCATCATCATATTGGTCAGAGTCAACACCTATAACCCATGCTTCTTCACCATTAACAACTCTTGATTTAGCTTCTGTAATAACTCCTATATTAACACCAGCTGCTGCAGTAAATATTGCTTTTACTCCATTATCATACATTTGAGCCGCTAATTGTTGTCCTAAAGCAGTATCAGAGAATGAGCCTGAGTAAACTATATTTTCAGCTTTTAAATTAACATTCGTTCCGTAATGTTCATTAGCATAAGCTACCCCTTGTTGGAATCCATAGTTAAACTTTTTAACTGCTGGTATTTCCATTCCACCAATAAATCCAAAATCACCATTTTGTAATTCAGCCGCAGCTGCTACACCTGCTATAAATCCACTTTGTTCTTCAGCAAAGTATACTGCAACTGTATTATCAGCTACAACATAATTATTTTTACCGTCATTTGGTTCCCCATCGATTAAAACAAATTTTGCATCACTATATTTTTCTTGAGCCTTATATATAGCTGTTTCAAATTTGTAACCTGGTGTTACTATAAACTTATAACCTGAATCATAAAGATTTTGAATTTCTGTTAAATAACTTGATTCTGATTCTCCATTAGGTTGCATAAATGTTGTTTCAAGACCAAATTTTTCTTTAGCCTCTTCTATTCCTTCCCATGTACCTTGGTTAAATGATTTGTCATCAATTGTACCTGTATCAGTAACCATACCAACTTTTAATGCACTTCCTTCTGATGTTGATGAGTTGTTATCGCTTCCACAACCAACTAGGCCTGTTACCATTAATGCCGAAAGTACTAATGCAACGATTTTTTTCTTCATAAGTAGACTCCTCCTAAATATTATGTTTTTTTGCGCTTTACAATATTTAATCTACACTCAAAAAACATATAAACAGCTACAACGAATTTAATACACCATAACCCATATATATTTCGTATAGAGTTAATATATATCAAGCTCACTCATAGCTGAAAATTTAAGGTTTTCAGTAGAAACACCTCACCATATTTGAGATTTATATGAGTCCTTTAATTATCGGGTATCATTATAATTTATCTGTTTTTTTTTGTCAATATATGATTTATTTTGTATAGTGCTTTTTAATTAATTTTAAAAAAGAAAAGAAGATTGCAAATTATTAATCTGCAACCTTCCCTTATCTTATTATATTAATATATTAACATTATAATCCCTTAACCAAGTATCAACTTGGATTAGATATGCAATCATTTGTGGTCCAGTCATAAGTTGTCCAAACCAAGGTGTCTTATATGAAGCTCCCTTTGTGTCCACTATTTCTTGAACCTTATCTTTATTTATTATTTGAAGTATAGGTGAAGTTTTATCATCTAATATCTCATTCATCATACTACAAACAATATTAGTATATATAGGATTATGAGTCTTTGGATATGGACTCTTCTTTCTATATACTATATCATCTGGAAGTATACCTACTAAAGCTTTCCTCAATAATCCTTTTTCTCTTCTCTCTAAAAGTTTTACATCTACAGGTAAATTAAAAGCATAATCAACAATTCTATAGTCTGCAAAAGGAACTCTCACTTCTAAACTATTATACATACTTGATCTATCTTTTCTATTTAACAAATTAACCATAAACCATTTTAAATTTAAATAAAATAACTCTCTCATTCTATAAGTCTTTTTATCTTCATTATCTAAATGTGGCACCTCTTTTAAAGTTTTCAAGTATTCTTCATTAGTAAGCTCTTCAATCTTTATATTTTTTAAATTATCATTTAAAATTGTCTTTCTTTCACCAACAGATCTTGACCATGGAAAAGTGTTAGCATTTATCATTTCCTCATGAGTAAACCATGGATAACCGGCAAATAGTTCGTCTGCACACTCTCCTGATAAGCTAACAACAAAATCTTTTCTTATTTCCTTGCAGAATAACAATAATGAAGAATCTACATCTGCCATACCTGGTAAATCTCTACTTAAAGTAGCTTCCCTTAATGCATAAGCTAAATCTTCTTGCTTTAGCAAAACAGTTCTATGATCACTATCTATAAATTTAGCCATCCTTTCTGCAAAATATTGGTCTGAAGTAGGTTGAAATAATGATGCCTTAAAATATTTATCATTACCTTCATAATCTATTGAATAAGTTGTTAACTTCTTTCCCTTCTCTTTAAAGTCAGCCGCTGCTATTGCTGATATTGCTGATGAGTCTAATCCTCCTGATAAAAAAGTGCATACTGGAACATCTCCTACTAATTGTCTTCTTATAGCATCAATTAATAGTTGTCTAACATGACTTACTGATTCATCAGTTGTTTCATTTAACTCTTTAGCTTCAACTTTCCAATATTCCCATATCTTTATATTATCCTTTGTTACTAGCATACAATTTGCTGCTGCTATTTCATTTATCCCCTTATATACTGCACTTCCTGGCGATACTGCTGGCCCTAATGCAAAAAGCTCTGTTAATCCATCTCTATCAACTTCTGCCTTTACCTCTGGATGTGCAAGTATTGTCTTAATTTCTGATCCAAAAATTAGTGTACTCCCCTTTTTAGAATAAAATAATGGTTTAACCCCCATAGGATCTCTTGCTAAAAATACTTGTTGCTTATCTTCATCATATATAGCAAATGCAAATATTCCGTTTAATTTTTTAATTGCATCTATTCCCCAAGCAATATATGATGTCAATAATACTTCTGTATCTGAGTACGAATCAAAAGTAAAATTTTCTTCTAATAACTCTTTTCTTAAGTCTTCTGTATTATAAAGTTCTCCATTATATACTATAACGTATTTTTTTCCACCTACAATTTTAATCATTGGTTGTTTTCCACCCTCAGGATCAACAACTATTAATCTTCTATGTCCAAGCAATACGTTATTAGAGTTATATAATCCTTCACTATCTGGTCCTCTTCTCTCTAATGTTTTTACCATTTTACAAAGTATATCTTTTTTCCCTTTTAAAATTCTATTAAAGTCTACCATTCCAGCTATTCCACACATAATTTCACCTTCTCATTAAATTCATATTATAGAATATGACGAACTTTGTCTTTAAGTGAACGCTTAGTTAATAGGAAACAAAAGAGAGACGCATCTGCGCCTCCCTTTTGTTTCCTAAATATTTTATATTGTTAATCTTGGATTTAACTAATTCATTTCTTTTTCTTTTTTTATTGAGATAGTTAATGTAGTTATTAAACCACCCCATAATACTATTGCACCAATTGCAAAATAAGTTAATGCTGTTGCTGTCATATTAAACTACCTCCTCTTCACTTTCCTCTTTAAAATCTTCTATTGCTTTATTTCTCCAAGGGCTCTTTGAAGCTAATAAAGCTCCTATTATACCTAAAGCAATAACGGACCATCCATAAGCAAATAATTCTGGTATATTGTATCCTCCATAAGGTGTTTTTATTTCTTTTACAAAATTACTAATTAACATTATTGCTAACATTGTTGGTGTTATAAATTTAACAGTAAAATCCCACCACTTCCCAATTCTAAAGTATGAAGTTTTATTTGTGTGATTTCTAATTGTTGCAGGTTTAATTATCCATCCTATAACAATAGCCTCTAATAATCCTACAACTACAATTCCATAGCAATTAATAAAGTTATCCATTATATCTAATATATATAATCCTGCTCCTGATGCAAATGTTGAACTCATAACAACACCTGCTAAAGCTATGACAGAAACAACTTTCTTACGCTCCCAACCAGTTTTATCTATTATAGCCGATGATACAGCTTCAACTAAAGATACACAAGATGTTAATCCTGCAAAAACTAAGCAAGTAAAGAATAAACATCCAAGTATAGTTCCCCATATTCCCATAACTGAAAATACCTTAGGAAAAACTATAAACGCTAATCCAATACCACTTGAAACAACTTCATCAATTCCAACCCCTTGGCTTGTTGCCATAAATCCTAAAATTGCAAATACTCCAATTGCACATAAAAATTCAAATCCACAGTTTGCAAATCCAGTCATAAATGCACTATTATTTATATCTGTCTTTTTAGGTAAATAACTTGAATAAGTCATCATTATTCCCATAGCTAAACTTAATGAATAGAATACTTGTCCATATGCTGCTATCCAAACCTTTGGTTCCATTACTTTGTTCCAATCAGGAGTGAATAATTTATTTAATCCTAAAGTAGCACCTTCTAAAGTTATGCCCCTTACAACAATTACTATCATTATTCCCACTAATGTTGGTAGTAAAACTTTATTTAATTTCTCTATACCACCTTTTACACCCTTATAGCATATAAACCAACTAATTCCCCAAACTAATATTATTCCTATTAATACCGGCCAAATAACTGTTCCAAATTGGAATGGTGAATCTGTAAGTTTTAAAAAATCATTATAGAAAAATGAATTAGGATCACTACCCCAACCTTTTGAAAAACTTAGTGTAAAGTACTTCATAGCCCAACTTAAAATCATTGAATAATATCCTAATATAAAGAATGCAGTAATGCTTGGCCACCATCCAAGCCACTCCCATTTCTTATTTCCTCTTGCCATAGCTAATGGAGTAGAGCCCTTAAATTTATGACCCATTCCATATTCTAAAATCAATAATGGTATACCAGCTGTAAATATAGCAAAGAAGTATGGAACTAAAAATGCTCCTCCTCCATTTTCATAAACTAGGTATGGAAATCTCCATATGTTACCTAAACCAACCGCTGACCCTACAGCTGCTAATATAAAACCAAGCTTTGTCCCCCATTGGTCTCTTTTATTATCCATAATTACTCCCCCTCTTTTAATTGCCTTAATATGTATTTCAATCATCTCTTGTTTTTATAATATATTGTTTTATTATTTTTTTCAAGCATTTTATGAAAAACTATTAATTAAAGCTTATATTTTATTGATAATTCGTTAATAATTTTATATTTATTTTTATATTTTTATTTTTTAACTATATAAAACTATTGATATACCTTACTTTAATTAAATTTACAATTTATTAATTTATTAGGTAAATTTTTCTTTTTGTATCGTTTTCACCTCTCTTCTTTGGATATATATAGATTTATTTTTATTAATAAAATAATAAAACAGAAAATATTTTATTATTTTATTAATAATATAATACTTTCTGTTTTAATTTATTATTTAGTTTTAAATCTATTTACTAAGAACTCAGCAACTCCATCATCTTCACAACTACCTATTACATCAGTAGCTATTTTTTTAATTTCTTCTGCTGCATTTGCAGTAGCATATGCTTCGTTAGCTAGTTCAAACATAGGTATATCATTTAAATTATCTCCAAAGCAAATAACCTTACTATAGTCTATATATTTTGATAAGTACTTTATACCATTAGCTTTAGATGCTTCACTACTATAAGCCTCTAAAAAGTAACAATCTTCGTATACGTCTTTATAATAGTTAACTGTCATTCCTTCAACATCTCTAATTTCTTCAGCTATTGCTTTTATTTTTTCATAATCATCAAAAGCTACAAAATTAATTATATTTGACTCTATAATTGATTCTTTGTAATTTTCAATCTTTACAAAGGTTTTTAACTTTTTGTCAGTTCTTTCCTTATAAAAGTTATATTCATAAACATTTTCAAATTCTTTATGATACACCCATAAGTGATTATCTTTAACACCATATACTAATGGATTTTTATTATATGATTTGAAAATATCTAAAACTTTATTTGCTGATTCTTTCTCTATTCTTTTAATATCTATATACTTTAATTCTCTAGTATCATATATTAGTACTCCATTCATTAAAGCAACTGGTAGCTTTAAATCTAAATCTTGTAATATTTCAACTGCTGTTGCCGGAGTTCTAGCTGTAGCTACTGTAAAATTAACACCTTGATTGATTAATTCATTTAAAATTTTTACAGACTTTTTAGGAACCTCTCTTTTGCTATTAATTAATGTTCCATCTAAATCAGTCACAAATAATTCCATATTTTCACTCTCCTCTTTTGTACTTATTTTCATAGGGTTATTTAGTTTATCACATAAACATAATTTATGCCATATAAAAATTCAAAGAGTTATATTAATTTGATTTTTATAAATAATTACTATATCTATAATTCAAACTAATATAACTCATTAGTTATATTAAAGATTAACCTTAAACTATGCTATATTGAAATCTACATATTCATTTAATATATAACCTATTGTATCATTGTATTGTATTTTACTCCACTCACCATTATCTTCTACTACAGAAACTTTTTCTCCCATAGCTATTGTTCCCACAATATTTGCTTCATAGTTAGATTCATCTCTAACCTTTAATGCCAATGTAACAGCTGTTCCTTCTTTTAAAACTGTATTTTCTGCGATACTTCTTGTATTTATTGTAATATAATCTTTTGATACATACCCATAACCACTTCCGTATTTTATCTTATACCAAGTACCACTTGTTTCTACTATTTCTACTTTTGATCCATTGCTTAATGATCCTATTACCGAATAGCTTGTTCCTGCTCCACTTCTTACATTTAGCCCACCATTTACTTTTACTGTTCCGCTTTGTATTGTAGTACTGCTACTACTTGAGCTTCCAGTACTACTTGAGCTTGAGTTTCCACTACTACTTGATGATACTGTTATATAATCTTTACTTACATATCCATAGCCGCTTCCGTATTTTATTTTATACCATGTACCACTTGTTTCTACTATTTCTACTTTTGATCCATTGCTTAATGATCCTATTACTGAATAGCTTGTTCCTGCTCCACTTCTTACATTTAGCCCACCATTTACTTTTACTGTTCCGCTTTGTATTGTAGTACTGCTACTACTTGAGCTTCCAGTACTACTTGAGCTTGAGTTTCCACTACTACTTGATGATACTGTTATATAATCTTTACT